>NZ_CP009555.1:1271395-1589244 GCF_000959365.1 Burkholderia oklahomensis C6786
AACCAGTGATACAGCACGAACAGAAGCCACAGCAGGCCGACGAGCGCCGTGTAGGGCGCCCACGGCTCGCCGTTGACCCACAGCGCAAACGAGCCGAGCATGACCAGCAGGCCGACGGCCGCGCTGATCGGGTGCTGCGACGGATGCGGCACGAAATAGTACGGGCTCTCGTTTTGACCGGTCATGCTTGATTCTCCGCTTCAGTCCAATTTGTTCCGGAACGATCCGGCTTATTTCTCTCTCGCGGCGCGCGCGGCGCCGCCTCACCTTCTGCTCGCGGGCTCGCGAAGCCGCGCGCCCGCCCAATCCGTATCCGCTACCCCACCACCGCGCGCACGATCAGGATCAGCACGCCGACGAAGAGCGCCGCGCCGATCAGCGCGGCGATCAGTACGTGCAGCGGGTTGAGCTGCGTCGCGTCCGCTTCGAGATCGCGCCGCTTGCGCACGCCGAAGAACGACCACAGTACCGCCTTCATCGTCTGCAAGAACGTACTCTTGTTACCCGATCCGCTCATCATCGTCGCCCTCTCCTGTGTCAGGCGGCGGGCTTCGCCGCGGCGCCGCCCGTCTGCCCCGCGGCGCCACGCGCAGCGGGCGCGGGCGTGTTCAGCTCGAAAAACGTGTACGACAGCGTGATCGTCTTCACGTCGTTCGGCAGCTTCGGATCGATCACGAACACGACCGGCATGTCGCGCGTCTCGTTCGCCGTGAGCGTCTGTTGCGTGAAGCAGAAGCACTCGATCTTCTTGAAGAACTCGGTGGCCTGCTTCGGCGCGTAGCTCGGGATCGCCTGCGCGACCACCGTTCTGCCCTGCCCGTTCGTCACTTCGTAGACGACCGTCGTCAATTCGCCCGGATGCACGTCGATGCTGTTGCGCTTCGGCTTGAAACCGAGCGGCCCGCGCGCGTTCGCGTCGAGCTCGATCGACACCGTCCGGGTGTAATCGATCTGCGTGTTCTTCGCCTCGCGCTCGCTGACGTCGCGCTGCAGCAGGTTGTTGATGCCGGTGATCTGGCAGATCGCGCGGTACATCGGCACCAGCGCGAAGCCAAAGCCGAACATCAGCCCCGCCACGACGACGAGCTTCACGAGCATCGACCGGTTGAACGCGCGATCGACGTTCGCCTCGGACTTCGACATCAGGACTTCCTCAATACTGCGTCAGGACGTGGACGCAATCCACTGCCGGACGACGGCACCCACAAAGAAAACGGCGACGACGATGAGCAGGATCAAAAGCAGCCGCTTGTTGCCCGCGCGAATCTCGTCGGGCGTTCGTCTTTTTTGTGAATTCCGGGTCATGCGAAATTTTTTCGATTGGGGCTCCGCCGCCCGCGTCGCACGACGCGGGCGGCGAACATAGGCAAACCGTTACTCGACCGTCGGCGGGTGCTCGAACGTGTGGAACGGAGCCGGGCTCGGCACCGTCCATTCGAGGCCCGTCGCGCCGTCCCACGGCTTGTCGGAAGCCCGCTCGAGATCGCCGCCGCCGCGATACGCGGGCAGCACGACCGCGAACAGGAAATACACCTGCGCGAGGCCGAAGCCGAATGCGCCGATCGTCGCGAGCTGGTTGAAGTCGGTGAACTGCGCCGGGTAGTCCGCATAGCGTCGCGGCATGCCCGCGAGGCCGACGAAGTGCATCGGGAAGAACGTGATGTTGAAGAAGATCATCGACGACCAGAAGTGGATCTTCCCGCGCGTCTCGTTGTACATCCAGCCCGTCCACTTCGGCGCCCAGTAGTACCACCCGGCGAAGAGGGCGAACAGCGAACCCGCGACGAGCACGTAATGGAAGTGCGCGACGACGAAGTACGTGCCGTGGTACTGGATGTCGAGCGGCGCCATCGCGAGCATCAGGCCCGTGAAGCCGCCCATCGTGAACACGAACAGGAAGCCGATCGCGAACAGCATCGGCGTCTCGAACGTCAGCGAGCCGCGCCACATCGTGGCCGTCCAGTTGAACACCTTCACGCCCGTCGGCACCGCGATCAGCATCGTCGCGTACATGAAGAACAGCTGGCCCGTGACCGGCATGCCGGTCGCGAACATATGGTGCGCCCAGACCATGAACGACAGGATCGCGATCGACGCCGTCGCGTACACCATCGAGCTATAGCCGAACAGCGGCTTGCGCGAGAACGCCGGGATCACCTGCGACACGATCCCGAACGCCGGCAGAATCATGATGTACACCTCGGGGTGCCCGAAGAACCAGAAGATGTGCTGGTACATCACCGGATCGCCGCCGCCCGCCGCGTTGAAGAACGACGTGCCGAAGTGGCGGTCGAACAGCACCATCGTGATCGCGCCCGCCAGAACCGGCATCACCGCGATCAGCAGGTATGCGGTGATGAGCCACGTCCACGCGAACATCGGCATCTTCATCAGCGTCATGCCCGGCGCGCGCATGTTCAGGACCGTCACGACGATGTTGATCCCGCCCATGATCGACGACGCGCCCATGATGTGCACCGCGAAGATCGCGAAATCCATGCCCGGGCCCATCTGCGTCGACAGCGGCGCGTACAGCGTCCAGCCCGCGGCCGTCGCGCCGCCCGGCGCGAAGAACGAGCCGACGAGCAGCACCGCCGCGACGGGCAGCAGCCAGAAGCTGAAGTTGTTCATCCGCGCGAACGCCATGTCCGATGCGCCGATCTGCAGCGGAATCATCCAGTTCGCGAAGCCGACGAAGGCCGGCATGATCGCGCCGAACACCATGATGAGGCCGTGCATCGTCGTCAGCTGGTTGAAGAACTCGGGCCGCATGATCTGCAGGCCCGGTTCGAACAGCTCGGCGCGAATCGCGAGCGCCATCACGCCGCCCGACAGGAACATGATGAACGAGAACAGCAGGTACAGCGTACCGATATCCTTGTGGTTGGTGGCGAACAGCCAGCGCCGCCAGCCGTGCGGGGTTTCGTGCGCGTGGTCGTCGTGCGCGTGGCCCGCGGCTACGTCGTGCCCGATGCTAGACATGAGAATCTCCTAATGCGAATACGTCGACAAACACAGCGACACGTCAAGCCGCCGGCCCGATCTCGACCCGCCGGGCTTCCTTCGCGTCAGCCCCGCCCGTGATCGTTTCCGGCTTCTTCAGAATGATGCGCTCTTCCGCGATGCCCGCGGCCTTCAGCGCATCGCGCACGGCTTGTGCGCGGCGCTTGGCCAGTTCGGCGTTCGCGCCGGCCGAACCCGTCTTGTCGGTGAAGCCCGACAGCGCGAGCTTCGCGTCCGGATGCGCTTTCACGTATTCAGCCGCTGCGGCGATCGCGTCCTTCGCGTCGGCCGGCAGTTCGCTCTTGCCCGTCTCGAAATAGATCTCCGCCGGCAGCGCCTGCGCCTGGGCGGCCGCGCCCGAGGCTTCCGCCGCCGGCGCCGCCGTGTCGCCCGCCTGCTGCGCGACGTCTTCCGGCAGCTTGCCGTTGCGCGCGTCGGCCACCTGCTTCGGCTGCAGCGAGTCGCCCTTGTGGTTGCCCCACGAATTGCGTTCGTACGTGATCACCGACGCGATGTCGAGATCCGACAGCGACGCCCACGACGGCATCGCGCCCTTGCCCTTCAGCACCTGCTCGAGGTGGCCGGCGATCGGGCCGTTGACGATCTTGCCGCCGTCGAGCGCCGGGAATGCGCCGACGCCCTTGCCGTTCGGCTGGTGGCAGGCCGCGCAGTTCGCCTTGTAGACTTCTTCGCCGTGCGCCATCAGTTCGGCGCGCGTATACACCTTGTTCGGATCGACCGCGCCGGCCGCGAGCTTCGCCTTCTGCGCGCTCACCCACTTCGCGTAGTCGTCGTCCGACAGCACTTCGACGACGACCGGCATGTACGCGTGCTCCTTGCCGCAGAGCTCCGTGCAGAAGCCGCGGTAGGTGCCCGTCTTCTCCGCCTTGAACCAGGTGTCGCGGACGAAGCCCGGGATCGCGTCCTGCTTGACGCCGAACGCCGGGACGTACCACGAGTGGACGACGTCGTTCGCGGTCGTGATGACGCGGATCTTCTTGTTGACCGGCACGACGAGCGGGTGGTCGACTTCCTGCAGATAGGTGTCGCTGATCGGCTGCTGGCCGTTGACTTCGCTGCGCGGCGTCGACAGCGTCGACAGGAAGCTGATGCCTTCGCCCGGTCCCTTCACGTAGTCGTAGCCCCACTTCCATTGGTAGCCGGTGACCTTGACCGTGAGATCGGCGTTCGTCGTGTCCTTCATCGCGACGACGGCCTTCGTGGCGGGCAGCGCCATCAGCACGACGATGATGAACGGCACGATCGTCCAGATGATTTCGACGGTGGTGCTTTCGTGGAAATTGGCGGCCTTGTGGCCTTTTGACTTACGGTGCGCGAAGATCGAATAGAACATCACGCCGAACACGCCGACGAAGATCACCGTGCAGAGGATCAGCATCATCGTGTGGAGGTCGTAGAGCTCCTCGGCGATCTTCGTCACGGGCGCCTGGAGGTTGATCTCGTTGACGCGGGGGCCGCCCGGGCTGTCGCCGACCGCCAGAGCGGCGCCGGACAAGAGCAACCCGCTGCATGCCAGCACGCCCGTGAGGGCTCGCTTGATTGTTTTCATAGCTTCCTTACCCAAAATTTCCATTCAAACCCTCCCCCGTCGCCGGCCGCCCGCTTCACGCCGGCCACCCCGTTCAGCCGCAGCGCGACAGCGAAGCGCGCAGCTCGCGCGCGAACTGCGCGCGCCGGTATTGCGCGAGGTGCTGCCCGACCACGACGGCCTCTCCGCGCGACACCAACTTGATTGGATCGCGCGGCGACGCACCCGGCTCGACCCGCACCCAGCGCGGGTTCAATTCGATCTGCGTCAGCCGCTCCGCGCTCATCCGCTCGATGACGAGCCGGTGAGGATACAGCCGGATGCGTTCGTAATCGACTGCATGGCGCGCATAGACTGCGAACGCGACGCCCACCGCCAGCAACTCGATCCCGGTGAAAGGCAGCACGAGCCAGGCTCCGCGCCACGACAGCAGGACCGCGATCAACAGCGAAAACGCCGCGAGCGAAACGTAGAACGCCACGAATTGACGCGGCGACACCGAACAGTTGCGCTTCATCAGCCAGTCCGCGAGGACCGGTTCGGCGTCATGCAAACCGTTCGCTGCTTCCATCGCTGCCTCTCGCGAATGGCGTCTGATGCTTGCCCTCGTCGGGCCGGCCGTCCTGTATTGTGAGGACCCCCAGGACGACAAACTGTCGCATTATAGGCGGGTTCAAAGTCATCCACAAGCAAACGGCCATCGCCCGGCAAGCCAAGCGCGACAAGCTTCCCGGCCATTTCAGGAGGCTTTTTCCAGCCTCCCGCGGCCGTTAATTTCCGGCATAACGAAACCCGTCTTTACCGCGTCACGAACGCTTCGGCCACCCTCTGCCGATGTCCTGCACGCGCACGATGCTGAAGCCTTCCGCGGTCATGCGCGGTGCCGCCTTCCAGGCGTGCCCGTAGATCACTTCGAACGTCAGCGGAATCGTGCCGTCGTCGCGCCGGCGCGCTTCGAGCGCGTCATGGAGCGCCGCGCGCAGACGGCGCGACGCATGCCCCGACGCGTCGCGCCCGAACGGATACGCGCCCAGGCGACGCACGTCCGCAAGCAGCGAATCGGGCGACTTGTAGGTGACGGTCAGCGTCTCCTGGTCCATCACCGGAATCTCGAAGCCGCTCTCGACGAGCATGTCGCCGAGATCATGCATGTCGACGAAATCGATCACGCGGGCGACCGCGGGCGCATCGCCCGCCGCGGCGGCGGCCTCCGCGCATGCGGCGCGCAGCTCGCGCAGCGTGTCGGGGCCGAGCGTGCTGAACATCAGCAACCCGTCGACGCGCAGCACGCGATGCCATTCGGGGAACACGAGATCGGGACGCGCGTGCCAGTGCAGCGCGAAGTTGGACCAGAGGAGATCGAACGCGTCGCTCGCGAACGGCAGCTCGGAGAAATCGGCTTGCGCGACGCGCGGCCCGCGATGGCCGAGCGCCTTCGACAGCGTCGCCGGCAGAAACCGGCGCCAGCTCGTCTCGGCCGTGTCGCGCGCGGCCGCGCGCGCGAGCATCGCGCGCGATACGTCGACGCCGAACACGGGCGCCTCCGGAAAGCGCGCGCGCAGCAACGGCAGGTCGTCGCCCGTGCCGCAGCCCGCATCGAGCACGCCCGCCGGATTCACCTTGATGTAGTCGAGGCGCTCGCGCATCCGCTGCGCGATTTCGCGCGGCAGGAACGACACGGCGTCGAACACGGCGGCGCGGCGGTCGAAGATCCGCCGCAAGCGCCGTGGATCATAGGCCGGACGGCTGGTTTTTGCGGGAGCTGGGGACATGTCGGGCACACTGGCGAAGAGCCCGAAGTATACTCGCTCGCTTCGCGCCCTTCAGCGAAGCGGCCCGTTGCAGGAGCCGAACCATGGCGAATCCCGCCGTATTGCGATGCGGCATACGGGCGGCGGCGGCGCGCCTGTGCATTGTCCTGGCACGTTTTTCCGCTGCTGCGCTGCCGAACCGCTGCGCACTGTGCGGCAATTTGTCACATCGGACAATTTGCGACTGTTGCGACAGCGCGTATTGGAATGAGGCGCGGCTGCGCTGCCCGCGCTGCGCGCTGCCGCTGCCCGGCGCGCGCGGACCGGGCGGCGCGATGCGTCACCGCTACCGCTGCGGCGCGTGCGCCGAGTCGCCGCCGCCGTTCGACGCGACGCTCGCGCTCGCCGATTACCGCGCGCCGCTCGACAGCCTCGCGGTCGACCTGAAGTTCCGCGCGCAGCTCGCGCTCGGCCGCGAATTCGGCGAGCGCCTCGCGCGGCTTGCGGCGGACGCGCTCGACGGCGCGCCGCCGCTCGACGTGATCGCGCCCGTGCCGCTCGCGCGGCGCCGGCTCGTCGAGCGCGGCTACAACCAGGCGTGGACGATCGCGCGGCCGCTCGCGCGCGTGCTGAAGGTGCGCGCCGACGCGACGCTCGCCGCGCGCGTGGCCGACACCGCGCCGCAATCGCGACTCGCGTTCGACGCACGGCGCGCGAACGTCGCGGCGGCGTTCGAGATCGCGCGCCCGGTCGCGGGCCTGCACGTCGGGATCGTCGACGACGTGATGACGTCGGGCGCGACGCTCGACGCGCTCGCACGCAAACTGAAGGAAGCGGGCGCGCGGCGCGTGACGAACTTCGTCGCGCTGCGCACCGCGAAGGATTGACGGTGCGCCGCATCGCGCCGCCCACACGCATTCACACGCTTTTCACCGATCGAATCGAATCATGTTCAACGTCGTTCTCGTCGAGCCCGAAATTCCGCCGAACACCGGCAACGTGATCCGGCTGTGCGCCAACACCGGCGCGCGGCTGCATCTGATCGAGCCGCTCGGCTTCCCGCTCGACGACGCGAAGATGCGCCGCGCGGGACTCGACTATCACGAGTATGCGCAGATGCGCGTCCATCGAGATTGGGATGCGTTCATCGCCGCCGAAGCGCCCGATCCCGCGCACATGTTCGCGTTCACGACGCGCGGCTCGGGACGCTTTCACGATCGCGCGTTCGAGCCGGGAGACTGGTTCGTGTTCGGCGCGGAAACGCGCGGGCTCGCGCCCGAGCTCGTCGAGCGCTTTCCGCCCGAGCAGCGCGTGCGGCTGCCGATGCGCCCGGGCAATCGCAGCCTCAACCTGTCGAATACGGTCGCCGTGGTCGTGTTCGAGGCGTGGCGGCAGGCGGGGTTCGAAGGCGGGGCTTGAGAAAGCGCGCGACGCATCGAGCGGATCGATTCGACCGATCGGGACCGCGGCGAAAAGCTGCGATGAATGTCGCGTTGCGGGCGTCGCTGCCGGTCGCCGGCGAAGGCATCCGGCAAGACAAACGGGCCGGAATCGTTCACGCCGCAACGAACGGCGGGCACCGCGGGAACGAAGAAGGTCGCGTCGACGACAGCGCTCGACGTACCCGTCAAAACCGCGCAAGCTCCGCGCGATAAAGCTCGAGCATCGCGTCGGAAAAGCACGCGAACACGATGCGCTCGAATTTCGCGCCGGCCAGCGCGTCGACCACCGTGCGCACCGCGATCGCAGTCGCATCGTCGGGCGGGAAGCGATACACGCCGCAACTGATCGCGGGAAACGCAAGCGACACGCAACCGGCACCGGCCGCCACCTCGAGCGAGCGCCGGTAGCACGACGCGAGCAGCTCGGGCTCGCCGCGCGCACCGCCGTGCCATACCGGGCCCACCGTGTGGATCACGAACTTCGCGGGCAGCCGGTAGCCGTGCGTGAGCTTCGCGTCGCCCGTCACGCAGCCGCCGAGCGTCGCGCACGCCTTGACGAGTTCGGGCCCCGCCGCGCGATGAATCGCGCCGTCCACGCCGCCGCCGCCCAGCAGCGACTCGTTGGCCGCATTGACGATCGCGTCGAGCGCGAGCGTCGTGATGTCGACGACGCGCGCCTCGACCGACGTCGAACCGATGTTCGGCATGACGTCCTCCATCGAGTTGATCGCGATACGCACAGCGTACGCTCGCTCGGCCCGTGCGCACAGACGCACGAAACCGGGCGCGCAATGCCGCGCGCCCGGTTTCGATTGCCTGATTTGGTTCGATTTGGCTCGCCGGAGCCTATTCGGCCTTCGCGTCCCGGCGCAGCAGGCCGCTCACCGCGTCGCGCGGCGCGACGCCTTCGAACAGCACCGCGCACACCGCTTCGGTGATCGGCATGTCGACCCCGCGCTCGCGCGCGAGCGACAGCACCGCGTGCGCGCACCGCACGCCTTCGGCCACGTGGCCGAGCGCGGCCAGAATGTCGTCGAGCGAACGGCCGGCGGCGAGCTGCAAACCGACGGTCCGGTTGCGCGACAGATCGCCCGTCGCCGTGAGAATCAGGTCGCCCAGGCCCGTGAGGCCGGTGAACGTCTCCGCGCGGCCGCCGAGCGCGACGCCCAGGCGCGACATCTCCGCAAGCCCGCGCGTGATGAGCGCCGCGCGCGCGTTGAGCCCGAGGCCGAGGCCGTCGGCGATGCCCGTCGCGATCGCGAGCACGTTCTTCACCGCGCCGCCGACCTCGACGCCGACGACATCGTCACCGGTGTAGATGCGCATCGCGCCGTGATGGAACGCGGCGAGCGTGCGCTCGCGGCACGCGGCCGACGCGCTCGCGACCGTCAGCGCGACGGGCAGCCCTTGCGCGACTTCGCGTGCGAAGCTCGGCCCGGACAGCACGCCATAGCTGGCGTGATCCGGCAGTGCTTCGCCGACCATCTGATGCGGCAGCAGCCGCGTGTCCGCCTCGAAGCCCTTGCAGACCCAGACGAAGTGCGCGGGCACGCAGCCCGCATCGCGCATCGCGCGGCACAGCGCACGCAGCCCGGCCACGGGCGCGGCGATCACGCAAAGCGCGTCGTCCGCTTGCGCGTGCGACACCGCCGTCGCGAGATCGGCCTCGTAGCGCAGCGCCGGCGGCAGCGCGACGCCGTCCAGGTAGCGGACGTTCTCGCGCCGCGCCGCGAGTTCCGCCACGAGCGCGGCGTCGCGCGCCCAGAGCAGCGTGTCGTGCCGTGCGGCGAGATGCGCCGCGAGCGCGGTACCCCACGCGCCGGCGCCGAGAACAGCGACTTTCATGCTCAGCACCGGTCGTCGTTCGCGCTCAGTTCAGCGTCGTGCCGTTCGGCGCGCCGCCTTGCTGCTGCTGCGAGATTTCCGCGAGACGCTGCTCGTAGAGCGCCTGGAAGTTGATCTCGGCGAGATGGATCGGCGGGAAGCCCGCGCGCGTGATCGAATCGGCGATGTTCGAGCGCAGGTACGGGAACAGGATCGTCGGACATGCGATGCCGCAGAGCGGATCGATCTGCTCGGCCGGGATGTTGCGGATGTCGAAGATGCCTGCCTGCTTCGCCTCGACGAGGAACGCGACCTTCTCGCGCACCTTCGCGGTGACGGTGCCCGCGACGATGATCTCGTAGACGGTGTCGGCGAGGCGCTCGGCCTTCACGTCGACTTCGACTTCAACGGCCGGCATCTCCTGCTCGAGGAAGATCGCAGGCGAATTCGGCTGCTCGAGCGACAGATCCTTCAGGTAGATGCGCTGGATGTTGAAGAACGGTTGGTTTTCGACGTCGGACATGGTGGCTCCCTAAAAATGATTTCGTGGCGGCCGGAACCCTCCGGCACGCCCGGTGTGATCGTGCTTGGACCGCGCGCCGCCCGCAAGACGGCGGTGGAGCGGTTGCTTGGCGCCCTGGTCAGGCGGCTTCGAGGAGCGGCTTCAGGCCGCCTTCGCGGTCGAGCTTCGACAGGTCGTCGTAGCCGCCGACGTGGGTGTCGCCGATGTAGATCTGCGGCACGGTGCGGCGGCCGGTGCGCTCCATCATTTCGGCGCGACGCTCCGGCGCCTTGTCGATCAGCACTTTCTCAACGTGCTCGACGCCGCGCAGCTTGAGCAGCCGCTCGGCCTGGATGCAATACGGGCACACCTGCGTGCTGTACATGACCACTTTGTTCACTTCGCCACTCCTTATTTGACGACCGGCATGCCGGCTTGCTGCCACGCGCTCAGGCCGCCCTGCAGCACGTGGACGTCCTGGTAGCCCGCATCCTCGACGATCTTGCGCGCCTTTTGCGACTGCTGACCGTTCTGGCACACGAGCAGCACGGGCGTGCCCTTGTTCTTTGCGAGCTGGCCGGCCTTCGCCTGCAGCTCGCCGAACTCGACGGAGCGCGCGGACGGCAGATGGCCCGCGCCGTACTCGGCCGCCGGACGCAGATCGACGACGATCGCGTTGCGGCGGTTGATCAGTTGGGTCGCCTCCGCGGCCGACAGGCCGCCGCCTCCGCGCCGCAGCGCGGGCCATGCGAGGAGGCCGCCGGAAACCACCAGGATCGCGATGAGCGCGAGGTTCGTGTAATCGGTGAAGAACGTCACGGAAAATCCGCCGAAAAAGAGAAATCGGAAAGGGCAATCTTGCCATTATAAAATAACCGTCTGACGCGATGTCGCCCCACGAGCCGGGACCGCATCCGCGCTTACCGCTTCCTCACTACCGACCGCAAGCATCTATGTACAAGCTCGTTCTCATCCGCCACGGCGAATCGACCTGGAACAAGGAAAACCGCTTCACCGGCTGGGTCGACGTCGACCTGACCGAACAAGGCAACCGCGAAGCCCGGCAAGCCGGCCAGCTCCTGAAGGAAGCCGGCTACGCGTTCGACATCGCGTACACGTCGGTGCTGAAGCGCGCGATCCGCACGCTCTGGCACGTGCAGGACCAGATGGATCTGATGTACGTGCCCGTCGTCCACTCGTGGCGGCTGAACGAGCGCCACTACGGCGCGCTGTCGGGCCTCAACAAGGCGGAAACGGCCGCGAAGTACGGCGACGAGCAAGTGCTGGTCTGGCGCCGCAGCTACGACACGCCGCCGCCGGCGCTCGAGCCGACCGACGAGCGCGCGCCGTACGCCGATCCGCGCTACGCGAAGGTGCCGCGCGAGCAGTTGCCGCTCACCGAATGCCTGAAGGACACGGTCGCGCGCGTGCTGCCGCTGTGGAACGAATCGATCGCGCCCGCGGTGAAAGCCGGCAAGCAGGTGCTGATCGCCGCGCACGGCAATTCGCTGCGCGCGCTGATCAAGTATCTCGACGGCATCTCCGATGCGGACATCGTCGGCCTGAACATCCCGAACGGCGTGCCGCTCGTCTACGAGCTCGACGAGAGCCTGCGGCCCATCCGGCACTACTACCTCGGCGACCAGGACGCGATCGCGAAGGCGCAGGCCGCCGTCGCGCAGCAGGGTAAGGCAACCGCGGCGTAACGGCCGCGCGGGCGCGGGCGGCGGCGGGTCCGCGCCCGCGCCGCCCCGCCGGCACGGCGCCGCGTGAACCTGTTTCGCGCGGCGCAGTCGGAATCCTGCTGGCGTTCCCCGTTTCGCCCCAATCCACAAGGCATCCGGACGAACAGTTATACTTGACCGTCCTATGACCGTCCCGTTGCTCCCGCGACAGCCACGCGCTTTCCGATCGCACCAGACTCTATGCGTATGAAATTGAAGAACATCGGCCTGATTGCCGCGGGCCTCGCGACCGGCGTCTTCGCGACGCTGCAAATCTCCGCGTCGGCCCAGCAGGCCGTCACGACGGCCGCCGCGCCGCTGCCGCTCGACCAGTTACGCCTGTTCGCCGAAGTGTTCGGGCAGATCAAGCGCGAATACGTCGAGCCCGTCGATGACAAGAAACTGCTGACCGCGGCGATCAAGGGCATGGTGTCGAGCCTCGACCCGCACTCGTCCTATCTCGACAAAACCGATTACCAGGAGTTGCAGGAGCAGACGAAGGGCCGCTTCGCCGGACTCGGCATCGAAATCTCGCAGGAAGACGGCCTCGTCAAGGTGATCTCGCCGATCGAAGACACGCCCGCGTTCCGCGCCGGCATCCGTCCGGGCGACCTGATCACCCGCATCAACGATCGCCCGGTGCGCGGCATGACGCTCGACAAGGCGGTCAAGCAGATGCGCGGCGAACCCGGCACGAAGGTCACGCTGACGATCTTCCGCAAGAGCGACGACCGCACGTTCCCCGTCACGGTCACGCGCGCGTTGATCCGCGTGCAGAGCGTGAAGATGAAGCTGCTCGATCCGGGCTACGCGTACATCCGCATCACGAGCTTCCAGGAGCGCACGACGCCCGATCTCGCCGCGAAGCTGCAGGACATCGCGCGCCAGCAGCCGAACCTGAAGGGCCTGATCCTCGATCTGCGCAACAACGGCGGCGGCCTGCTGCAGAGCGCCGTCGGCGTCGCGGGCGCGTTCCTGCCGCCGGATTCCGTCGTCGTGTCGACGAACGGCCAGATCCCCGATTCGAAGCAGATCTATCGCGACAACTACGAGAACTACCGGCTGCCGTCGTTCGATTCCGACCCGCTGAAGAGCCTGCCGCCCGCCTTCAAGACCGTGCCGATGGTCGTGCTGACGAACGCGTATTCGGCGTCGGCGTCGGAGATCGTCGCGGGCGCGCTGCAGGATGCGCATCGCGCGGTCATCATGGGCAAGGCGACGTTCGGCAAGGGCTCGGTGCAGACGGTCCGGCCGATGACGGCGGACACCGCGCTGCGCCTGACGACCGCGTACTACTACACGCCGAGCGGCCGCTCGATCCAGAACAAGGGCATCCTGCCCGACATTCCGGTCGACCAGTTCGCGGACGGCGATCCGGACGACGTGCTCGTCACACGCGAGGTCGACTACACGAACCACCTCGCGAACACGCAGGATCCGAACGAGAAGAAGGAGCTCGAGGACCGCGAGCAGCGCCGGATGGAGCAGTTGCGCATCCTCGAAGAGCAGAACGACAAGAAGACGCCCGAGCAGCGTCAGAAGGATCGCGAACGCAAGCCGATCGAATTCGGCGGCGCCGACGATTTCATGATGCAGCAGGCGCTCAACAAGCTCGAAGGCAAGCCGGTCGAGCAGTCGAAGATGCTCGTCGCCGAAAGCGCGAAGGGCGCGGCCGACAAGGCGGCTGGCGCGTCGGCGCCGAAGGCCGCGTCGAAGGCGGCCGCGAAGCCCGCGTCGGCGGCCAAGCCCGCATCGGCAGCAAAGCCCGCGTCGGCGCCGCAGCCGCAGTAAGCGCGCGGCACGACGCACGGGCCATCGCGGCAAGCCGCCGCGATGGCCCGTTTTCTTTGCGCGCCTAGAATAATATCGAGACCGTTTCCCCGCCCCGCGGCCCCACGATGAACGACGATCAACTCCTCCGCTATTCCCGCCACATCCTCGTCGAAGAAATCGGCATCGAAGCGCAGCAGCGCTTTCTCGACGCGCATGCGATCGTCGTCGGCGCGGGCGGGCTCGGGTCGCCCGCGGCGATGTATCTCGCGGCGGCGGGCGTCGGCACGATCACGCTCGTCGATGCCGATACCGTCGATCTCACGAACCTGCAGCGGCAGATCCTGCACGTGACGGCGTCGGTCGGCCGCAAGAAGGTCGAATCGGGGCGCGACGCGCTCGCGCAGCTCAATCCCGACGTGAAGGTGAACGCGGTCGCCGAGCGCGTCGACGACGCATGGCTGAACGCGCACGCGCCGCAAGCGAGCGTCGTGCTCGACTGCACCGACAACTTCGCGACGCGCCACGCGATCAACCGCGCGTGCGTCGCGCATCGCGTGCCGCTCGTGTCGGGCGCGGCGCTGCGCTTCGACGGGCAGATCAGCACGTTCGACTTCCGCGATCCGGGCTCGCCGTGCTACGCGTGCGTGTTTCCGGAAGATCAGCCGTTCGAGGAAGTCGCGTGCTCGACGATGGGCGTGTTCGCGCCGACTGTCGGCATCATCGGCGCGATGCAGGCAGCCGAGGCATTGCGCGTGATCGGCGGAATCGGCACGACGCTCGTCGGCAGGCTGATGATGCTCGACTCGCTGCGGATGGAATGGAACACGATGAAGATCGCGCGACAGCCGGATTGCCCGGTGTGCGGCGCGGGGGAATCGCATTGAACGGCGTGGCGGCGCGACGCATCGCCGCGAGCGCGGCCGTTGGCGTTGGCGTTGGCGTTGGCGTTGGCGTTGGCGTTGGCGTAGAAACTTGACACGCGATCGCGCTTTCGAGCGGCCCGCAACGAGCGAGCCGCCCCATTGCGCGCGAACACTTCAGCCCCGGCATCCGCAGACGACGCGCGCGCCCAAGCACACGCGCCGCCCGCTCAAGCCGCGACGTCCGCCCGCGGCTCGGCGCTCGCGAGCCGCGTGAGCGCCGCCTGCACTTCCTCCGGCTCGAACGCCGCGAGCACGTCCGCGGTCGGCTTCTCGAGCGCCTTCAGATGCGCGCGCAGGATCTCCTGCTTCACGACGAGCAACTGGCTCGGATGCATCGAGAACTCGGTGAGCCCCATGCCGAGCAGCAGGCGCGTCAACGCCGGATCGCCCGCCATCTCACCGCACACCGACACCGGCACGCCCGCGCGCTTCGCCTCGCGCAGCGTGAACGCGATCAGATGCAGCACCGCCGGATGCAGCGGATCGTACAGATGCGCGACCGCGTTGTCCGCGCGGTCGATCGCGAGCGTGTACTGGATCAGATCGTTGGTGCCGATCGACAGGAAATCGACGCGCTTCAAGAACAGCGGCAGTGCGATCGCCGCAGCCGGAATCTCGATCATCGCGCCGACGCGCACGTTCGGATCGTACGCGAGCCCCGCCGCGTCGAGCTGCCGCTTCGCCTCGCTGATGAGGTCGAGCGTCTGGTCGATCTCCTGCGCGTGCGCGAGCATCGGCACCAGGATCTTGACCTGGCCGAACGCCGACGCGCGCAGGATCGCGCGCAGCTGCGTCAGGAACATCTGCGGCTCCGACAGGCTCCAGCGGATCGCGCGCAAGCCGAGCGCCGGGTTCGGCGCGGTCTCGTAGCCTTCGTCGTGCGTGTCGAGCGGCTTGTCCGCGCCGACGTCGATCGTGCGGATCGTGACGGGCATCCCGCGCATCAGCTCGACCGCGCGCTTGTACGCGGCGAACTGCTCCTCTTCCTCCGGCATCCGGTTCTTGCTCATGAACAGGAACTCCGAGCGGAACAGGCCGACGCCCACCGCGCCCGCGTCGACGGCAGCCTTCGCGTCGTCGGGCAGCTCGATGTTCGCGAGCAAATCGATCTTCGCGCCGCAGAGCGTTTGCGCGGGCGAGAACTTCAGCCGCTGCAGCTTGCGCTGCTCGAGCGCCTTTTCCGATTGCCGGTACGAGTATTCCTCGAGCACGATCGGCGCGGGATCGACGATCACGATCCCCTGGTCGCCGTCGACGATGATGAGATCGTCCTGGCGGATCAGCGCGCTCGCGTGCTGGACGCCGACCGCGGCCGGAATGCCGAGGCTGCGCGCGACGATCGCCGTGTGCGACGTGCGTCCGCCCAAGTCGGTGACGAACGCCTGGAACGACTGCGTCTTGAACTGCATCATGTCGGCGGGCGCGATGTCGTGCGCGACGACGATCATCTCGTCGCGGCCGTTGCCCGCGGCCCGGTCGAGCGCCTGCGCGGCGGACGGCGCGCCCGCGAGCGCCTTCAGCACCCGCTCGACGACCTGCTCGATGTCGGCCTTGCGCTCGCGCAGGTATTCGTCCTCGATGTCGTCGAAGTGGCTGGCGAGCACGTCGAGCTGCTCGGTCAGCGCCCATTCGACGTTGTAGCGGCGCGCGCGGATGAGGTCGATGGTTTCCTGCACGAGCAGCGCGTCGCCGAGGATCATCGCGTGCACGTCGATGAACGCGGCGACTTCGGTCGGCGTCTCGTCGGTCAAATCGGCGCGCAGCGCATCGAGCTCGCCGCGCACCGCTTCGAGCGCCGCGCGGAAGCGCTCGATCTCGGCCTCGATCCGCTCGGCCTCGATCAGATAATGGGCGACGTCGAGCGCCGCCGGCGCGATCAGATATGCTCGTCCGATCGCGATGCCTCTTGAAACGGGAATCCCATGCAGCGTGAAGGACACGCGCACCTCCTTGATCACGTGAGCCGCGGCGCACCGCTGCGATGCGCTTATGACCCCGACGGTCGATTATAAATTCCGCACGCCCCTCGTGACTGCGTGCGGTGCAGCATCGCTGCGCGATGTCACGTGACAAAAAAAATGCCGCGACGTTGCGCGGCATCCTCGCTGGATAGCGGAACGGCATGCCGCCGTGGCGTTACTGCCCTTCGCCGAATTTGTCGGCAATCAATTTGAGGAGCGCGTCCATCGCCTCCCGCTCGTCCGGCCCTTCGGTCTCGATCGTCACCGTGCTGCCGATGCCCGCCGCGAGCATCATGACGCCCATGATGCTCTTCGCGTTGATCCGGCGACCGTTGCGCGTCATCCAGACTTCCGACTGAAAATTGCCCGCGAGCTGCGTGAGCTTGGCCGACGCGCGCGCATGGAGCCCCAATTTGTTCACGATGGTCGTTTCTTGTTGAAGCATGGTGTTCCGATGAGGTCAAAACGGACTGCGGCCGGCCTACCGGCCGCACGGGGGTGATGCGAATCGGGGCGTCGGCTCAGTGCGGCTGGGTCTGTGCTTTCGGCTCCGGCGGAATCGGCGCGCACTCGCCGCAGCCGAGCGCGCTCGGCCGTGGCGGCGGCGTGCCGGCCGCGATCTCGTGGATGCCCTTCGTCGAGCCGGCGAGCGCCTTGTCGACGAGCGTGTCGAGCGGCGTCGTCCGGTAGCAGACCGCGCGCACGAGCATCGGCAGATTGACGCCTGCGAGCACCCGGACGCCTTCGATCTTCGCGAGCTGCCCCGCGATGTTCGCGGGCGTCGCGCCGTACATGTCGGTCAGCACGAGCGTGCCGTTTTCTTCCTTCAGGCGCGCGAGTTCCGCGTGCGCGAAAGCCATGACCTGGACCGGATCATTGTCCGCCTGCACGTCGATACAGCCGATGCGCGCGGGCAACCCGCCGTAGATGTGCGCGATGCAGTCCCGCAAAGCGGTAGCGAGCGGCGCGTGCGCGATGATGAGAATGCCTGCCATGTCAGCCTTGCAACGTGTTCGGCCCGACCGCCGGGCCTGACGCACGGAAAACCGTGCCGGGCGAGCGGGCATTGTAGCAGGCCAGTCGGACCCGTCCGGCCGGGCTTCCCTGTCCGGTCGAACCGATCCGGCGGCGGGGGCCTGCGCAGCCGCCGCCGGGTCGCGCGCGTCAGCCGACCGCGCACTCCAATGCGTCGACGAACATGCCGGCGACGTCGTATCCAGTCTGCTCCATGATTTCGCGAAAGCAAGTCGGGCTCGTGACGTTCACCTCGGTCAGCCAGTCGCCGATCACGTCGAGTCCGACGAGCAGCAGGCCGCGCGCCGCGAGCACCGGGCCGAGCGTCGCCGCGATCTCGCGGTCGCGCTCGGTGAGCGGCTGCGCGACGCCGACGCCGCCCGCCGCGAGATTGCCGCGCACCTCGTTGCCCTGCGGAATCCGCGCGAGCGAATACGGCACCGGCTCGCCGTCGATCAGCAGAATCCGCTTGTCGCCGGCTTTGATCTCCGGGATGAACTTCTGCACCATCACCGAGCGCGCACCGTCGTGGCTCAGCATTTCGATGATCGAGCCCAGGTTCATGCCGTCCGGCTTCACGCGGAACACGCCCATCCCGCCCATGCCGTCGAGCGGCTTCAGGATCACGTCGCCGTGCTCGGCGTGGAACGCGCGCAGCCGCGCGGCGTCGCGCGTGACGAGCGACGGCGAGACGAACTGCGCAAACTCGCCGATCGCGAGCTTCTCGGAATGATCGCGGATCGTCTGCGGCTTGTTGAACACGCGCGCGCCCGCGCGCTCGGCGAGCTCGAGCAGCCATGTCGACGTCACGTACTCCATGTCGAACGGCGGATCCTTGCGCATCAGGATCGCGCCGAACGACGGCAGCGCGCGCGACTCGTGCGCGCGCGCCTCGTACCAGCGATCGCGATGCAGATCGGCCGTGTCGCCGACGATCGTCACGCGGCGCACGTCGGCCTCGACGCCCGCGACCGTCCACGCAAGCTGGTTCGGCTCGCACGCGTACACCGCATGCCCGCGCCGCGCCGCCTCGGCCATCATCGCGTAGGTCGAGTCCTTGTAGATCTTGAAGCGGTCGAGCGGGTCGGCGATAAAGAGAATGTCCATGCGAGTCCTGATGCTAAAAGGGATGCGTCACACCTGGATCGCTTCCGGGTCGGTCTTCTCGAGCTCGACCGACGACGCGAGCAGCCCGAGCCGTGCGACGACGCCATACATGTAGAAGCGGTTCGGCGGCGCCGCGCCGGGCTTCGCGTGCGTGTCCGGCAGCGCCGTGTGCTCGAAGCCGAGCGGCACGTAGTGCATGCCGGGCGCGTTCAGATTCTGGTCGCGTTCGCGCGCGCCGTGTGTGCGGTAGAACCCGCCCACCACGTAGCGGTCGATCATGTAGACGACGGGCTCGGCCACTTCGTCGCCGATCCGCTCGAACGTGTAGACGCCTTCCTGCACGATCACGTCGCGCACCGGCACGCCCGCCTTCGATTCGGCCATCTGCGCGCGCTCGTGCTTCGTCATCCGGCCGATCTCGGACGCGTCGTGCACGGTCATCACGCCGCGCCCCGCCGTGCCCGCATCCGCCTTCACGACGACGTACGGCTTCTCGCCGATCCCGTATTCGCGATACTTGCGCGCGATCTTCTTGAGCACCGCGTCGATCGCGTCGGCGAGCGCTTCGCCGCCGTCGCCCTCGTGCCAGTCGACGCCTTCGACGTGCGCGAAATACGGATTGAGCATCCACGGATCGACGCCGACCATCTTCGCGAACTTCTTCGCGACGTCGTCATAGCAGGAAAAGTGCGTCGACTTGCGGCGCACCGCCCAGCCGGCATGCAGCGGCGGCAGCAGATACTGCTCGTGCAGGTTCTCGAGCACGCTCGGGATGCCCGCCGACAGATCGTTGTTGAGCAGGATCGAGCACGGATCGAAGTTCTTGAGGCCGAGCCGGCGCGGCGTGCGCTCGAGCGGCTCGAGCACGATCTTCTGGCCGTCGGCGAGCGTGATCGGCGTGACGTCGGAGATGCTCGGATCGAGCGAGCCGAAGCGCACGTTCAGCCCCGCCTGACGCATGATCGTGGCGAGGCGCGCGACGTTCTCGAGATAGAACGCGTTGCGCGTCGGCAGCTCGGGGATCACGAGCAGATTCTTCGCGTCCGGGCAGATCTTCTCGATCGCGGCCATCGCCGCCTGCACGGCGAGCGGCAGCACTTCGGGCGGCAGGTTGTTGAACGCGCCAGGAAACAGATTCGCGTCGACGGGCGCGAGCTTGAAGCCAGCGTTGCGCAGATCGACCGAACAATAGAACGGCGGCGTGTGTTCCTGCCATTCGAGCCTGAACCAGCGTTCGATCGCAGGCGTGGCGTCGAGGATCTTCCGCTCGAGCTCGAGCAGCGGGCCGTTTAACGCCGTAACGAGATGGGGAACCATGTGTAACTCGCGGACGGGAGAAAAAAGATTGTAGAGCAATTGCCCGTCGCATTTGGGGATTGTTCCCGCAATCGCAAGGATTTACCGAATGTTTGTCGCTATTGACCCGATAGCCTGAAGGGTCAACGAATCCGGCCCGCGCCGGGGCGGGCGTCGGAGTCGGCAGGAGCCGGCATGCGACGCCCGGCGCGCGGCGCCGACGCGAAGAAACGACGAATCGAATGACGAAAAAAGACCCGCCTGAAAGGCGGGTCGAAGTCGCTGCGCTCATTCCGGCGGGCGGCGAAGCATGCATGCGCTTCGCCGTCCCGGGATCGGGGATGAATCCGATTATTCGACGTGCTCGCCATGCAGGATCACGTCGAGGCCTTCGCGTTCCTCTTCTTCCGTCACGCGCAGGCCGATCACGAGGTCGATGACCTTCAGCAGCACGAAGCTGACGATGCCGCTGTAGACGAGCGTGATCAGCACGCCCTTCGCTTGCAGCAACAGGCTGCCGTCGGCGCCGCCGATGTCCTTCACCGCGAACACGCCCGTCAGCAGCGCGCCGAGGATACCGCCCACGCCGTGCACGCCGAACGCGTCGAGCGAATCGTCGTAGCCGAGCTTCGACTTGAGCCACGTCGCCGACCAGAAGCAGACGACGCCCGCGGCGATGCCGATCACGAGCGCGCCCGCGACACCGACGAAACCGGCGGCCGGCGTGATCGCGACGAGGCCCGCGACGGCGCCCGACACGATGCCGAGCACCGAAGGCTTGCCCTTCGCGATCCACTCGGCGAACATCCAGCCGAGCGCGGCGCACGCGGTCGCGACTTGCGTCGTCAGCATCGCGAAGCCGGCGCGGCCGTCGGCCGCGACCGCGGAACCCGCGTTGAAGCCGAACCAGCCCACCCACAGCATCGAGCCGCCGATCAGCGTCAGCACGAGGTTGTGCGGCGCCATCGCTTCACGGCCGTAGCCGACGCGCTTGCCGAGCACGAGGCACGACATCAGGCCCGCGATGCCAGCGTTGATGTGCACGACGGTGCCGCCCGCGAAATCGAGCACGCCGTCGGCCGACAGCCAGCCGGTCGGTTCCCACACCATGTGCGCGATCGGCACATAGACGATCAGCGACCAGAGCGTCATGAACACGAGCATCGCCGAGAACTTCATCCGGTCGGCGAACGCGCCGCAGATGAGAGCCGGCGTGATGATCGCGAACGTCATCTGATAGACGAAGTAGACGGTCTCCGGGATCGTCGGCGCGAGGTGGCTGACGGTGAGCGTCGTCGCCTTGTCGCCGTGGATGTAGTTCATCCCGGACAGGAACACGCGCGAGAAGCCGCCGATGAAGCCGCTGCCCGGCGTGAACGCGAGGCTGTAGCCGACCACCGTCCACAGGACCGTGATGAGCGCCGTGATCGCGAAGCTCTGCATCACGGTCGCGAGCACGTTCTTCTTGCGGACCATGCCGCCGTAGAACAGCGCGAGGCCCGGGATCGTCATGAACAGCACGAGGGCGGTCGACGTCAGCATCCACGCGGTGTCGCCCGAGTTGATCTTCGACGAATCGACCGAGAACGGCGCGGTCGGTGCGGCAGGTGCGGCGGCAGCCGAAGCCGGTGCGGCGGCCGATGCGGCCGCGGATGCGTCGGCGGGCGCCGACGCGGCAGGTGCCGAAGCGGCCGGCGCGGACGCGGCGGCGGCGCTAGCCGACGCGTCGGAAGCGGCGGCGGCCGATGCGGCGGCGGGTGCCGACGACGCGTCGTCGGCCATCGCGGCGCCGATGCCGCCCGCAAGCAGCGAGCCGGCCATCAACAGGGACATCATGATTTTGCGCATCTTGGTTTTCCTCTTATCGCTCGTGTCTCTTGTTACAGGGCGTCAGCGCCCGTCTCCCCAGTACGGATCCGAATCACCTGCTCGATCGACGTGACGAAGATCTTGCCGTCGCCGATCTTCCCCGTCCGCGCCGCGCGCTCGATCGCCTCGACGGCCTGGTCGACGAGATCGTCCGACACTGCGGCCTCGATCTTCATCTTAGGAAGGAAATCGACGACATACTCGGCACCCCGGTACAGCTCGGTGTGCCCTTTCTGGCGGCCGAACCCCTTGACCTCCGTCACCGTGATGCCCGAGACGCCGAGCGCCGAGAGCGCCTCGCGCGTCTCATCGAGCTTGAACGGCTTGATGATTGCGGTAATCAGTTTCATGAAGTCCTCTCGCTATGGTGGTTGTCCCATCACTGCTGCAATGTGTAGCGGAACATCTACAGCAACTCGCATGCCATGTCGGCTCATGCAGGTCTCGAAAGGCTTTCAGGCAGATTTCCGCCATGGACACACGCTTGCGCGAAAGCAAGCGCGCCTTGGCCGAACGGCCAACGCGGGCCCGGTTCGCTGGCGCGCTGAAAGGAAGGTTGCTAGAGTGCACGCACGTCCGGCGCACGGCGAACGCGGCTTCTCGCGGTCGAATGCCCGGAAAACGGGCCTGCGAGCGCACCAATTCCGGTCATGCGCAATTCGTGGGCACGACTGCAATGGCAATTGCACAAATTTTGTGCATCTGGAAGGGGAACACCATGAAGCAACCCAGCGACGTTTTCAACGACCTGCAATCGCGCATCGGCGATCTGCTGAAAAACTCGCCGGCCAAGGATGTCGAGCGCAACGTGAAGGCAATGCTCACGCAAGGCTTCTCGAAGCTCGATCTCGTCACCCGCGAGGAATTCGACACGCAGGCGCAAGTGCTCGCACGCACCCGCGCGCGGCTCGAGGAGCTCGAAAAGCGCGTCGCCGAGCTCGAACAGAAACTGGCCGACGTCCAATCGTGACGGTCGCCGCCGCTCGCATTCGCTGAGCGGTTCATCCCAGCAGCTCGCGCCACGCCGGCCAAGCGCGCATCGAAACCATCATCCGGACGCCACGGGCGGCGCAATCCGCGCCGCCCGGTCCGGTCCACGCGGAGTCGAATCATGTCGCTTGCCGTGGTGCGCAGCCGCGCGCCCGCTGCCGGCCGCGCGCCGGAAGTCACCGTCGAAGTCCACCTCGCCAACGGGTTGCCGTCGTTCTCGATCGTCGGCCTGCCCGATCTCGAAGTCCGCGAAAGCCGCGAGCGCGTGCGCGCCGCGCTGCAGAACTGCGGCTTCGAGTTCCCCGTGCGGCGCATCACCGTCAACCTCGCCCCCGCCGACCTGCCGAAGGAGTCCGGACGCTTCGACCTGCCGATCGCGCTCGGCATCCTCGCGGCGAGCGGCCAGCTCCCGGCGGACGCGCTCGACGGCCGCGAGTTCGCGGGCGAGCTGTCGTTGACGGGCGCGCTGCGGCCGATGCGCGGCGCGTTCGCGATGGCGTGCGGCGCCGCGCGCGGGCAGCAGGCGGACGAAACCGGCTCGGCCGAGCCCGCGCCTTTACCCGCCGTCGCGCCCGAGCTCTATCTGCCGCTGCCGAGCGCGGGCGAAGCGGCGCTCGTGCCGGGCGTGACCGTGTACGGCGCGGCCGACCTGCCGGCGTTGTGCGCGCATCTCGCCGACGCGCCGGACGGGCGGCTCGCGCCGGTTGCCGCGCCCCGCCTCGACGATCTGCCCGCCGCGTCCGCGCCCGACCTCGCCGACGTGATCGGCCAGACGGGCGCGAAGCGCGCGCTCGAAGTCGCGGCGGCGGGCGGCCACCACATGCTGATGATCGGGCCGCCGGGCGCGGGCAAGTCGATGCTCGCCGCGCGCCTGCCGGGCCTCTTGCCGCCGCTCACCGACGACGAGGCGCTGACGTCGGCCGCGATCCTGTCGTCGAGCCGCGCGGGCTTCGCGCCCGCTCAATGGCGGCGGCGGCCGTTTCGCGCGCCGCATCACTCGTCGAGTTCGGCCGCGCTCGTCGGCGGCCGCAATCCGCCGCAGCCCGGCGAAATCACGCTCGCGCACTTCGGCGTGCTGTTTCTCGACGAGCTGCCCGAATTCGACCGGCACGTGCTCGAGACGCTGCGCGAGCCGCTCGAAGCGGGCCGCATCACGATCTCGCGCGCCGCGCTGCAAGCCGATTTCCCGGCCGCGTGCCAGTTGATCGCCGCGATGAATCCGTGCCCGTGCGGCTGGCGCGGCGATCCCGGCGGCCGCTGCCGCTGCTCGCCCGACATCGCCGCGCGCTATCTGCGCAAGCTGTCCGGGCCGCTCCTCGACCGGATCGACATCCAGATCGAGATTCCCGCGCTCACGCCCGCCGAGCTGGCCGAGCGGCCGGCGACAGCGGGCGAGTCGAGCGCGGCCGTCGCCGAACGCGTCGCCCGTGCGCGCGAGCGGCAATTCGCACGGCAACGCAAGACGAACCACATGCTGACGGGCCGCGAAACCGACGCATTCTGCCGCCCGGACGGCGCGGGCGAAGCCTTGTTGCGCGAGGCGGGCGAGCGGTTCCGCTGGTCGGCGCGCGCGTACTACCGGGTGCTGAAGGTCGCGCGGACGATCGCGGATCTGGCGGGCGACGACGCGCCGAGCGCGGGGCAGATCGCCGAGGCGATCCGGTATCGGCGGATATTCTCGCCGGCCTGAATGGGAGCCGATCGCATGCCCTTGCGCCTGATCCGGCCGACGAACGGGCAGATGCGAGGCGTCGCGCAACCCGGGGCGGGGCGGCGAGGCGCGAGGCGCTGTGCGAGTCGAATCATCGGCTTGTCGTCGAAGCCGTGCGCCGACGCGCCATCGGCAATGCTCGCCGGCAACCACCGTTCGGGATAAAGACGAAGGCGGCCGACGCAGCCGGCCACCAGCTTGAAAGATGATTCGAGCGAGATGGCAGACAGATCGAAGCGCGCCGCGTATCCCCGATCCCGAACGGCGACACACGCTTGTGCAGCGAGCGCAGCGGCACGGCAGGCGGCGCGATACCGAACGCGCCACACGGGAGCGCCCGACGCTCGCGATACGCGAACGGAGCGTCATCGGCCGCTCGCTTCACGCGATTCCAGCAGCAGATACTCGCCATCGCCGGACACGCCCGAGTCGATCTCGACGAACCGATGCGCGCGGTAGAACGCGAGCGCCCGTTCGTTCAGCGTCAGACACTTGAGCCGATAGCGCGCGGCGGGCCAGCCGGGCAGCGCACGCAGCAACGCGCTGCCGATTCCTTCACGCAGCCGCGATGCTGCGACGTACAGATGATGAATGAAGCGCTCCGGCTCCCACACCGAGATGAAGCCGACGATGCCCGAACCCTCCGCTTCGGCGACGAGCACCGCTTCGCCTCGCGTGTGTTCGTCGAAATCCTCCAGCGCGAAACCATCGGCCGACAGCCAGTCGAACGTGTCGCGGCGCGTTTGCAGAAAGATTCGGCGCAACGCCGGCCGGTCGGCGGCGGCGGCAGTGCGAACGGTGATCGTCATGATCGCTTTACCCGAGCGAGGTGGAGTACGAAGACAACGGGCGGCACGCCGGTCTCGCCGTCGGCGACAGCGACAGCATGATCGACGCCCCCGCGCCCGGCCAAAGGTCGCGGCAAGCCGCGCGGCGAGCACCTGACGCAAGCGCACGAACGCGATCCGATGCCGTTTCACGATCGTTGCCTGCTGCCACGCGATGCCCGGCGTGGAGATGCGGACACGCAACGCGCGACGGTGGACGTCGATGACGCAATGAAACGCCGCAATCGCGAAACGAAGACGGCAGGCAAATCGTAATATAGTAGGGACAATAACGCCGCACGTTTTCAATGGCGTCATCGTCCCGCGCGCCGCACGTTTGCGGCGGCGTCGAACCGCCCAAGATTTGCCTTCCCCGACTGGAGCGATCGCGCATGGCCTTGCTGCCCGGCACCCTCACCATTCCCGACAGGCGCGAACACGCGCGGCACCGGCTGCTGATGTTCCATCACGCGTGCGGCTCGGCAACGAACTACTACAAATGGGCGACCGCGTTTCCCGCGCATATCGAGGCCTGGCTCGTCGAACTGCCGGGCCGCGGCAGGAATCTCAACCGCCCCGCGATCGATACGCTGCCGCAACTGCGCGACTACCTGCGCGAGCTCGCTCCCGAGCTCCCTTCCGACTATGCGATCTTCGGCCACAGCATGGGTGCGCTCGTCGCGTATTGCTTCGCGCACGACATGACGCAGCTCGGGCGTCCGCCGCGCTGGCTCGGCGTGTCGGGCGCCGACTCGCCGTTCGCGGCGTCGCGGCGGCGCGCGTTTCCGGTTCATCAGCGCACCGACGCGGCGATCGTCGATTATCTCGCGTCGCTCGGCGGCACGCCGCCCGAAGTCTTCGCACACGACGAACTGCGGGCGATGCTGTTGACGCTCGCGAAAGCCGACTTCCGGATCGTCGAGGCATTCTTCCCGCTCGCGTCGCCGACGCCGCTGCCCGTGCCCGTCACGGTCTTCGCGGGCCGGCAGGATGCGGTGCTGTCCCCGGAAGGGCTGCGCGACTGGCAGCGCGCCTCGACGCGGCCGATCGAGCTTCGGACGTTCGACGGCGGGCATTTTTACCTGCTCGACGACCCGCCGGCGGTCCATGGCGCCGTGGACGCCGCGCTCGCGCAGCACGAGCGGCCGCGCGGCGGAGACGCCGAACGGCCGCTGGCGAACAGCGTGACGGATAACGGCGTGTTCGATGGAACGTCTTGCGTCGGATAGCCGCACGATTTGGCGCTTGAGCGCACTCGGCGCAGACACCGCTCGTTCGACTATGCCCCGGCGCTTTGCGCTCGTTCGGTCGGCACGAGAGCGCTGCGTCCGCGCGGGCCTTCGGCGTCAATGCGCAAGCGCACGCCGTGGCCGCCAACCCGCCCGCGCGGCAAACGGGCGACTCCCGGAAAACACGCACCGTGGAACCGCCGGCAAACTTCGAAAAAAAACGCGCCACATCGTCCGCGACCAGGCTCCACAGGGCATTCGGGCTTGCCCGTCGTCGCCCGTACGGCAAAAAAATGGCTGTCAAGACTTGACTTATGCACAATGAGGCGAATCCGACCCAACTTTCGCACGTCCCAGCCATTACTTGAAACCTCTTTCGCAATGCATTGATTTTATTGATTTTTTGCAGGTGCAAAGATTCGAGGCAATCTAACTGAAAGGCCCTCTGGCGTGCCTTTGCAGAAGGCCCCGCAAAGTTTTCAACAAAGTTATCCACAGCCTCTGTGGATAGTCGAAAAAATCCCGCAAAATCCGGCGATTAGCGCCCTTTCTTGCGAAGGAACTTTCAGTTTGGAATCGGCTCTTAGGCGTCCCGCATGGCTCGATCAGTCGAGTTTCAACGAGCCGAAAAATTGTTCGAGCGGATCGGCGGCGAGCGGCGCGTCGGAGATCACGATTACCTCGTACACGTGCCGGCCGTGCGCGACGAGCCGCGCGATCACCGTCTTCGACGCGCCCGCGTCGGATGAGACCGATTCCGGCGCCGCACCGAGCGCCCCGCCCGACGCGCCACCAGGCGCGCCGCTCATCCGCAGCTCGACGCCCGCCGTCTGGCCGCCCGCCGCGAGCGGCACGAGCACCGCCTGCTCGGCCGGCTGCGCACGCAGGTTGCGCGCCAAACCGGCGCGCAGGTAGTCGAGCACTGCATGCTGGGTCGCGTCGCGGTCGTCGGGCAGCATGACCGTGCCGACGGCGAACACCGCGCCGCCGACGTGCGCCGCCTGCATCCGCATCTTCATCGATACGCCGCCGATCGCGACCGGGTGCTCTTCGACGGTCGGCTTCGCCGGCAGGTCGATCGTGTAGCCGGCGTCGTTGTGCAGCGTGCGCCAGTCGTAAGCGGGCGAGCAGGCGGCAAGCGACGCGAGCGCGCCGAACACGACGGCCGCGCGGCGCGCACGGGCGGCAAAAGATGCGACGAACGCGCGCAACGGCTCCGACGGATGGAGCGAAGCCGACCGGCCCGATGGACCCATCGGCCCACGTGGACCGACCAGGCCAAGCAGGCCGACCAGACGAAGCAAACGAAGCAGACGCGCGTAGCGAAGACCGGCACGAATCATGAAAGGAACGGGTTGCAATGGACGGTAAACGAAGCCGCATTATCGCCGGTCGGCGCGTCCGCGCGGCGCCGGTGCGCGCGCCCGATTGACGGTACAATGAGCGCCGTTCGCACCGCTTGGGCGCGCCGCCCGCGTGGCGTCGCCCGCATTCCAGAGGTCCAGCAGATGAGTCCCGCTCCCGCCCCCACCGGCCGCCGCGCCGGCCCGTTGCGCTACGTGGCGATCGCCGTCGCCGCCGTCGCGATCGCCTTCGCCGGCTATTTCGCGTTCAACGGCAAGTCGAGCGCGCCCGAAGCGACGTTCACGCTGTTGTCCGGCCAGAAGATCTCGACCGCCGCCGATCTGAAGGGCAAGGTCTACCTCGTCAACTTCTGGGCGACGAGCTGCGCGACCTGCATGCAGGAAATGCCGCAGATGGTCGACACGTACAACCGCTTCAAGGGCCAGGGGCTCGAGTTCGTCGCGGTCGCGATGAACTACGATCCGCCGATGTACGTCGCGAACTACGCGCAGACGCGCCAACTGCCGTTCAAGGTCGCGCTCGACGACGGCAGCGTCGCGAAGCAGTTCGGCAACGTCCAGCTGACGCCGACGACGTTCGTGATCGGCAAGGACGGCAAGATCCTGAAGCGCTACGTCGGCGCGCCGCAGTTCGCGGAGCTCGATCAGCTGCTGCAGAAGGCGCTCGGCACGAGCGCGTAAGCCCTCCGGCCGCGCCGCACGGCGCGCCGCCGCCCTCCGGCTCCGACGGATCGCTCGACACGGGCCGCGCCCGCTTCAGCGGTCCGTTTCTCCTTTCGCCGACAGCCCGTAACGCTTCATCTTCTCGTAGAGCGTCGCCTTGCCGACGTGCAGCTTGTCGGCCGTCGTCGCGACCGCGCCGCCCGTGCGGTTCAGCGTCTCGGCGATCACCGCGCGCTCGAACTGCTCGACGCGCTCCTTGAGCGACTGCTCGGCGTCCTGTTCCGCGTCCGTCCCCGCGTCTCCGACAATGCCTTCCGTCACGCCGAGCACGAAGCGATCGGCCGCGTTGCGCAGCTCGCGCACGTTGCCCGGCCAGTCGCGCTGCATCAGGCTCGCGCGCTGGCGATCGGTGAGAAGCGGCGCGGGGCGCCCGTAGCGAACCGCCGCATCGAGCATGAAGTGCTCGAAGAGCGGCACGATGTCCTCGCGGCGCTCGGCGAGCGGCGGCAGCGCGATCGTTACGACGTTCAGCCGATACAGCAGATCGCGCCGGAACGTCCCGGCCGCGACGTGCTCGCTCATGTCGCCCTTCGCCGCCGCGACCACGCGGCAGTTCACGCGGATCGGCTGGTTCGAGCCGAGCCGTTCGAGCACGCCGTCCTGCAGCACGCGCAGCAGCTTCACCTGCAGTGCGAGCGGCATGCTCTCGATTTCGTCGAGGAACAGCGTGCCGCCCGACGCGTACTCGAGCTTGCCGATGCGACGTTTTGCCGCGCCGGTGAACGCGCCCGGCTCGTAGCCGAACATTTCGGATTCGAACATCGGCTCCGGCAGCGCGCCGCAGTTGACCGCGATGAACGGCTTGTCGCGGCGCGGCGACAGTTCGTGCAGACTGCGTGCGATCAGCTCCTTGCCCGCGCCGGTGTCGCCGTTGATGAGGACCGACGCGTCGGTCGGCGCGACGTTCGCGATCAGCCGCCGGACCTGCTCGATCGCGGGACTTCGGCCGATGATCCGCGGCGCGACGACGCCCTGCCCCGCGAGCTCGCGCCGCAGCGCGTGGTTCTCGAGCACGAGCGCGCGCCGCTCGAGCGCGCGCCGCACCGTCTCGGTCAGGCGCTCGGCCGCGAACGGCTTCTCGATGAAGTCGTATGCGCCGTCGCGCATCGCCTGCACGGCCATCGAGATGTCGCCGTGCCCGGTGACGAGCACGACGGGCACGTCGGGCGTGCGTTCGCGGCACTGCGCGAGCAGGTCGAGCCCGCTCGCGCCGGGCAGGCGGATGTCCGACACGATCACGCCGGCCGCATCGCCGACGATCGCCTTCTCGGCCGCCTCGACCGAACCGAACCCGACGACGTCGAAGCCCGCGAGCTGCAGGCTCTGCACGCTCGCGCGGCGCACGAGCTCGTCGTCTTCGATGTAGATCACTTGCAGGCGGTTCGCCATCTTCTGTCACCCAATGATGCTGTGCGGGCCGAGCGCGGACGCGCGTTCAGCTCGCGGCGGAAGTGTCCGGATGATGCGTGCGCGCGCGGCGCAGCGTCAAGACGAACTCCGCGCCGCCCGCCGGCGCGTTGCGCGCGGTGAGCGAGCCGCCCGCGTCGCGCGCGATCGACGACGAGATCGCGAGGCCGAGCCCGAGCCCGCGCCCCATTTCCTTCGTCGTGAAGAACGGCTCGAACAGCCGTGCGAGCGATTCCGGCGCAATCCCCGGGCCATTGTCGCGCACGACGATCGACAGCGTCGCGGCCGTCGCGCCGATGGTCACGTCGATGCGCGGCGCGGCGACCGCCGCGACCGCGTCGAGCGCGTTGCCGAGCAGGTTGATGAGCACCTGCTCGAGCCGCAGATCCTCGCAGCGCGCGACGAGCGGCGGATAGTCGAGCGACGGATCGAAGCGCACGGTTTCGACGGAATCGCGCGTCTCGTCGCGCAGCACGAGCCCGAGCTCGACGCCCTTCATGCGCTCCTTCAGCAGCGCGAGCACGTTGCGCAGCGCGCGCGCGACATGCGCCTGCTCGTTGCGCGGCTTCGCGCGCCCGACGAACAGCTTCAACTGATTGGTGATCTTGCCCATCCGCTCGGTGAGCGCCGCGATCGCCTCGAGATTCTCGCGCGCGGCCGCCTGATCGCCGCGGTCGAGCAGCACGCGCGTGTTGTCGGAGAAGCTGCGCAGCGCGGCGAGCGGCTGGTTCAGCTCGTGCGTGATGCCGGCCGCCATCTGGCCGAGCGCGGCGAGCTTGCTCGCCTGGACGAGCTCGTCGTGCGCGGCGCGCAGTTCCTGCTCCGCGCGAAACCGCTCGCCGACTTCCTTCTTGAGCCGCGCATTCGCCTGCGACAGATCGGCCGTGCGCTCCTCGACGCGCCGGTTCAATTCCGCATACGCGCTTTGCAGCAGCACGCGGCTGCGGAGCATCTCCTTCACGCGCGCGCGCCGCGTGCGCCAGTAGAAGCCGAGCAGGCTGAGCGACACGAAGCCGAACGCGGTGACGATCGTCGCGTTGCGCGCGTCGGCGTCGACGGGCTCGATCCGCGCGAGCGTGACGAGCTGCCAGTCGGGCTCGCCGAGCAGGCGGCGCGTCGCGAGATAGCGCGGCGCGCGCCGCCCCGCGCCCATCCGGACGATCTGCGCGTCCGAGCCGAGCACGCGCTCGACGCGCAGCGGAAGCGGCGTCACCGGATATTGCGCGTATTGACGCGTCTCGTGGATCGACGTCGCGATCGGCCCCGGCAGCGGCCTGAGCGTGTGGTACTTCCATTCGGGCACCGACGACAGGAAGATGACGCCGTGATCGTCGGCGACGACGAGCGGCTCCGACGCGTCCGCGCCCTGGAACCATTCGAGATTGAGCTTCACGACCGCGACGCCGATGATCTTGCCGTCGCGCCGCACGGGCTGCGAGATGTAGTAGCCGGGATCGCGCGAGATCGTGCCGATCCCGAAGAAACGGCCGGTGCCGCCCTTCACCGCGTCGATGAAGTACGGGCGGAACCGGTAGCCGATGCCGGTGAAGCTGTCCGGGCCGCGCCAGTTGCTGGCCGCGACGCACAGCCCGTCCGCCGTGATCACGTAGGTCGCCGTCGCGTGCGCGTGGCGGTTCATGTCCTCGAGATACAGATTCGCGCGATTCACGTAGCGGCGATCGCCGGGCGCGGCGAGGACGTTCTGCACGAACGGGTGGCCGCCCAGCAGGTACGGCAGCGATTCGTAGCGGTCGAGCGTGCTTTTCAGCGCGTTGGCGGTGCGGTCGACGCGCGCCGCCGCGCTGTTCCGCAGATCGGCGACGCCGCGCTGCCACGTGATGGTCCACGTGAGCGCGCAGGCCACCGCGAGCATCGCGGCGAGCGCGAGAAGGACGAGCAGGCGGCGCTTCACGGTGACGGCTTCCGGACTATCAGGATCGTCTATTGTGGCATAGCCCCCGCTCGGAAAGACCGCGGGGCCGAACGGCGCGCGCCTCGACGCGCCCGGTTCGGCCCCGCCCGGCGCGGGCGCCGCTGCGCGCCCCGCCGTGCTTCCGCCCATCGTCAGACCCGTGCGGCTTCACCCGCTGCGACTTCGCCGCCGCCCGTGAGCGCGGCGCGCAGCTTCTTGCGATCGAGCTCCTTCTCCCACGCGGAGACGACGACCGTCGCGACGCCGTTGCCGACGATGTTGGTCAGCGCGCGGCATTCGCTCATGAAGCGGTCGATGCCGAGGATCAGCACCATGCCGGACAGCGGAATGGTCGGCACGACGGCGAGCGTCGCGGCGAGCGTGATGAAGCCCGCGCCCGTCACGCCGCTCGCGCCCTTCGACGTCAGCATCGCGACCGCGAGCAGCGTGAGCTGCTGCATCCACGTGAGCTCGATGTTGGTCGCCTGCGCGATGAACAGCACGGCCATCGTCATGTAGATGTTGGTGCCGTCCAGGTTGAACGAATAGCCGGTCGGCACGACGAGGCCGACGACCGAGCGCGAGCAGCCGGCCTTCTCGAGCTTTTCCATCAACTGCGGCAGCGCCGCCTCCGACGAGCTCGTGCCGAGCACGATCAGGAGCTCTTCCTTGATGTAGCCGACGAAGCGGATGATGCTGAAGCCCGTGAAGCGCGCGATCGCGCCGAGCACGACGAGCACGAACACGATCGACGTCAGGTAGAACGTGCCGATCAGCTTGAGCAGCGGCACGAGCGAGCCGACGCCGTACTTGCCGATCGTGAACGCCATCGCGCCGAACGCGCCGATCGGCGCGAGCTTCGTGACGATGTGCACGATGCCGAACAGCACGCGCGTGATGCCGTCGATGAAGTCCGTGACGACCTTGCCGCGATCGCCGAGATGCGCGAGCACGCTGCCGAACAGCAGCGCGATCAGCAGGATCTGCAGGATCTCGCCCTGCGCGAACGCGTCGATCATCGTGTTCGGGATGATGTGCATCAGGAAGTCGACGGTCGACTGGCCGTGCGCCTTCGCCGCGTACGACGCGATTTCCTTGCCGCTGAGCGTCGCCGGATCGATGTTGAAGCCGACGCCCGGACGCAGGATGTGCGTCGCCGCGAGACCGAGCACGAGCGCGAACGTCGACACGATCTCGAAATAAAGGAGCGCCTTGCCGCCGACGCGTCCCACCTTCTTCATGTCCTGCATGCCGGCGATGCCCGTCACGACGGTACAGAAGATGATCGGGCCGATCACCATCTTGATCAGCTTGATGAAGCCGTCGCCGAGCGGTTTCATGTCGACGGCGAGCGACGGGTAGTAGTGACCGAGGATCACGCCGACGACGATGGCGAAGATCACCTGCACGTAGAGCACTTTATAGAACGGTTTCTTCACGATGGTTCCAGAGAAGAGAGAAGGTGAGTCGAAGCAGGCCGGCGTCACGCGCGCGGACGAAAGCCAGGGGGAGCCTCGCCCGCGCGGCTGCCGTGCCGCAACAAGCGATGGCCTCAGTGGATCCGAGGGAGGTGGATTGCGTGGGTCATCGAATGTCTCCTTGCTGTAGTAGTGAGGCCGAGGCGGCCTTGGGCGTTTACTTCGCAAGGTCGATGCCAGCTGCTCGATCAGGCTCAGCCTGTTGATTTCTCTGGATTTTCCTAATCGAGACGGGCGCGCGCATTCCGGTTTTCCGGAAAACCGGAATGCGGCCGTCCGGATCGCCGGACGGATCACGCCTTTCGTCAGACGTTTCAGTGCGTCACGGCCTGCGCGGCGAGCACGCCCGTCTGCGCGTAGAACTCCTGCCGCGCGAACGCGTCGCGCTCCCGCCGCGCGCGCTCGCTGCGGTCGGCGAGCGATCCGAACACGATCCCCGCGAACGCGAGCGGCACCGACACGAGCGCCGGGTTGTCGAGGAACACCGGCGCGTGCGCGTGGCGCAGCACGTCGACCCACACCGATTTCGACAGCAGCGTGAGCACGACCGCCGACACGAGGCCGAGACCGCCGCCCAGCACCGCGCCGCGCGTCGTCATCCCGCGCCAGAAGATCGACGTCGCGAGCACCGGGAAATTCGCGCTCGCCGCGACCGCCGCGACGAGCCCGACCATGAACGCGACGTTCACGTGCTCGAACAGGACCGACAGGCCGATCGCGACCGCGGACAGCGCGAGCGTCGCCGCGCGCGAAATGCGCATCTCGCGCCGCTCGTCGGGCTTGCCGCGCGCCCACATCTGCGCGTAGAGGTCGTGCGAGATCGTCGTCGCGCCGGCGAGCGTCAGGCCCGCGACGACAGCGAGGATCGTCGCGAACGTGACGGCCGCGATGAAGCCGTAGAACCAGTTGCCGCCGACCGCCTGCGCGAGCTTCACCGCGACCATGTTCGAGCCGCCGAGCAGGTCGTGCGTCAGGTTGAACGCGCCGTCGGCGCCGTGCCGGAAGAACTCCGGATGCTGCGCGAGCAGCACGATCGCCGAGAAGCCGATCACGAACGTGAGCAGATAGAAGTAGCCGATGAAGCCCGTCGCGTAGAGCACTGACTTGCGCGCCTCCTTCGCGTTCGGCACCGTGAAGAAGCGCATCAGGATGTGCGGAAAGCCCGCGGTGCCGAACATCAGCGCGATGCCGAGCGACAGCGCGTTCGCCGGATCGCGGATCAGCTTGCCCGGCCCCATGATGCCGAGCGCGCCCGGATGGACGGCCACGGCGCGGCGGAACATCTCGTCGACGTTGAAGCCGAACTCGCCGAGCGCGAGCAACGCGAGCAGCGTCGCGCCGAGGAGCAGCAGCACCGCCTTGATCACCTGCACCCAGGTCGTCGCGGTCATGCCGCCGAAGAACACGTAGACGACCATCAGCGCGCCGACGATCAGCTCCGCGGCGCCGTACGACAGACCGAACAGCAGCTGGATCAGCTTGCCCGCGCCGACCATCTGCACGACCAGATACAGCACGACGATCGTCAGCGCGTTCGCCGACGTGAGCAGCCGGATCGGCCGCTGCGCGAAGCGGTATGCGACGACGTCGACGAACGTGAACTTGCCGAGATTGCGCAGCGGCTCGGCGATCAGGAACATCACGAACGGCCAGCCGACGAGAAAGCCGATCGAGTAGATGAGCCCGTCGAAGCCGAACATGAACACCATCCCGGACAGCCCGAGGAACGACGCGGCCGACATGTAGTCGCCCGCGATCGCGAGACCGTTCTGCAGGCCGGTGATGCCGCCGCCCGCCGTGTAGAAGTCGCGCGCCGAGCGGGTGCGGCGCGCGGCCCAGCGCGTGAGCGCGAGCGTCGCGAACACGAACGCGAAGAACATGCCGATCGCGACGGGGTTCAGCGCGACCTTGTCGGGCATCGGCGCGGCGGATGCGCCCATCGCGTGCACGGCGGCGGGAAAGAGCGCGGAAAACGTGGAAAGCGCGAACGATTTGCGCAGCATCGCGGCCTCCTTCACGAGCGGTCGAGGAGCGCGTCGACCGAGCGGTCGAACGAGCGGTTCGCGCGCAGCACGTACCAGCCCGTCAGCCCGATCGCGACGAAAATGATCGCGATGCCGACGACGATGCCGACGCTGATCGTCGCGCCCGCGTAAAGCGGCGCGGCGAGCGTATGCGGCGCGAGCGCGACGAGCAGGATGAAGCCGTAGTACGTCGCGATCATCAGCGCCGTCAGCGTGAAGCTGAAGCGGCGCCGCGCACGCACGAGCTGCTGATAGTCGCGGCAAGCCGTGACCGTTTCGATGACGGAAGTCTCCATGACGTCTCCTCCTCGATCGACGAGGTTGTTGTGTAATCGTTGCTGCCGGCGCGATGCGGCGATGCGGCGCGGCTCGCCGGCCGACGTCGCGCTTCGCCCGCTTCCCGTTGCCGCGCCGCGCGGGCGCCGCGTTCAGACGACGCGGTCGGCCCGCAATTGCGCGATCTCGCGCTCGGACATCCCGAGCCAGTCGCCAAGCACGTTCGCGGTATCCGCGCCGAGCACGGGCGGCGCACTGCGCACGGGCAGGCGCTCGCCGTCGAAGCGGTACGGCGGCGCGAGCACGTCGACCTCGCCCACGACCGGATGCGGCTGCCGCGTGACGAGCCCGGCCGCCTGCGCGCGCTCGGACATGAGCGCCTCGCGCAGACCGAGCACTTCGCCGCACGGAATGCCCGCTTCCGCGAGCGCCGCGAGCAGCGCCGCGCGCGTCCGCGCGCCGAGCTCGCGGCGAATCTCCGGCAGCAGCTCCGCGCGATTCGCGGCGCGCGCGATGTTCGTCGCGAAGCGCGCGTCGGCCGCGAGCGCCGGCCGGCCGATCACGTCGCAAAAGCGCGTGAACTGCTGGTTGTTGCCGACCGTGATCACGACCGGGCCGTCCGCCGCGTCGAACACGCCGTACGGGACGATCGACGGATGCGCGTTGCCGTAGCGCGGCGGGTCTTCGCCCATCAGCAGCGCCTCGAGCCCGTAGTACGACGTGACCATCAGCCCGCAATCGAAGAGCGCCATCTCGATGCGCCGCCCGCGGCCCGTCGCTTGCCGCTCGTAGAGCGCGGCGAGGATCGCCTGCGCCGAATACATGCCGGTGAAGAGATCCGCCACCGCGACGCCGAACTTGAGCGGGGGCTGCCCGGCGTCGCCGTTCAGCGCCATCAGGCCGGCCTCGCCCTGCACGACGAGGTCGTAGCCCGGCCGGCCCGCTTCGTGCCCCGAACGGTCGTAGCCGGAAATCGCGCAATGGACGAGCCGCGGATTCAGCGCGGCGAGCGCGTCGTAGCCGAGGCCGAGCTTCTCCGCGCCGCCCGCCTTGAAGTTGTGCACCACGACGTCCGCCTGCGCGGCGAGCGCGCACGCGACGCGCCGCCCCGCCTGCGTCTGCAGATCGACGCAGATCGAGCGCTTGCTGCGGTTCACGCTGTTGAAGTAGGTCGTCTCGGTGTCGCCGACGCGCAGGCCCCAGTCGCGCGTGTCGTCGCCGCGCTGCGGATGCTCGACCTTGATCACCTCCGCGCCGAGATCCGCGAGCACCATCGCGCACCACGGTCCCGCGAGCACCCGCGAGAAATCGAGCACCTTGACGCCTGCGAGCGGCTGCGCGCCTCGTTCGTTGCGCATCTTCGTCTCCTCCGTTCGTTCGCGGTCTATGGCTTCGACAGCGCGATGTAGCGCGCGAGATGATGATCTTCGTCGCCGAGCTGGTGATCGATCATCACGAGCCGCTTCGCATAGTGCGACAGCGGCAGCTCCCACGTCATGCCGATCCCGCCGTGCAACTGGATGCTCTCTTCGGCGACCAGCGCGCCGATCCGGCCGACGCTGTACTTCGCGGCGGCAAGCGCCCGCTCGCGCGCGACGCGCGGCGCGTCGAGCTGCGCGGCGGCGTTGATCACGGCCGAGCGCGCCTGCTCGATTTCGAGCAACACGTCCGCCATCCGGTGCTGCAGCGCCTGGAAGCTGCCGATCGGCACGCCGAACTGCTTGCGCGTGCGCAGGTAGTCGAGCGTGTGCGCCTTCGCGACGTCCATCGCGCCGAGCGCTTCCGCCGCGAGCGCGAGCAGGCCGAAGCCGATCGCACGCTCGATCGCGCCGGCCGCGTCGCCCGGCGCGCCGAGCCGTGCGGCGTCGGTGAGCGTCACGCGCTCGAAGCGCACGTCGGCCGCACGGCCGCCGTCGATCTTCCGATAGCCGCGCGCCGACACGCCCGGCGCCGACCTCGGCACGACGAAGAGCGACAGGCCCGCCGCGTCGTCGTCGCCGCCCGCGGTGCGTGCGCTGACGACATAGAACGTCGCGTGCTCGCCGCAGTCGACGACGGCCTTCGTCCCGTCGAGCACCCAGTGATCGCCTTCGCGCATCGCGCACGTGCGCACCGTGTGCAGTTCATAGTGCGTGTCGGGCTCCGCGTGCGCGAACGCGCCGATCGCGCGGCCCTCGATCAGCTCCGCGAGCAGCGCGCGATGCGCGTCGCCGCCCGCGTCGGCGAGCGCGCGCCCGGCCATCAGCGCGCCCGCGAACGGCTCGACGACGAGCCCGCGCCCGAGGCATTCGAACACGAGCGCGATGTCGAAGCCCGCGCCGCCGAAGCCGCCGCAGTCCTCGGGAAAGAGCGCGCCGATCGCGCCGAGCCCGGCGAAGCGCCGCCACATGTCGTCGCTGTAGCCGGCGTCCGACAGCGCGATTCGGTCGCGCACGGCGAACGGATATTGCTCGGCGATGAAGCGGTTCAGGCTGTCCGCCAGCATCCGGCGGTCTTCGGTATGTCGAAAGTCCATGCGCGTTCCCTACAACCCGAGGATCATCTTCGAGATGATGCTCTTCTGGATTTCGTTCGAGCCGCCGAAGATCGACAGCTTGCGATTGTTGAAGTACTGCGTCGCCGCGCTCGCCGCTTCGGGCAGGCCGCCGAGCGGCTCGCCGTCATCGCCGGCGTCGAGCGCTTCGTCGGCGAACGGCTGCGCATACGGCCCCATCGCGCGCCGCATCAGCGACGAAATCTCCTGGCGGATCTGCGTGCCGCGTATCTTCAGCATCGAGCTCTCGGCGCCCGGCGCGCCGCCGCCCGCGACGGCCGCGAGCACGCGCAGGTTCGTCGTCTTCATGTTGTCGAGCTCGATCTCGACGCGCGCGAGCCGTGCGGCGAAGAGCGGATCGTCGGCGAGCGGCCGGCCGTTCTTCCTCACCTTCGCCGCGACCGCGCGCAGCTTCTCGAGCGCCGCGACCGAGAAGCCGACGCCCGCGATGTTCGTGCGCTCGTACGTGAGCAGGTATTTCGCGTAGGTCCAGCCGCGGTTCTCTTCGCCGACCCGGTTCTCGACGGGCACGCGCACGTCGGTGAAGAAGACCTCGTTCACTTCATGCTCGCCGTCTAGCGTGACGATCGGGCGGACTTCGACGCCGGGCGAATTCATGTCGACGAGCAGGAAGCTGATCCCTTCCTGCTTGCGCACGTCGGTCGCGGTGCGCACGAGACAGAAGATCATGTTCGCGTAGTGGCCGAGCGTCGTCCACGTCTTCTGGCCGTTGACGACGTAGTGATCGCCCTGCGCGTCGACACCCCGCACCGCGCTCGTTTTCACCGACGCGAGATCGGAGCCCGCGCCCGGCTCCGAGTAGCCCTGGCACCACCAGTCGGTGCCGTCGAGGATGCGCGGCAGCCAGCGGCGCTTCTGCGCTTCGCTGCCGTACTTGATCAGCACCGGGCCGAGCATGTTCACGCCGAACGGCACGATGCGCGGCGCGCCCGCGAGCGCGCACTCGTTGTCGAACAGGAACTTCTGCGCGACGCTCCAGCCGGGGCCGCCCCACTCGCGCGGCCAGTGGCTCGCGAGCCAGCCCTGTTCGTCGAGGATCGCGTGCCATTCGCGCATGTCGTCGCGCGTGAGCCGCAAGCCGCCCTTCACCTTGCGCGAGATGCGCGGCGGCAGCCTGTCGGCGAGAAAGCGCTGCACTTGCGCGCGGAACGCTTCCTCTTCTGCGGTGAAATTCAGATCCATGTGGCGTTGTTCTCGAATGCTGGAAGGGCGACGGACGGTCGATCGAACGCGGCGTCAGTCGATGCGGTTCAGGCTCGCGAAGGTTGCGCCGCGCGCGACGAGATCGACGAGAAGCGGCGACGGCTTCCAGAAGACCGGGTCCTCGTTCGCGAACGCGCGGATGTCGGCGAGCACGTTCGCGAGGCCGACCGTATCCGCGTAGTGCATCGGGCCGCCGCGATAGCGCGGGAAGCCGTAGCCGTGCAGGAACACCGCGTCGACGTCGAGCGGGCGCAGCGCGATCTTCTCGTGCACGACGTTCGCGCCTTCGTTGATCATCGCGGCGAGATAGCGGCGGATGATTTCCTCGTCCGTGAACGCGCGCGGCGTCACGCCGCGCTTCGCGCGCTCGTCGTCGATGATCGCCTCGACTTCCGGATCCGGCGTGCCGACGCGCGCGCCGTCCGGATACAGGTAGTAGCCGCGGCCCGTCTTCTGGCCGAACCAGCCGCGCTCGCACAGGCGGTCCGGGATCTCGACGTAGCGCAGCCGCGGATCGCGCGTCGGCGCGCGACGCTTGCGGGTCGCCCAGCCGATGTCGCCGCCCGCGAGGTCGACGACCTGGTACGGCCCCATCGGGAAGCCGAATTCGCGCACCGCGCGGTCGATCTGATACGGCGACGCGCCGTCTTCCATCATGTAGTCGGCGGCCGTCCGATAGACGGCGAGCACGCGGTTGCCGATGAAGCCGTCGCATACGCCCGCGCGCACCGGGATCTTCTTCAGCTTCTTCGCGAGCTCGAACGCGGTCGCGACGACGTCCGCGCTCACCTGCGCCGGCACGACCACTTCGAGCAGCTTCATGATGTTCGCGGGCGAGAAGAAATGCAGGCCGATCACGTCGGATGCGCGCTCGACGCTCGCGGCGATTTCGTCGATGTCGAGATACGACGTGTTCGTCGCGAGCACGGCGCCCGGCTTGCAGACGCGCGCGAGCTCCGCGAACACGGCCTTCTTCACCGCCATGTCCTCGAACACCGCTTCGATCACGACGTCGGCCTGCGCGAGCGCATCGTATGACGTGCCGCCCTTGAAGCGCGCAAGGCGCGCGGCCTGCGCGGCGGGCGTCATCCGGCCCTTCGCGACGAGGCCCGCGTAGACCTTTTCGACGTGCGCGCGGCCGCGCTCGAGCGATGCGTCGTCGCGCTCGATCATCGTCACCGGGAGGCCGGCGTCGAGCGCGGCGACCGCGATGCCCGCGCCCATCGTGCCGCCGCCGACGACGCCGATCCGCTCGACCGGGCGCGGCGCGCCGCGGCGCGTCTCCGGCGACTTCGCCGCCTCGCGCTCCGCGAAGAACGCGTGAACGAGCCCCGCGCGCTGCGGGCTGTCGAGACATTCGAGAAACAGCCTGCGCTCGGCGCGCAAGCCCTCGTCGAACGGTTGCGCGAGCGCGGCGGCGACCGCGTCGACGATCTTCGCCGGCGAGAACAGCCCGCGCGACTTCTTCGCGACGTCGGCGCGCGCGGCGTCGAGCGCCGCTTCGGCCGCCGCGCGATCGGCAAGCCCTTGCGCGTCGCGCGTGCGGCGCACGGGCGCGCCAGCCGCAAGCAGTTCCTGGGCGTACGCGAGCCCTTCGGCGAGCGTGTCGTCGCTGTGCGCGAGCCGATCGATCAGGCCGAGCGTCAGCGCCTCCTCGGCCGACGCGTGCCGGCCGCTCAGCATCAGGTCGAGCGCGGCCTTCGCGCCGATCAGGCGCGGCGTGCGCTGCGTGCCGCCCGCGCCCGGCAGCAGGCCGAGCCGCACTTCCGGCAGGCCGAGCTTCGCGCCCGGCACGGCGATCCGGTAGTGCGCGGCGAGCGCGATCTCGAGGCCGCCGCCGAGCGTCGCGCCGTGCAGCGCGACGACGACGGGCTTGCCGCTCGTCTCGATCCGGTTGCAGACATCGGGCAAGAGCGGCGGCACGGGCGGCTTGCCGAATTCGCGGATGTCCGCGCCGGCGATGAAGTTGCGCCCGGCGCCGACGATCAGCACGGCGGCGACCGCGGCGTCGGCGTCGGCCGCGTCGAGCGCGTCGACGAGACCGCGCCGCACGGCGGCGGACAGCGCGTTGACGGGCGGATGGTCGATCGTGACGACGAGCACCTTGTCGCGCCGCTCGCGCGTGACGCAGCCGGTTTCGTGGGATGCCTGCTGATTCATGTCTCTCGCTCCGTACGGAATGCGCGCCTTCGCTTTGCCTGGCGAGGCGCGGGGTTTGCCTCGATTCTCGATTGATCTAGATTGATTGACAATTCCAGCTTTCTTTAACAACCTATCAAGTCACATTTGACAAATACTTTGGACATGCGGGCACGGCGATGGATCTGAATGCGCTCACGCTGCTCGTCGACATCCTCGACGCAGGCAATCTCAGCAAGGCGGCGCAGCGGCTCAAGATGAGCCGCGCGAACGTCAGCTACCGGCTCAACCAGTTGGAGAAATCGATCGGGCTGCAACTCGTGCGGCGCACGACGCGGCGCATCGAGCCGACCGAGATCGGGCTGCGGCTCTACGAGCACGGCCGGCGGATCCAGAACGAACTGTTCGCCGCGCGCGAGGCGGTGACGACGCTCGGCCAGGACCTGCAGGGCCGCGTGCGGCTGTCGGTGCCGAGCGGCTACGGGCAGCTCGTGATGTCGAACTGGCTGATCGCGTTCAAGCGGCTCTATCCGGGCATCGTGCTCGACGTCGTGTTCGAGAACCGCGTCGAGGATCTGATGCGCGACGAAGTCGACATCGCGGTGCGCGTGATGTCCGAGCCGCCGCAGAACCTCGTCGCGCGCGACATGGGCGCGGTGCGCTACGTCGCGTGCGCGTCGCCCGGCTTCGCCGCGACGCACGGGATGCCGACCGAGCTCGATCAGCTGTTCGACGCGCCCGTGATCACGGCGACGGTCGTCGGCCGGCAGTTGCGCGTCGCCGCGTATCTCGGCGACGAACGGCACGAGGTGCTGCTCGAGCCGACGCTCATCTCCGAGAACTTCCTGTTCCTGCGCCAGTCGATCCTCGCCGGGCTCGGCGTCGGCATCGTGCCGGACTACGTCGTGCACGACGACGTGCGGCGCGGCGCCGTCGTCACGACGCTCGACGCGTACCGGCTCAGCATCTTCGGCACGCACATGTACATGCTGTACATGCCGAACCGGCACCACACGCGCGCGACGTCGACGTTCATCGAATTCGTGCTCGAGGAGGCGAGGAACGCCGGACGCGGCGGGTGACGCGAGCGCGCGCCGATTTCCGGTGCGGCGTCGGGACGCGGTACGGCCGCTCGGCGAGCGGGCAGGCGCGCGACGCCGGCGAGCGCCGATGAATGCGCGCGCGTCAGCGTCGCGTGCTCGCGCGCCGGCGCAGCAGATGCGCGAGCAGCGCGATCGCCCAAGCCATCAGCAAAAGGCCGCCGATGGGCAGCGAGCCGAGCATCAGCCAGCCGAGCACGCCCATCGCGTAGAGCGTCTCGCCGAAATCGATGCCGCCGATCAGGCAAGGATGGACCGAGGCTTCGTTCAGCGCGCAGCCGGCCGCGTCGGCAACGATCCCCGCCGCCGCAACCGACAGGATGGGGAACAGCGCGATCACGAGGATCGCGGCGAGCGCGAATCCGTATGCGCGGATCAGCGCGCGCCGGTCGGCCGGCGGCGGTCGGCCGGCCGCGGTCGTGCGCCGCGCCCGCCGGCTTCGCTCGTCAGAAGGTTCTTGCATTCGATTGCCCGGATGTCCGTCTGTGCAAGGGTCGCGGCTCGATGCAGCGCGTGGGCGGGCGAACCGGAAGGCATGGTCCGCCGCGCGCCGCCGCGGCTGCAACGCACGTTCACCCGTCGCGGCCACGACCGCGCTTCACGGATAGTAATGGCCGGCATCGAGCTTGGCCACCTCGCCGGAAACGAAGAACGCCGGCGAGCGTTCGCGACCCTGCGCGCGCCGGCTGAAACCGATTCGGGCTTCCGTCGCCGCCGCCCCGGGCGCGACGATGCCGATCGAGACCGCACGGGCGTGCAGCAACCCGCGCCCGCTTCATCGACCGTGACAGCATGCGCGGCACGGTAGCCATATACGCGAGGACGGCGCGATGCTGGAGCCTGCCCCGGTCCGCGCGTCGCGCGCGGTCGCGGGCTCGCCTCCGCTCGCCCGCGTCGGGCGCCGCGATCCTGCTGCCCGCGCCGAACCGGGACGGCGAGCGGCGGGCGCTCCGGCCCGCGACGCTAAGGGTTTATTGTCGGATGACAAGCGGCTTCCGACGCGGCGACAATACCCCGCCCGCGCGGCGCCGCACGGGCGTTCGCATTTGCCGTTGCCGCCGTCTTTTCTTCGCATCGAGGCTTTCATGATCGACCGGATTCGTCCGCACTCGCCCCACGGGTGGGCAGGCGCGATCGCCGCCGCCCTCTTCGCCGTCGCCGCCGCCGGATGCGCGAACGCGCCCGGCTCGGACGCGCGGAACGCCGCCGCATCGGCCACGCCGGCGTCGGCAGCCGCGAAGGCTTCCGCAACGTCGGCCGCGGAATCGCCGGTCGCGCCCGCCGAGCTGTCGAGCTGGGTCGACAAGCCGGGCTGGACCGCGCAGCGCGACATGATCGCGGCCGCGCATCCGCTCGCCGCGCAGGCGGGCCAGGAGATGCTGAAGGCGGGCGGCACGGCCGTCGATGCGGCGATCGCCGCGCAGATGGTGCTGATGCTCGTCGAGCCGCAGGCGTCGGGCATCGGCGGCGGCGCGTTCCTGCTGCACGCGGACGGCAAGACGGTCGAGGCGTACGACGGCCGCGAAACCGCGCCCGCCGCCGCCACCGACCGCCTGTTCCACGGCGCCGACGGCAAGCCGCTGCCGCCTTCGGCGCTCGGGGCGCGCGCGGTCGGCGTGCCGGGCGTGCTGCGGATGCTCGAGCTCGCGCATCGCGCGCACGGCAAGCTGCCGTGGCGGCGTCTGTTCCAGCCCGCGATCCGGCTCGCCGAGCAAGGCTTCCCGCTCGGCCCGCGACTCGCGGCGATGATCGCGAACGATCCGTCGCTGGCAAGCGATCCGGCCGCGCGCGCGTACTTCTACGACAGGAACGGCGCGCCTAAGCCGGCCGGCACGACGCTGAAGAACCCGCAGCTGGCGGCGACGCTCAGGCTCGTCGCCGCGCACGGCGCGAACGCGTTCTATACCGGCGCGATCGCGCGCGACATCGTCGCGAAAGTCCGCCAGGCGCCGAATCCGGGCGTGCTGAGCGTGCAGGATCTCGCGCAATACCGCGCGAAGGTGCGCGAGCCGCTGTGCGCCGACTATCGCAAATGGACCGTGTGCGGGATGCCGCCGCCGTCGGCGGGCGGGCTCGTCGTCGCGCAGATGCTCGGCCTGCTCGAAGCGCAGCCGGACTGGCGGCAGATCGGCGCACAAAAGCCGGTGCGCAATGCGACGGGCCTCGAGCCGACGCCGTTCGCCGCGCATCTGTTCAGCGAGGCGGGCCGCCTCGCGTACGCGGACCGCGCGCAGTACGTCGCCGATCCCGATTTCGTCGCGCCGCCGGGCGGCAGCTGGAAGCGCCTCGTCGAGCGGCGCTACGTCGCCGAACGCGCGCGCCTGATCGGCGATGCGAGCGCGGGCGAAGCGAGCGCCGGCTCGCCGTCCGGCCTGCCGCCCGCGTCCGCCGCCGATCGCGGCGCGGAGCCGCCGTCGGGATCGCAGATCACCGTCGTCGATCGCTACGGCAATGCGGTGTCGATGACGTCGACGCTCGACGAGCGCTTCGGCTCGCGGCTGATGGTGCGCGGCTTCCTGCTCAACAGCCAGCTGCTCGATTTCTCGCCCGCGTCGGCCGAGCACGGCAAGCCGGTCGCGAACCGCGTGCAGCCGGGCAAGCGCGCGCGCTCGACGCTCGCGCCCGCGCTCGTGTTCGAGAAGGGCTCGTCGCGGCTGATGATGGCGCTCGGCTCGGCGGGCGGCGCGTCGGTTGCGAACTATGTCGCGAAGACGCTCGTCGGCATGACCGATTGGGGCATGACGATCCAGCAGGCGATCGCGCTGCCGAACTTCGGCTCGCGCAACGGGCCGACCGAGCTCGAGAAGGGACGCGTGTCCGATGCGCTCGCCGATGCGCTGAAGGAGCGCGGACACGACGTGCGTGTCGTCGAGCTGGGGTCGAGCCTGCAAGGGATTCAGCGGATCAACGTCGAGGGGCGGCCGGTTTGGTTCGGCGGATCGGATCCGCGGCGCGACGGCGTCGTGGCGGGAGATTGATGGACGCTTGGCCGACGCACGCTTTGGGGCGGCCGTAGACGGGATGCGCGCGGGATGCGCCAAGTGCGCGGGCGTGAGTGCGGACGCGGGCTGCGTTGCGCGCCGGTCGCGCCGCGCGTCCGACTCGTCGTAGCGGCGGGCGCGCGTTTGGCCGATCGCAGGGAAATCGTCAGCGATCGCAGCCGTCCGCCGGTTCTTTCATCGGCTGACCGATCGCATCGCGCATCGCCGTCTACGCCGCCGCCTCACCCCGCCGCGCCGCTGCCTGGCGGCTCGACGCGCCGCCTCAAACGATCCGAATCACCCCGGGCGCGGCGCACCACAAAAAAAACCCGCAGCCTGCTTCGCTGCGGGTTCTTCATTGACCACCCGAACCGACCGATCGTCGAACCGGCAGGCCGTCCCGGGTCAAACCACCCCGGCGCCGTGCGCCTGCAGATCGGCGTGATAGCTCGACCGCACCATCGCGCCGACGGCCGCGTGCGTGAAGCCCATCTTGTACGCCTCGTCCTCGTACATCCTGAACGTATCCGGATGCACGTACTCGCGCACCGGCAGATGATGTTCGGACGGCTGCAGGTACTGGCCGATCGTCAGCATGTCGACGTCGTGCGCGCGCAGATCGCGCATCACCTGCAGGATCTCTTCGGGCGTCTCGCCGAGGCCGACCATCAGGCCCGACTTCGTCGCGACGTCCGGGTGCAGCGCCTTGAAATCCTTCAGCAGCTTCAGCGAATGCGCGTAGTCCGAGCCGGGGCGCGCTTCCTTGTACAGGCGCGGCACCGTTTCGAGATTGTGGTTCATCACGTCGGGCGGCGCGGCGTTGAGGATCGCGAGCGCGCGATCGAGGCGGCCGCGGAAGTCCGGCGTCAGGATCTCGATGCGGGTCTGCGGCGACTGCTCGCGCACTTCGCGGATGCACTCGACGAAGTGGCCGGCGCCGCCGTCGCGCAGGTCGTCGCGGTCGACGCTCGTGATCACGACGTACTTGAGCTTCAGCGCCGCGATCGTGCGCGCGAGGTTCTTCGGCTCGTCCGCATCGAGCGGATCGGGCCGGCCGTGGCCGACGTCGCAGAACGGGCAGCGGCGCGTGCACTTGTCGCCCATGATCATGAACGTCGCGGTGCCCTTGCCGAAGCACTCGCCGATGTTCGGACAGCTCGCTTCCTCGCACACCGTGTGCAGATTGTGCTCGCGCAGGATCGTCTTGATCTCGGAAAAGCGCGAGCTGCCCGTGGCCGCCTTCACGCGGATCCATTCGGGCTTCTTGAGCTTCTCGATCGGAACGATCTTGATCGGAATGCGCGCGGTCTTCGCCTGCGCCTTCTGCTTGGCGGTCGGATCGTACGCGGACGCGGCCGGCTCGGCGGGTGCGGGGGTAGCGGTAAGGTCAGTCATTCGATTGTTCCAGTGCCTGCTGCGGCAATGCGGCGGCCGCGGTTGCGCCGTCGAGGTTGGCGATCAGACGGCGCACGAGCGTCCGTGCGACTTCGTGCCAGTCGGCGGTCGCGCCGAGGCTCGCCATGTCGATCGTTTCGAGTCCCGCGTAACCGCACGGGTTGATCGCGAGAAACGGGCGCAGATCCATCTTCACGTTGACGCTCAGACCGTGATAGCTGCAGCCGTTGCGGATCTTGAGTCCCAGCGCGGCGATCTTCGCGCCGCGATGCAGCCCCGATTCCACGTAGATTCCGGGCGCGCCGGCCTTGCGGACCGACGCGAGATTATACGCCGCGAGCGTCTCGATCACGGCCTCCTCGATCCGCGTGACGAGCGTGCGCACCATCAGCTTGCGCCGCCTCAAGTCGACGAGCAGATAGGCGACGATTTGCCCCGGTCCGTGATAGGTGATTTGCCCGCCGCGGTCGACCTTCACGAGCGGCACGCCGCTGTCGGCGACGAGCAGATGCGACGGATTGCCGGCCTGGCCGAGCGTGTAGACGGGCGGATGCTCGACGACCCAGATCTCGTCGCCGGTGTCCGGCGTGCGCGCGTCGGTGAACGCCCGCATCGCGTCGAAGCACGCTTCGTAAGGCGTCTCGCCGAGCCAGCGAACCGTGACGGGCAGCGCGAAGGGCGGACACGAGGAAGCCGACGCGGCGGCGTCGGGCGCGGTGGGCGCGGCGGAAGCGGGAGGCACGATGGAAACCGGCGAGGCTGACATGGGCGGTAGTTTACCGAAAACCCATGCACCTCGCCGGTGCCGGAAGGGGACGGATCACGCGGCGGCGCGCGCCGCCTGCGACCGCGGGGCGCTCAGACGGTGCGCCACCCGTCGCGAAAGCGCGCGGCGAACCGCGTCGCGAACCGCACGATGCCGGACACGGCCGCCTGCTGCGGCGGCACGGCGACCGAGAACGACACGCACGCGCTCGTCTCGCCGTCGGCGCTCAGCCACAGCCGCTCGCCGCGCCGCAGCTTCAGCGTCTCGCCCGGCGACAGGAAATAATCGTGGACGTCGTTGCTGCGGGTCGCCCACACCGACGCGCCGCGCACGTTAAGCCGCGTGCTGCGCGCCACCTTCATCGGCACGGTTTCGCCGGGCTGGATCTCGAACGTGATGCTTGAAGAAATCTCTCTCATGACAGCCTCCGCCAAAAATGCTCCAGTGGCTACAATCGTAGTGCGCACAAGGCTCGGCGCAAAACGACCGATTTTCACGTGCTTGTGAGAAAAACTAACCGATGAACCTCCGTCAACTGCCCATGCTGAACGCGCTGCGCGTGTTCGAAGCCGCCGCGCGGCACGAGAGCTTCTCGCGCGCGGCGGACGAGCTGTCCGTCACGCACGGCGCGGTCAGCCATCAGATGCGCGCGCTCGAGGCCGAGCTCGGCGTGCCGCTGTTCGTGCGCCACGGCAAGCGGCTCACGCTGACGGACGCGGGCGGCCGCTACGCGCAGCAGGTCCGCGCCGCGCTGACGCTCATCGCCGACGCGACCCGCGACATCCGCGCAAGCGACCGCGACAAGCGGCTCATCGTGTCGACGCTGCCGTCGTTCGCCGCGCGCTGGATCACGCCGCGAATCGGCCCGTTCATCGAGCGGCATCCGGAAATCGATCTCGAATTGCGGGCGAGCGACGCGCTCGTCGATTTCGCGCGCGACGACGTCGACGTCGCGATCCGCTTCGGCTACGGCGTCTATCCGGGGCTGTACGTCGAGCCGCTCCTCGACGAGACGTTCTTCCCCGTCTGCGCGCCGACGCTCAACGGCGGCGTGCTGCCCGAGACGCCCGCCGATCTCGCCCGCTATCCGCTGCTGCGCTCGGACGACGAGCTGTGGCGCCCGTGGTTCGACGCGGCGGGCCTCGACACGTTGACCGAGCCGAAGCGCGGCGTGCTGTATCAGGATTCGTCGAATCTGCTGCAGGCGGCGATCGACGGTCAGGGAATCGCGCTCGTGCGGCGCTCGCTCGCGGTGCCGGAGCTTGCGGCGGGCAGGATCGTGCGGCTCTTCGACATCGCGGGGCCGAGCCCGTGGCACTACTTCTTCGTGTGCCCGCCGTCGCTCGCTCAGACGCCGCGCGTGCAGGCGTTCCGGACCTGGCTGCTGGAGGAGATCGCGCGCTTCAACGCGGTGTGCGCGACGCTGGAGGCGCAGCACGCGGCGGCCGGTGCGGCCGCGCGTGCGCGAAGGGAAAGATGATGAGCGGGAACTAGCGGCCGGCCGTCAGAGGACGACCTTGACCATCGGATGGCCGGTCAGCGCCCGGTAGATGTTGTCGAGCTGCTCCTGGCTCGTCGCCCGCACGGTGATCGTGAGACCCGTGTAGTTGCCGCCGCTCGACGCACGCTCTTCGATCTTCTCGAGATCGATCTCGTTGTCGTGCACGCTCACGACCTTGAAGATCGTGTCCTTGAACTCCGGATGCGCGCGCCCCATCACCTTGATCGGGAAGTCGCACGGAAATTCGAGCAGCGTTTCCTTCGGCGTCGCGATTTCGCCCGTCAGCTCGACGGTCTTGTTTGATTCGGTCATGTCGTTCTCCACGCGTCGAGGGTCGAGCCCGCTCAGACGCTTTCCATCTCGTGCGCCTTCGCCCGCTGGTACGCGGCGTACAGCGCCTCGAACACCGGGCCCGGCCGGCCGCCCTGCACGGGCAGGTCGTCGAGCAGGGTCACGGGCAGGATTTCCTTCGTCGCCGACGTGAGCAGGATCTCGTCGGCCGCGCGCAGCTCCGCTTCGTTGACGTCGCGCGCGACGAAGCGGATGCCGCACGCCTCCGCGAGCTCCTCGACGAGCGCGTAGCGGATCCCTTCGAGAATCCTGTTGCTGCGCGGCGGCGCGATCAGCTCGCCGTTCTTCACGATCCACACGTTCGACGACGAGCCTTCCGTCACGTTGCCGTCGCGCAGCTGGATCGTCTCGACCGCGTCGTGCTCCGCCGCATGCTGCGCCATCAGCACGTTGCCGAGCAGCGACACCGACTTGATGTCGCAATGCAGCCACCGGCGGTCTTCGGCCGTCACGCAGCGCACGCCCTGCGCGCGCTGCGCGTCGGTCGGCAGCGACAGCGGGCTCGCCATCGCGAACACCGTCGGCACCGCGTTCGCCGGAAACGCGTGGCCGCGCTTCGCGACGCCGCGCGTCACCTGGATGTAGACGATCGCGTGCTGGCCGCCGCCGAGCACCGCCGCGTTCGCGTCGACGACGCGCGCGACGAGCGCGCGCCAGCCCGCTTCGTCGTGCGGATCGTCGATGCCGATCTTCTTCAGGCTGCGCGCGAGACGCGCGAGATGCTGCGCGATCCGGAACGGCGCGCGGCGCGCGCCGTCGGCGTAGATCGGCACGACTTCGTACACGCCGTCGCCGAAGATGAAGCCGCGGTCGAGCACCGGCACGCGCGCTTCGGACAGCGGCACCAGCGCTTCCCGCGACGCGACGCTCAGGTAGACGGTCGGTTCGATATCGGCTTGGCTCATGGCGTTAAACGAGTGACGAAGTCATGACGAAGGGATCCGGTCCGGCAGGACCCGGACAGCTTACTTCTTTTTGCTGAACATCAGCAGGATCGAATCCCAGATGCGGCCGAGGAGGCCCGCTTCCGGCACCGGCTGCAGCGCGACGACCGGGAATTCCGCGACCGTCTTGCCGTCGGCGACGAGCTTCACCGAGCCGACCGCCTGGCCGTCCGCGAGCGGCGCGATGAGCGGCGCGTTCAGCGCGACTTCCGGCTTCACCTTGTCCGCCATGCCGCGCGGCACCGTGATGAACTGATCCTTCTTCACGCCGACCTGCACGTTGTTGCTCTTGCCCTTGTAGACGCGCGGCGTGTCGATCGCCTGGCCGGCCTTGTACAGGCGCACCGAGTCGAACGCGGTGTAGCCGTAGTTCAGCATCTTCATGCTGTCTTGCACGCGGTCGCTTTCCTTCGTCTCGCCCATCATCACGGTGACGAGACGGCGCGTCGCGTCGGTCGCGCCCGGCAGCGAGCGCTTCGCCGACGCGATCAGGCAGTAGCCCGCCGCCTGCGTGTGGCCGGTCTTCAGGCCGTCGACGGTCGGGTCGAGCCACAGCAGACGATTGCGGTTCGGCTGCTTGATGTTGTTGTACGTGAAGTCCTTGACCGAGAAGATGCTGTAGTAGTCCGGATAGTCGCGGATCAGGTGCGTCGACAGCTTCGCGAGATCGCCCGCCGTCGTGTAGTGCTGCGGGTCGGGCATCCCGTTCACGTCGGCGAAGTGCGTGCCCGTCATCCCGAGGCGCTGCGCTTCCGCGTTCATCATGTTGACGAACTGCGCTTCGCTGCCGCCGACGAGCTCGGCGAGCGCGATCGCGGCGTCGTTGCCCGACTGGATGATCATCCCGTAGACGAGATCGTGCACGCTGACGGGCTTGTTCGCCTCGATGAACATCCGCGACTCGTCGCGGCCGACGCGGCGCACCGCTTCGCTCGGCGTCACGATCTGCTCCATCGTGATCTTCTTCGCATCGAGCGCCTCGAACACGAGGTACGCCGTCATCAGCTTCGTCAGCGAAGCGGGCTCGACGCGCTCGTCCGCGTTGCCCGATGCGAGCACCTGATTGCTCGTCGCGTCGACGAGCACCCACGAGCGCGCATTCACGCCGGGCGGCGGCACCGCGCCCGGCGCATACGTGGCGGGCGCGCCCGTCGGCGCGGCGGCGGGCGCGGCGGCCGCATGCTTCGCCTTGGCGGCGGGCTTCGCCTGCGCGACGGCGATCGTCGACACGAGCGCGGCGGGCAGCACGACGCCGAGCGCGACATTACGCGCGGCGACGGCAAAGGCGGTGGAAGTGGCGAGTGACGTGAGGCCGAAGGAAGACAGACGCATATCGATTCAGGCTGATGGCAGAAATTGCAGCGCACACGAGGCGCGCGGTTGAAGGGCCGGTCGGCGGCGTTCCTGCGGCATTTCTGGGAAGGAAGGCTCGCGAAACGCGCCGATTGGACAGGCGGCGGCGCGATCGGTTCGCAGAGCGAAAAGCGGCGCGGCGGCCAGCACGGCGCATCGGACGTCCGTTCGGACGGGCCGACGCAAAACCCGGCCATTATACGGAAGTTCGCAGCGGCGCTTTTCGGGATTGGGGAGCTTGTCGCGCGGCCGGCGGTGTGATTCGGTCGCGGCGGGCGGGCCGACGGCCGATCGCGGGCCGATCGCCGGACGCTCGTCGGCCGATTGCGGACGGAACGGCGATCGCGCCGGACGCCCATGTCGCGCGCCGTGAGCAACTGCCATGCAGCCGCGCAAGCCGCACGCCGCGCGGTACCGCGCCGTGCCGCGCGGCGCGCGCGCCGGCCGTGCAACTCGACCGCGCCAGCCGCGCACGCCGCGAGATGCGGCACGACGCAGCAGCGATCCGCGGCGAGCCACCGCGACGCGCCCGGCACGACGAACCTCCGGCATCCGCCCGCTCGCCGCGCGGCGCACGGCGAAACGAAACGCCGCTCGTCGCGCGTCAGCGCCACGCGCCGACGACGACGCGCTTCAGGATGTGCAGCTTGCGATGGAAGAAGTGCTCGGCGCCCGGAATCACGACGACGGGCAGCTCTTGCGGCCGCGCCCAGTCGTAGACCGACGCGATCGGCACCGTGTCGTCGTTCTCGCCGTGGATCACGATCGTGTCTTCCGGCACGTCGGCGACCTGCCAGCGGCTCGCCGCCGTGCCGACGAACACCATCCGCTCGATCGCCTGTCCCGCGTCGCGCAGCCGCTTGCCGACGTGCGACAGCACGAACGTGCCAAACGAAAAGCCCGCGAGCACGATTGGCAGTTCCGCGTGGCCGGGCAGCGAACGCATGTGCGCGAGCACCGCGAGCAGATCGTCGACCTCGCCCGCGCCGTTGTCGTGCTCGCCTTCCGTCGCGCCGACGCCGCGGAAGTTCGAGCGGATCACCGCGTAGTTCAACTGGACGAAGATGCGCGCGAGCGTCTGCGCGACCTTGTTGTCCATCGTGCCGCCGAAGAGCGGATGCGGATGCGCGACGAGCGCGATCCCGCGCGGCGCGGCCGAGCCGTCGCGCACCGCGTCGGGCAGGTCGATCGCGATCTCGATGTTGCCGACCGGGCCGGCGATCAGGGATTTCTGGGTGTAGGCGTTCATGCAGCAGCGTGCGGGGAATTCGAAAAACCGTGCTCAGATTCTCAGGCGCTCGACGACCTGGCCGTCGCGCAGATGCGATTCGACGATTTCGTCGATGTCGTTCGTGTCGACGTACGTGTACCAGACGCCTTCCGGATAGACGACGACGACGGGGCCTTCCTCGCAGCGGTCGAGGCAGCCCGCCTTGTTGACGCGCACCTTGCCCGCGCCCGCGAGGCCGAGCTCCTTGACGCGCTTCTTCGCGTATTCCTGCATCTCCTGCGAACCGCAGTTCGCGCAGCTCGGGCGATCGGCGCTCTTTTCGCGCTGGTTCAGGCAGAAAAAGACATGGTGTTGATAGTAGGGATCCATGATGTGGCCCATTGCGTGCGGGCGCCGCGTGAGCGCCCCGCGTTGTCGGACGGAATCAGCAGGCGAGTGGCCGATTATAGCGAGCGGCGCCGTTTGCCGCTGGCGCCGCGCGAAGCACCCGCCGCGCGCTTCGCGAGCCAGGCGCGCTCCGCGCGGCCGGCGAGCCAGACGAGCGCCGCGTACGGCCAGACCCACGCGAGCCAGCGCGCGATGCTGTTGAAGTGCACGTAGCGGCCCTGCTGCCAGCCAGACAGCGCGAAATCGAAGAACGGATTGACGGGCAGCACGTTGACGAGCGCGAGCGCGACGGCAAGCGCCGCCGCGGCGAGCGACGCGCGCCATGCGCTCGCGAGCCGCAGCGCGACGAGCGCGGCGGCGAGGCCCGCCGCGATGCCGAGCTGCGCACCGGGCGTCGCCCAATCGAACAGCAGGCCCGCGTACGACTGCATGAACGTCGCGGCCGCCTTCAGCGCGAGCGCGAACACGGTGAAGCCGACGACGAGCCGCACGCGCGGCGCGCGCTCGCGCATCGCGAGCGACGCGACCGCGAGCGCCGCGAACAGGCCGAGCGCGGCAAGCAGCGCCTCCCACGCGGAATCGGACAGCAGGCCGTCGAGCCGGTCCGGCCATGCGGGCACGTTCCACGCGGCGGGCGTCCACGCGAGGAGCGCGCCGCGCATCGACACGTCGGCGCTCTCCCAGAGCTCGCTCGGCCAGTCGCCGATGCCGAACAGGAACGGCGACGGAAACAGGATCGCGCCCGCCCACAGCGCGGCGAGAAAGAGCGGCGTCGACGCATCGCGCTCGAACCACGCGAAGCGCACGCGCCGCACGACGCCGCGCTCGATCAGCGCGGTCGCGGCGGGCGCAGCGAGCGTCGCGCCGATCAGCGCGCCGAGCGCGTTCGCCGCGAGATCGAGATTCGACGACACGCGCGTCGGCAGATACGTCTGCAGCGCCTCCATCGCGCCTGACAGCAGCGCGCCCGCCGCGGTCGCGGCGAGCACGGCCGGCACGCCGCGCAGCGGATAGAGCGCGAGCACCGCGAGCGCGCCGAACGGCAGATAGCCGATCACGTTGGTGACGACGTCGAACGCGGTCAGATAGCGCGGCAGCGGCGCGAGCAGATAGTCGAACGGGCCGATGCCGAGCGAGCGCCAGCCCGTGAACGGATAAAGCGATGCATAGACGACGAGCGCCGCGTAGACGGCGAACGCCTGACGCGCGAGCGTCGAATGACGACGCCGCCAGCGCGCGGCGCGTTTCATCCCGGCGGCGCCGCGCACGGCGCGGCAAGCGCGGCGCGCGCGGCGGCGTTCATCGCGCGGCGGCGTACGCCTGGACGCCGAGCCAGGCGACGAGCTGCGAGACGAGCTCGTCGCTCGCCGTCGCGAGCGCCTGCGCGCCGCCCGCCGCATCCGGCGTGCTCGCCGGCGCGCGCGACACGAACGTGCGCTGGCCGAGCACCTTGCCGTCCTGCGTGAGCGTCGCGCGCGCGGTGACGGCCGCATGGCTCTGCGAGCGGCCGTCGAACACCTGCTCGAACTCGGACAGCTCGACCTTCAGCACGGGCGCGCGCACGCTGTCCTCGCCCTCGAGCACCGCGCCGCGCCGCGACAGCGCGCCGCGCAGCCTTTGCGTCAGCAACTGCGCGGGCGGCGCGGTCCATTTGCTGTCGCGGTACATGGCGATGCGCTGCGCGTCCGCGTACGCGAGCCGGTAGACGAAGCGGTCCGAATTGAGCGCGTCGGGCGCGCTCACGTCGAGCACCTTGAGCGCGGGACCCGCGCCCGCCGACGCGGACGGCTGCGCGGGCCCGAGGTCGTAGCGGATGTTCGAGAGCGCGGCGGGCGTGCCCGCGCAGCCGTTCAGGCCCGCGATCGCGAGCGCCACGGCGAGCGCGAGCGCCGGACGGCTTCGGCGGAAGAAAGGACCTGACATGAAGTGTGCGTGCATCGTGAATTCCAAGAAAGCTTATTTGGCGGGCGTGGCGCTCGGCCACACGAATCCCGTCTCGCCCGGGCCCGGCTCGGCGAGCGGCGTGCCGAACAGCAGGCTGCGCGGATTGCGGCCGACGTCGCCCGCGACGTCCTTCAGCGTGCGCGACGCGTCGCCGACGTTCGTCGCGAGCGCGTTGAAGCGCGGCAGCGTGTCGTAACGCACGCGCGCGCTCAGCTCGGCGAGCGTGTCGTTCATCGACGCGAGCGCCTGCCCCGCGCGGTTCAGATTCGTGACGAGCGGCCCGCCCGGCGCGACGAGCGCGTTCGCCGACGTGAGCGCATGGTTCACGTGCGCCATCGTCTCCGGCATTTGCGCGAGCGCGGGTTCGACCTGCTTCGACAGTCGGGTGACGCCGTCGGCCGCATGCTGCATGCTCGCCGCGGTCGCCTTCAGTTGATCGCGCATCTCGGGCGACAGCATCTCGTTGATGCTCTTCGCTGCAATCTCCATCTGCTTGAGCAGCACGTCGCCGCGCTGCTGGAGCTGGTCGAAGAGACTCGGATGCATCGGAATCTGCGCGACCGCCTTCGCCGACGTCGGCAACGGCGCCTGATCGGCGCCCGTGTCGTCGAGCTGCACGAACGCGATGCCCGTCACGCCCTGGAAGCCGAGGCTGCCGAACGTCGAGCGCGTGATCGGCGCGTTCGTGTCGACGAGGATGCGGATCACGATCTCGCCCGGATGCCCGCGGTCGAAGTTGATCGACTGCACCTTGCCGACGTCGAGCCCGCGATAGCGGACGGCCGCGTCGGGGAAGAGCCCCGTCACGTTCGAGCGCGACACGAGATCGTAAGGCACGCGCACCGTGCGATCGACGTTGAACCAATAGACCGCGCCGACGATCGCGAGCAGAAGCCCGATCGTGAACAGGCCGGCCCAGAACGCGTGTGATTTGTTTTCCATGCGGGGGTTCCCTCGTTTTACAGCTCGACGTCCGACGGCGCCGGCTCGAGCGCCGCCTTCGGCAGGCGCGCGCGACGCTCGGGCGGCAGCGCCTGCAGCGCGCGGCGTCCGCGCCGCCCGAGAAAGTACTCGTGAATGAACGGATGATCGACGCCCGCCGCCTCTTCGACGGGCGCGGCGACGAGCACCTTGCGGTCGGCGATCACCGCGACGCGCGTCGACAGCGCGACCATCGTATCGAGATCGTGCGTGACCATCACGACGGTGAGGCCCAGCGTGCGATGCAGCGTCGCGATCAGCTCGACGAACTCGTCGGACGCGCCGGGATCGAGCCCCGCCGTCGGCTCGTCGAGAAACAGCAGCTCCGGCTCGAGCGCGATCGCGCGCGCGATCCCGACCCGCTTGACCATCCCGCCCGACAGCGCGGCCGGCATCTTCGACGCATGCTTGCACGGCAGCCCGACCATCTCGAGCTTCAGCATCACGATGTCGTGCAGCAGGTCCTCCGGCACGCGGCCGAGCTCGCGCAGCGGCTGCGCGACGTTGTCGAACACGGTCAGCGACGAGAACAGCGCGCCGTGCTGGAACAGCATCCCCGAGCGGCTGCGCATCACGCGCGCGGTCTCGGCGTCGATCTTCGACGTGTCCTCGCCGAACACCCTGATCGTGCCGGACGTCGGCCGCTCGAGGCCGAGGATCTGCCGCACGAGCGTCGTCTTGCCCGAACCGGAGCCGCCGACGATCGCCACGATCTCGCCCGGGCGCACGTCGAAGTCCAGGTGCTCGTGAACCACGTTGCGCCCGTAGCGCTTCGTGAGATCGCGCACCTCGATCACGAAATCGTCATCGCGCGCGCTCATCCGAGCCCCACGTTCTGAAAGAGGATCGCGAACACCGCGTCGGCGAGGATCACGACCGTGATCGACGTGACGACGGACGTCGTCGTCCCTTCGCCGAGGCTCTGCGAGTTCGCCTTGATCCGGAAGCCGAAGTGGCACGCGACGAGCGCGATCAGCATCCCGAACACGACGCCCTTGCCGAGCCCGATCCACAGGTTCGCGATCGGCACGACGGACGGCAGCGAGCGCACGAAGAAGTTCAGGTCGATGGCGAGCACGAACTTCGCGGCGAGCGCGCCGCCCGTCAGCGCGATGACGTTGGTCCACATCACGAGGAGCGGCATCGCGACGCCCAGCGCGAGCACGCGCGGCAGCGTGATCCGCAGGCCGTGCGGGATGCCCATCACGCGCATCGCGTCGAGCTCTTCCGTCACGCGCATCACGCCGATCTGCGCGGTGATCGCGGAGCCCGAGCGGCCCGCGACGAGGATCGCCGACAGCACCGGCCCGAGCTCGCGGATCACGGACAGGCCGAGGATGTTGACGATGTAGCGGTTCGCGCCGAACAGCTGGAGCTGCTGCGCGGACAGATAGGACAGCACGATGCCGATCAGGAACGCGACGAGCGCCGTGATCGGCAGCGCCTTCGCGCCCGCGGCGTAGACGTTCGCGGAGATCTCGGTCCACGGCATCGTGCGCGGCCGGCGCAGCACCGACAGCAGATCGATGACCAGCCGGCCGAGCAGCCCGATGCCGCCGTACAGGTGCTCGCCGAACGTGAAGAGGCCCTGGCCGAAGCGCGTGATCGGATCGATCCGCACGACGGGCTCGGGCGCCTCGCGGCCTTCGTCGAGCCGCTCGATCCGCTCGAACACGGTCCGCTGATTGTCGGTGAGCGCGAGCCCTTCGGGCAGCCGGCGGCCCCACACGCGCCAGAGCGCCTGCCCGCCGACGTGATCGAGCCGGACGACGCCGGACAGATCCCATTCGCCGACGGGCTCCTTCGCGAGCCGCGCGATCCGGCGCGCGACGTTGCCGCGATCGCGCGCGAGGGCAAGCGCCGTCCACTGCCCGTAAAGGCGCACGGTCTGGCCTTGGCTGCCGGAATCGACCGACAGGCCGGGGGGAGTCTGGAAGTCCAAAGGTCGATTTTGCAAAACGGTGACAGAGGCCATTGTAGCGAACCGCTTCGCCGCGCGAAGTCTCGTTTCGCCGGGCCGTCCGGCGCGATGGGCCGGCGCGCGCGCACGAAGCGCGCGGGCCGCACCGGCCGTTCCCGCGGCGCGCAAGCTTCCGATATGCTTTCCGGGCGCCTTCCGGTTTGCCGTCCAAGCGCTTTCATTCTTCGGTCACGTTTCCTTTCGATACTCTCACGCGCTGGATGCCAGGCCGTCGGCCATGCGCCGCTCACGCCATCCCCGGCTCAACGGAAACAGAACAGGAAAAAACCGATGCCATTCCCCTTGCGCTTTCGCCGGCGGCTCTCTGCCGCCGCCCTCGTCGCATGCGCGGCGCTCGTCGCCGGCTGCAACGACGACGTCGCCCCGACGCCGCCCGCCTCGTCCGACGCGCAGACGCCCGCCGGCACGAAGGCGACGCTCGCCGTGCTCGAGACGACCGATCTGCACACGAACGTGCTCTCGTACGATTATTTCAAGCTCGCCGCCGACAACTCGCTCGGCTTCGAGCGCGTCGCGACGCTGATCGCGCAGGCGCGCGCGCAGTATCCGAACACGCTCTTGCTCGACAACGGCGACACGATCCAGGGCACCGCGCTCGCCGACTATCAGGCGCTCGTGAAGCCCGTGTCGTGCAGCGACACGCTCGCGATCTACAAGGTGATGAACGCGGCGAAGTTCGACGGCGGCGGGATCGGCAATCACGAATTCAACTACGGGCTGCCGTACCTGTCGCAGGTGACGGGCAACACGTTCGCCGTCGACGGCCTGCCCGCCCCGGCGCAGCAGAAGAAATGCGCGGGCCCGAGCTTCCCGCAGGTGCTCGCGAACGTGATCAGCGCGAAGACGAACGCGCCGCTCTTCACGCCGTACACGATCCTCTCGAAGACCGTCACCGCGACGGCGCCCGACGGCCGCACGATCACCGCGCCCGTGAAGATCGGCATCATCGGCTTCACGCCGCCGACGATCATGAGCTGGGACAAGCGCTGGCTCGACGGCAAGGTCTACACGACGGGCCTGAAGGAAGCGGCCGAGAAGTACATTCCCGAGATGCGGGCGAAGGGCGCGGATCTCGTCGTCGCGATTTCGCACGGCGGCCTCGACAACTCGCCGTATTCGCCGACGATGGAAAACGGCAGCTGGTGGCTGTCCACCGTGCCCGGCATCGACGCGATGCTGATCGGCCACTCGCACCAGGTGTTCCCGGACGCGTCGAGCACGGTCGCGCAGTTCAACCTGCCGGGCGTCGACAAGGCGAAGGGCACGGTCAACGGCGTGCCGACCGTGATGGCGAACTACTGGGGCAAGCATCTCGGCGTGATCAAGCTCGGCCTCGCGTTCAATGGCAAGACGTGGAGCGTCGACAAATCGCAGACGACCGTCGAGGCGCGCTCGATCCAGAACGCGGACAAGAGCTACGTCGCGGCGGATCCGTCGGTTTCGGCGGCGATCGCGGCCGAGCATCAGGCGACGATCGACTACGTGAAGACGCCGATCGGCAGCACCGACTACCGGATGAGCAGCTATTTCGCGGACGTGGGCGATCCGGGCGCGATCCAGATCGTCAACGAGGCGCAGGCCGACTACGTCGCGGGCTACGTGCAGGCGAACCTGCCGCAGTACGCGTCGCTGCCGGTGCTGTCGGTGAGCGCGCCGTTCAAGAGCGGCTTCGGCGGCGGCACCGACTTCACCGACGTCGCGCCGGGCGCGCTCGCGATCAACAACGCGGCCGACCTCTATCTGTACCCGAACACCGTCTACGCGGTGAAGGTGAGCGGCGCCGACATCAAGAACTGGCTCGAGACCGCGGCGAAGCGCTTCAACACGATCGATCCGACGAAGGCGACCGTGCAGAAGCTCGTCAGCACGTTCCCCGGCTACAACTTCGACATGTTCACGTCCGCCGATCTGCGCTACGAGATCGACGTGACGCAAGCGGCCGGCAGCCGGATCAGGAACCTCGCGTACAAGGGCGCGCCGATCGATCCGAACGCGCAGTTCATCGTCGCGACGAACAACTATCGCGCGAGCGGCGGCGGCAACTTCCCGGGCCTCGACGGCAGCAAGACGATCTTCGCGTCGCCCGACGCGAACCGCGACGTGCTGATCGCGTACATCAAGAAGCGCGGCCAGCTCACGCGCACGGCCGACGGTGCGGCGCGAAGCTGGCGCTTCACGAAGCTCGCGAGCTCGGTCGCGCACGTGCAGTTCGCGTCGGCGCCGAACCTCGTCGCGCTCGCGAACGCCGCGGGCCTCGCCGGCATCACGCAGGTCGCGGCCGACGACGGCTCCGGCAAGGGCCTCGCGACCTACGAGATCGATCTGACGCAATGACGATGCGGGCGCGAGGGGCGCGGGGCGGTCGCTGGCGGATGCCGGTGGGTGTCGGTCACTGCGTTGTGCGATTCGATCGTGCGCCGTCTCGCGCATCGCCCGCTGCGCCGCATCCGTTTTGCCGCGTCCGGTTAGCGGCACCCGTTCCGCCGCCCCCGTTCCGCCGCGCCCTTTCCGCCGCGTTCGCGCAGCCTGCTCGACGCGCCGCACGCACCGCTCGTCCAACCGTAAAACCGAATCACCTCGATGATGAACGCGACAAAGAACCTGCTCTCGACTCGCCCCGCAACGCCTCCCGACGAGGTACAGCGCCAGCCGCCGTTGCAGCGCCTGCTGCGCGCGACGCTGTCGCCCATCGGCATGCTCGCCGTCGCGGCGGCGCTCGCGGCGGGCGTCGCCGTGACGGACCGAATCGAACACCCGGCGTCCGGCGCGCAGCCGGTCACCCGCGCGCAGCTCGACGAATGGCGCGCGATGGTCGAACAAGCGACCGAGCCGAATGCGCTCGGCCGACTTCGCGCGCTCGCGCAGCGCGGCTCGGCCGACGCGCAGTCGGCGCTCGGCCTCGCGCTCGTCGGCTCGCGCGATCTCGCGCTGCGCGACGAAGGGATGCGCTGGCTCGAAACGGCCGCGCAGGCGACGCCGGTCGACGGCGCGCCGACTAGCGCCGGCGAGCGCGACGCGCGCGTCGCGCTCGGCAAGGCATGGCTGCTCGGCACGGGCGGCGCCGCGCGCGACTATCCGCGCGCGCTCGCGATGCTGCGCCCGCTCGCCGCCGCCGGCGATCCGAACGCCGCGTACTACGTCGGCCTGATCTACCGCAGCGGCTACGGCACGCCCGTCGATCCCACCGAGGCGGCCCGCTGGTTCGAGCTCGCCGCGCGGCACGACATCCCGGCCGCGCAATTCATGCTCGCGAACGCGTACCGCGACGGCAGCGGCGTGCGCCGCGACGAAGCGCGCGCGCTCGCGCTGTATCGGCAGGCCGCCGACCGCGAGCTGCCGGAAGCGGTGCAGGCGCTCGCCATCGCGTACCGCAACGGCGAGCTCGGGCTGCCGCGCGATCCCGACGCGTTCCACACGCAATGGATCGAGGCTGCGCACGCGCTCAAGCATCCGGCGCTCGCGCCTTGAGCGAACGGCGACGGTGAACGGCGCGGCGTCGGCGCGTCGAAGCCTGCCGTCGCGCAAATGCGCGCGCCCCCGCGAAGACGCGCGCATACAGGCGTCGCGCGCCTCCCGACACCCCGCGACAACGCCGTGCCGAAACACACGCCGCCGCGCCCCGCCACACGCATGCCGGACAGAAAAACGAAGCAATCGGCGATTTCAACAAAAGGCGTGCGCAACGATCGTGTACCAATACGCATTGCAGCCGGACCGCGCGGTTCGGCCGCACTTGCCGTCCGGCAAGCAACCCCGTTCACGCGACGCCCTCGTTCGACACGACGCCCATGACCGTCCGTTTTTCCGATTTCCTGCCGAGCATCCGCTCGACTCCGGCGCCCTCCCTGCACGACGGCGCGACCGACGCGCTGCTCGCCGAGCTCGCACGACGGCTGGGACTGCCCGGCCTGCATTTCGACGCGCACGGCCATTGCCGCCTGCTGATCGACGAATCGCTGCCGATCCTGCTGCGCCGTAGCGGCGCACAGCTCATCGCCATCGGCCGCATCGACTGGCCGCTGCCCGCATCGGCGAGCGACGAGACGCTGCGTCTGTTGCTGCATGCGGCGCTCAATCCGCTCGTCGGCGCGCGGCCGGGCATCGGCTGGCATGAGGAACTGGGGCTCGTCGCGTACCGGGCCGAGCCGGCATTGGAGCTGACGGCCGAAGCGCTCGCGCACCGGCTGTCCGGTTTCATCGTCTGGGTAAAGGCGTTTCCCGCGTCGCTGCGCGAAGCCGCGCACGTGGCGCAATACGAGAAGAGTGTGATTCATGATCGAATTTGAGCATCTTGCCGCGACGGCGGTCGCATCGCCGAATGCGCCGCAGGACGTCCGGAACGAAGGGACATTGAAGGTCGGCGGGCACGAACACCGGGTCGACGCGGCCCCGCAGCGGCTGCCGCACACGCATCCGCAGCATGCGGACATCAACCGCTTCTTCGAAGGCGCGAGCCGGGTCTTCGGGAGCGACGGCGCAACGCCGGCCGCGCGCCACGCGCCGCCCCCGCCGCCTGCGCCGGCGCTCGGCGCACGGATGCCGCCTCCGCCGCCCGGCGCGCTGCCGCTACCGCCGCTGCCGCCTGCCGCACGCCCGGCTCCCGTGACGGCAGCGGCGCCGCGCACGTCGACGCAGTCGTTTCAGCCGACCGAGCTCAAGCCGTTCGTGAACGAGAACAAACAGTTGTCGCCGCGCTGGTCGGTGAAGGACTATGTCGACGTCGACAAGCTGAGCGCGGGCATCGCGGCGGTGCTCGGCATTGCGCCGCCGCGCATGGACATCGCCGAGACGACGATGCAAGGGCTGTCGAACGTGATGAGCATTCCGTACTACGCCGACGAACCGACGCTCAATCCGATCGCGTGGACGTCGCCCGAAGGCACGATCTACATGGCGACCGATGCGCCCGAATATTCGGCGGGCGGCGTGCTCGATGCGACGAAGATCCGGTCGACGATCGTGCACGAGAGCGTGCATGCGGCTTCGCACGATCACACGGGCTTTCAGCAGACGACGAAGGAAGCCGGCATCAATGCGAACTGGAACTACGACGAGTTCGCGACCGACTATTTCGCGCACAAGGTTTATCAGCAGCTCTATCCGGGCGACGATTACAAGACGAACTACTTCACGACGGATCTCGGCGGACGGCCGAAAGTCTGGGGCGGCAACCTGATCGCATTCATGGTTCAGTCGGGGCACATGCGCGAGGCCGACATCACGTCGGCCTACGCGAACGGCAATGGCTCGCTCGCGCTGCTCGAAGGCGAGAAGCTCGATGCGTGGAAGCAGTACGCGAAGACGGGGCGCGCGACGGCGCTTCAGAAGCACGTTCAATAAGCCGAGCGCTTCGAGCGACGGTGCTGGGCCGTCCATCCGCGGATGGGCGGCGCGGCATCTTCGGCCGGCGATTCTCTGGATTCGGCGTCGCGGCGCATGGCGATCGCCGACTTCGTCGGCGATGTCGGATCGACGCGTTTCGTTGTTTGCTTTTGCGGTGTTTGCGGTGTTTGCGGTGTTTGCGGTGTTTGCGGCAAGTCGCTCCGGCGTGCTTCCTCCAAGCGCACGGCTCTGATCGCCAGTCTCGCCGCCGAGCGCGATCGCCGAGCCGCGGCGCCTCGGACGCGATGCGACAGGAACAGAATCCAAGCCCCTTGCGCTCGATCGGCGTCGCGCGAAGGCATGTCGACGGGAACCGGTCCCGGCACGCTCGCGCATCGCGCCGCCCCGTTTTCTCCGCCCCGCGCCAAGCGGAACACATTCCGCCTCGGCGTGCGGACGCGTCGCGCACACGCCGCACGAACGCCCCGCTCGCGTGATGCGGCCGCCGCGCCGACGCCGGATGATGAACCGCCGGCCGACCATCGCAACCGATCGGCGCGCATTCCCACTGACGAATGCTCGCGCATCCCCGCGCGATGCCCGATGCCCGATGTCCGACGCATGCTCGATCCGCGATCACGCGCGCGACGCCGTATCAATGGCCACTTCGAAGCGATCGAGCGCGGCGGCCACTACAATCTGAGCTTTTCGCGCTCTGCGGCGACGGCCCGCCCACGCGACGAGCACAATCTGTTGCCTGTCAGTCGTCAGTCGTCAGCCGTCGATCGCCGGTCCCGCGGTCCCGCGAATTGCCGCCCCGGCGCGATCCGCCAATCCGCCGCACGCGTCGAGCATTCGCGCAAAACGCGCCGCCGGCCCGGCGATCGCACGTCGCCGGACGACGCGGCTATGATGGGCGAATCGCCGACGAACGCATGAAGGGACGCGATCCGCAATCCCCGTCAAGCGACGGGACAATCGAACTTTACGCTGGCAACCGTCGACCAGTTCCGCAACAATACGCGCCATGAATGTCGCCACCCCCCCTTCAACGCCCGCGAACGACGGGCCGCGCATCGATCGCGCACACGTCGATGCGCGCCTTGTTCCCGCAGCCCGCGAATGGTCGATCGAGATCGTCGACGCGACGGGCTCGACCAACGCCGACCTCGCCGCGCACCTGAAGACGCTACCGCGCAGCCGCGACGCGCTCGCCGCGCCGGTCGCGCGCGTCGCGTACGAGCAGACGGCCGGACGCGGCCGGCAAGGCCGCCCGTGGTTCGCCAGGCCGGGCGATGCGCTGCTTTGCTCGGTCGCGTGCGTGCTGCCGCGGCCCGTCGGCGAGCTCGCGGGCCTGAGCCTCGCCGTCGGCGTCGCGCTCGCCGAAGCGCTTGCCGAAACAGGCGGCGAACCGCCTGCGGGCGAACGCGCGGACGCGCCCGGCGACGCCCATCGCATCGCGCTCAAATGGCCGAACGATCTGCTCGTCACGACGACGCGCGACGGCGAAACCGCGATCGCCGGCAAGCTCGCCGGCATCCTGATCGAAACCGTCTGGAACACGAACGATGCGACCGCGGTCGTGATCGGCTTCGGCGTCAACGTGCGCACGGCCGACGCCGCCGCGGCCGAAGTCGACGCGCTGCGCAAGCGCGACGCGACGCTCGCGAGCGGCCTGCCGCCCGTCGCGCTGTCCGCCGTCCGGCCCGGCGCGAATCTCACCGAAGCGTTCGCCGCCGCGCTGAACGCGCTCGCCGTCGCGCTGCCCGCGTTCGCAGCGGACGGCCTCGCCCCGTTCGCCGCGCGCTGGAACGCGCTGCACGCGTACGCGGGCCGCGACGTCGTGCTGCTCGAACGCGGCACGGAGATCGTGCGCGGCGTCGCCGTCGGGATCGACGCGACCGGCCAGTTGCTGCTCGACACGCCCGCCGGCCGGCAGGCGATCGCGGCAGGCGACGTGTCGCTGCGCGCGCCGGGAGCCGTCCGATGAGCGGCTTGCGCTTGCTGATCGACGCGGGCAACAGCCGCGTCAAATGGGCGCTCGCGGACACCGAACGCCATTTCGTGTCGATCGGCGCGTTCGAGCACGCGGACGACGCGCCGGACTGGTCGACGCTGCCCGCGCCGCGCGGCGCGTGGATCTCGAACGTCGCGGGCGACGCAGCCGCCGCGCGCATCGACGCGCTGATCGACGCGCGCTGGCCCGCGCTGCCGCGCACCGTCGTGTGCGCGACCGCCGCGCAGTGCGGCGTGACGAACGGCTATACGGAGCCGGCGCGACTCGGCAGCGACCGCTGGGCGGGCCTCATCGGCGCGCATGCGGCGTTTCCGGGCGAGCATCTGCTGATCGCGACGTTCGGCACCGCGACGACGCTCGAAGCGCTGCGCGCCGACGGCCATTTCGCGGGCGGGCTGATCGCGCCCGGCTGGGCGCTGATGATGCGCTCGCTCGGCATGCACACCGCGCAGTTGCCGACGGTGTCGATCGACGCGGCGACGAGCCTGCTCGACGAGCTCGCCGCGAACGACGCGCACGCGCCGTTCGCGATCGACACGCCGCACGCGCTGTCCGCCGGCTGCCTGCAGGCGCAGGCGGGGCTGATCGAGCGCGCATGGCGCGATCTGGAGAAGGCATGGAAGGCGCCCGTGCGGCTCGTGCTGTCGGGCGGCGCGGCGGACGCGATCGTGCGCGCGCTGACCGTCCCGCACACGCGGCACGACACGCTCGTGCTGACAGGCCTCGCGCTGATCGCGCATTCGGCGTGACGCGCGCTCGCGCGCTCGCGCAGCCCGCATGCGTTCGGCGCACGAGGCGGCGCATCGCCGCCATGCGCGGCGGATTGACGGTAACGGAACGATTCTTGGGAGTATTGACGATGCTGCGCTGGCTGATCTCTATTCTCTTTCTCGCCAACATGCTCGCGTTCGTCGTGGTGCGCGGCCTGTTCGGCCCGATGCCCGCCGCGGGCGCGCGCGAGCCGGGCCATGCGCTGCTGCAGGTGCGCCCCGATGCGCTGCGCGTGACGCCCGTGTCGCAGGCGGCGGATCAGCCGGTCGTCGGCGGGCCGATCGTATCGCCGCCGCTCGATACCGCGCCGCTGAACGCGCCCGGCTTGGCGTACGACTCGGCCGCAGGCGCCATGCCGGGTTCCCCGGCCCCCGCATCGGCGTCCTCGGCATCGCCCGCCGCGGACGCGACGCCCGCGTCGGCGCAAACCACTTCGAACGCCTCCGCCGCGCAGTGACGCAGCGGCGAGCCGCAGCCGCGACGCCGCCCGCGAAGACAGCCGCGCCCGCCTTCGCTCAACTCGACGGCGAACGCACTTTCTTCAGCAGCGCGGTCGTCGAGCGATCGTGCTCGAACGGAATCGCGAGCGCCCGCCCGCCCCAGCCGCGCACGAGCGCCGATTCGGGCAGCGCGTCCATGTCGTAGTCGCCGCCCTTCACGAGGATGTCGGGACGCACCGCGTCGATCAGCGAGACCGGCGTCTTCTCGTCGAAGCCGACGACCCAGTCGACGCATTCGAGCGCGGCAAGGAGCGCCATCCGGTCTTCCTGGACGTTGATCGGCCGATCGTCGCCCTTGCCGAGCATGCGCACCGACGCGTCGCTGTTCACGCCCACGACGAGACATGCGCCGAGCGCCTTCGCGTCGGCGAGATAGGTGACGTGGCCGCGATGCAGGATGTCGAACACGCCGTTCGTAAACACGACGGGCGCGGGCAGCGACGCGCGCAATGCGACGAGCGCGTCGCGGGTGATCAGCTTGCGTTCAAACGAAGCGGGCATGGTACGAAAACTCGTTGGGCGGGATGAACGGAAAAACGGCGCCGAGCGTCGCGTCCGGCGCGCGCCGGCTGCGACGCGAAACAGCAAAAGAAAAGCCCGCCGGGCCTGCGAGCGGGCTTTTCGCGCGATGCGCCGCCGCGTGCTGACGCGTGTTACGCGGGCTGCGTGGCGGCCGAGCCGCTCTGCGTCTGCAGGCGCGCCGTCACTTCCTTCCGGTAGCGGTTCAGCTCCTGCGCGGTCGCGAACGTGCGCTCGAACAGCACCGACAGGTTGTGCAGGATCCGGTCGACGACCTTCTTTTCCCACTCGCCGTCGAACAGGATCTGCTCGTCGAGCCAGCGCTCGAGCCATTCCGGATCGGGCAGGCGCGACTGCACGGTGTCGCGCGGGAACAGCGCCTGGTTCACGTGCAGGTTCGTCGGGTGCAGCGGCTTCTCGGTGCGGCGCGCCGACGCCATCAGCACGCCGATCTTCGAGAACGCCGCGCGCGCGACGTCGCCGCAGTTGTTGAGCGCCTTCTTCATGTAGCGCAGGTACGCGCCGCCATGACGCGCCTCGTCGCGCGAGATCGTTTCGTAGATGTGCTTGATGACGGGCTCGGTATGCCACTCGGCCGCACGGCGATACCAGTGGTTCAGGCGAATCTCGCCGCAGAAATGCAGCATCAGCGTCTCGAGCGGCGGCGCCGGATCGAACTCGAAGCGCACCGCATGCAGTTCCTCTTCGGTCGGCATCAGCTCCGGGCGGAAGCGGCGCAGGTATTCCATCAGCACGAGCGAGTGCTTCTGCTCCTCGAAGAACCAGACGCTCATGAACGCGGAGAAGTCGCTGTCGTGATGATTGTCGCGCAGGAACATCTCCGTCGCGGGCAGCGCCGACCACTCGGTGATCGCGTTCATCTTGATCGTCTTCGCCTGCTCGTCGGTCAGGAGCGACGCGTCGAACTTGTCCCACGGAATGTCCTTCTCCATGTCCCAGCGGACGGCTTCGAGCGACTTGTAAAGTTCCGGATAAAGCATGGTGTTCATGGTCCCACCCCTGTTCTGCGCAATGCGACAACTTAAACGTGACTGTTGCGGCAAACCGCCCCAGTGCGGGCGTTTTCGCAACCAAGTCGATAATTTTACGCGCTAATCCGGGCCCGGACGCAGGTTTCGCGCCGGACGCCGGGCGGCCGCGCTACCACCGTGGGGCAGGCCGCACTCAGCGCTCCCGACGAGATCGAAAGCCGCGTCGCGCATGCCCGAAAGGCGCCGGCGCACCGCCGGCTTCGTTGCCGGGCCCCGCCGCGCGCCTTGCAGAACGGCTGCGCTCGAGCGGCCCGGTATGATGTATTCGGCGGCGGCCATGATAGCACGCGACTATGACCGTCCCGAGACGGCCGCCGCCGCCGGGACCGCGCCCATGCGGCAAAGCGTCGCAGCGAAAGCAATCTGTCAGCGTGGCGAAAACGCAACCCAAGCTGCGGATGCGGCGGCCGAATGCGTGCCGCCGTCCGAGCCCGTCCGAACGGGTCGCGTCGTCACGCCGCCGTCAGCGCCGCGCCGCCCGGTCGGACGCGCTCGGCACGCCCGACATGCTCGACATGCCTGACACGCTCGACATGCCCCCGTCCGACGCGTCGCCGCCCGCGCCCGCGACGCTCGCGCTCGCTTCGAGGCCGGCACCCGGGCCGCGCTCGGCCTCCGCGCCGCTGCGCTCGGCGGACGCGATCCACTGCGCGAGCCGCTCGCGCTGCCCGTTCGCGTCGCGGTAGCCGAGCTCGACGAGCTCGCGCGTGAATTCGGCCTCGAACAGCAGATAGCTCGCGAACGACGCGCCCGCCGGCTTGTTGCCGCCCACCGCGCCGAGCAGACCGCGCACCGTGAGCGGCAGCCGCTTCAGATGTTTCGACGCGATGAGCTCGATCCGCTCGGACGGTGCGATCGCGAGCACGTCGACATGCCGCCAGCCGCTCGTCGGCTCGACGTAGGCGGGCAGGTGCTCGATCATCCGGTTCACGTGGTCGATCCGCTCGATGTCGGCGCCGATCGAATCGAGGAACACGCTCGCGAGCACCTGCTGGCCGATCTGCGCGAGCGACGGATAGCCGCGCCCGTTGCCGTTCGCGGCGGGCACCTCGGGCCGCGGGTCCGCGGCGCCGACGACGACGATCCGGTCGCTGCCGAAGTGGATCGCCGGCGACAGCGGCGCGATCTGCCGGATCGAGCCGTCGCCGAAATATTCGATCTGGCCGTCGAGCACGAGCGGCACCGCGGGAAACACGAACGGGATCGCCGACGACGCGAGCAGGTGCCCCGCCGACAGATCGACCATCCGCGCGGTGCGCTCCGCGCGCCGCCACGCCTGGATCGGCTCGCTCGCCTGATAGAACGTCAGATGCCGGCCGCTCGAATAGCTGAGCGCCGTCACCGACAGCGCATGCAGCTTGCGCGCCTCGAGCATCAGCTCGATCCGGCGGAAGTCGAGTTCGCGCCGCAGCAGGTACGCGAGCGGCGCGTTGTCGAGCAGCCCGCGCGGCGAGCGGCGCGCCGCCCAGCCGATGCTCATCGCGGCGAGCCAGCGCGCGCCCGCCGCGGCGATGCCGAGCCAGTCGGTCCGATAAACGTGGTCGGCGCGCAGTTGCTCCCAGAAATCGAGGAGACGCCGCACGCCGTGCTCGAAGTCGTCGGCGTGACTCGCGAGCGACGTCGCGTTGATCGCGCCCGCCGACGAACCGCAGATCACCGTGAACGGCGACGTGCGCCGCTTCGGATCGACGTCGTGCGCGATCTCGGCGAGCCCCTTCAGTACGCCGACCTGATACGCGGCGCGCGCGCCGCCTCCCATCATCACGAGCGCGAGCCGCATGTCTGCCTCAGCGTGTCCTCATCGGCGGCGCGCGCATCACGGGCTGCGCTTCGCCGTCCTCTTCGCGGCGGCGGGCTTCGCGGCGTCGGCCGCGCCCGCCGCGCTCGATGCGCGCTCGGCCGCCGAACCGCTCGCGCGCGGCGAAGCCGCACGGCGCGTGGCCGGCTTCTTCGCGGCGGACGGCTTCGCCGCCGCCTCGTCGCCCGGCGCGTCCGCGCCGGCAGGCGGCGTCATGCCCGGCTGCGTCATCGCGAAGCGCGCGAGCTGGTCGAACTGCGATTGCAGCAGATTCCACCAGCCCGCCGGATCGAATGCGTCGGCACCCGGCGCCGCTTGCGGCGGCTCGGTGCCGCTGGCGTCGGCTGCCGCGCCCGCCCCTGCGCTCGCGGACCCGCCGGCGCGCGCATCGGCTTCGCGTGATGCTGCCGACGCGGTCGACGCGGCGGAAGAGGATTCACTGTGCGCCGAGTCGTCGGACGACAGCGCGGCTTCCGCCGCGGCCATCGACGTCTGCGCGAACGCGCCGAACGCGCGCAGCGTCGCGAGCGTCGCGCGCTGCACCTCGAGCGCCTGGATCGCGGACTGCAGCATGCCGAGGTTGAGCTTCAGCCACTGCTCGACCGCGCGCAGATCGGTGATCCGCTTGTCGAGCTCCTCGACGCTCGCGAGCGGCGCCATCAGGTCCGACATCGCCGACAGCGACGGCGGCAGCCCTTGCGACGTGCCGGGAATCACGCCCATCCCGCCGAACGGCGTAAGACGCATCATGTCCCACATCTTGTCGAGGAAGCCGGCGGGCTGAAAGCCGCCGAAGCCGGAAAACGGATTGGAGCCGTTGGTGTCGGTCATCGTCGATTCCTTCGAAACGAATCAAGCGGGTCACGGGGAAACGCCGCGCGGCGGCGTCCATGGTCGATCATAGCGCGCGCCGCGCTCACGACGGCGCGTCGCCCGTGAAATCCGGCGTGCGGCGCTCGCGCAGCGAGCGAATCCCTTCGCGCACGTCCGGCCCGGAAAAACCCATGAATTCGAGCGCGAGCGACGCGTCGAACGTCGGCCCCGCGAGCCGCAGCCAGTTGTTGAGCGCGTACTTGGTCCAGCGGATCGCGCTTTGCGAGCCGTGCGCGAGCCGCTCGGCGACTTCGTACGCCTTCGGCAGCAGATCGTGATCGTCGACCGCGAGCGACACGAGCCCGATGCGCTCGGCTTCGTCGCCGCTCACGGGCTCGCAGAGCAGCAGGTGGTATTTCGCCTTCGCCATCCCGCACAGGAGCGGCCAGACGATCGCCGCGTGATCGCCCGCGGCGACGCCGAGGCGCGTGTGGCCGTCGATGATCCGCGCGCTCTTCGCGGCGATCGACACGTCGGCGAGCAGCCCCGCGACGAGCCCCGCGCCGACGGCGGGCCCGTGCATCGCCGACACGATCGGCTTGCCGCAGTTGATCACGTTGTAGACGAGATCGCGCGCCTCGCGCCAGACGCGCTCGCGCACCGCGTGGTCGTCGGCCATCCGCTCGACGAGCGCGAGATCGCCGCCCGCCGAGAAGCCCTTGCCTTCGCCGCGGATCACGGCGACGCGCGTGTGCGGATCGCGATCGACGTCGCGCCAGATGTCGGCGAGCTCGCGATGCATCGCTTCGCTCGCGACCGCGAGGCCGCTGCGGTTCGCGCCTTCGCCGCTCATCACGATGTCGAGGATGCCGTGCGGCTGGCGTCGGATGCGCAGCGCTTCGTAGCCGGCATAGAGGGCGAGATCGGGCATGCTGGACCTTCCTTCGATTGGGGGTTGGCGGTCGGGAGGCTTTCCGGCTTTCGATTCAGTGTAGCGAAGCCCGTTCCTGCGGGCATCGGGCGAAACCCGGCGCGTGCAGCGAAGGCCGGCGCATGCGCCGCAAGGCCGGGAGGCGCTTCGGGCGCGGCGCGGACGCGGCCGTCGTTCCGGGCGTCAAGCCGCGCCGTCCAACGGCGCCACCGCCTGCTCGATCGCCCCGAAGATCGACTTGCCCGCTTCGTCGAACATCTCGATCTTCACCTTGTCGCCGTAGCGCATGAACTCGGTCTGCGGCGCGCCGTGCTCGATCGTCTCGATGCAGCGCTTCTCGGCGATGCAGCAGTAGCCGCGCTTCGCATCCTTGTTCGACACCGTGCCCGAGCCGACGATCGAGCCCGCGCGCACGTTGCGCGTCTTCGCCGCGTGCGCGATCAGCTGCCCGAAGTGAAACACCATGTCGACGCCCGCGTCCGGCTGGCCGACCTTCCTGCCGTTCCAGTGGACGATCATCGGGCGGTGCACGCGGCCGCCGCGCCAGTGCTCGCCGAGCTCGTCCGGCGTCACGGCGACCGGCGCGAACGCGGACGCCGGCTTGCTCTGGAAGAAGCCGAAGCCCTTCGCGAGCTCGGCGGGAATCAGGTTGCGCAGCGACACGTCGTTGACGAGCGTGACGAGCCGCACGGCCTTCAGCGCGTCGTCGGGCGCCGCGCCCATCGGCACGTCGGCCGTGATCACCGCGACTTCCGCCTCGAAATCGATGCCCCACTCCTCCGACGCGCAGACGATGTCGTCGCGCGGCCCGAGGAAGTCATCGCTGCCGCCCTGGTAGATCAGCGGATCGGTCCAGAACTCCGGCGGCATCTCGGCGCCGCGCGCGCGGCGCACGAGCTCGACGTGGTTCACGTAAGCGGAGCCGTCCGCCCATTGGAACGCGCGCGGCAGCGGCGCCATGCAGTCGGCGGGCTCGAACGGGAACGCATTGCGCGCGCGGCTCTGGTTCAGCGCGTCGTACAGGTCGCGCAGCTGCGGCGCGTAGAACGCCCAGTCGTCGAGCACGCGCTGCAGCGTCGGCGCGATCGCGTCGGCGATCGCCGCCGTGTGCAGGTCGCGGGATACGACGATCAGCTGGCCGTCGCGCGTGCCGTCCTTGAGCGAAGCGAGTTTCATAGGGAAGTGAGCCGTTGTAGTGACGATGGAAGGAATCTATTTTACGATGGTGAATCCGCTCGGCGGCGCGCGCCGCAGGCCGCGCGCACGTTCCGTTCTCTTTCTTCCCGCCACGCCGTGAACAAATCCGCTTCAAACGCTCCCGACGACGATCTCGCCGACGACCACGACACCGCCGAGGAAAAGGTCCGCTCGGGCATCCAGTCGATCGAAGTCGGCTTTCGCCTCCTCGACGTGCTGACGAGCGAGCCGCGCGCGATGATGCTGCGCGACCTCGCGCAGCGCGCGGAGATGAGCCCGGCGAAGGCGCACCGCTATCTCGTGAGCTTCCAGCGGCTCGGGCTCGTCTCGCAGGATCCGGTGTCGGGCCGCTATGAGCTCGGCGGCTTCGCGCTGCAGATGGGCTTGGCGCGCCTTGCGCGCGTCGACGGCGTGAAGCTCGCGCGGATCGCGCTCACCGCGCTGCGCGATCAGCTCGACCAGACGGTCGGCATCGCGGTTTGGGGCAACCAGGGGCCGACGATCGTCCACTGGATGGAGTCGAGCCATCCGGCGAAGGCGTCGCTCAAGCTCGGCGACGTGATGCCGCTCCTCGGCTCGGCGACGGGCCTCGTGTTCGCCGCGTATCTGCCGCGCAGCAAGACGGCCGCGATGATCGAGCGCGAACTCGCCGACACGCGGCGCGCGACGCATTACACCGGGCCGCGCACGCTCGCCGAAGTCGATGCCGCGCTCGCCGACGTGCGCGCGCATCGCGCGGCGCGCGTCGAAGGGATGCTGCTGCCGACGATCAACGCGTTCGGCATGCCGGTGTTCGATGCGGTCGGCGATCTCGCGCTCGCGATCATCGCGCTCGGCCACGAAGGCGCATTCGACCTCCGCTGGGACGGGGAGATCGACGTCGCGCTGCGCGCATGCGCACGAAAGCTGTCGTACGAGCTTGGGTATAGTGAAGGGGCGCGCGACGCCTGACGGGCGCCGCCGCATCCCGGCCGCGCGACTCGCGCGCTCCGTTTCGTCGCCGTTCGAGATGTTCGCCCGCCCTTGATGCCGCCGTCGTCCGCCGTTTCGCCGAATCCGCGCATCGCCCCGCACCGCGTGCGGCGCGCGGCGTTCGCCTTCGCGCTCGTGCTCGCGCTGCACTGGCTCGCCGCGCTGTGGCTCGTGCGCTTTCGCGAGCCGTTCAAGCCGGTCGAGCCCGAGAACGTGCCGGTTCAGGTCGAATTGCTCAAGCCGCAGCAGATCGAGCGCGCGCCGGCGCCGGCCAAGCCCGCCGCCGCTCGTCCGCGGGCCGCGCAAAAGCGCGCGACGCCCGCTCCCGCGCCGCGCGCCCGCGCGCCGCATCGTTCGGAGCCCGTATTGAGCGCCGTCGAGTCTCCCGTCGAATCGCCCGCCGCGGCATCCGCGGCCGAGCCCGCGAGCACCGCGACGGCCGGCGCGGCGACCGGCGCATCGGGCAGCGCGGCGAGCGCCGCGTCGGGCGCCGGCGCGACCGCGCAGCCCGGTGCAGCATCGAAGGGCGAAGCGTCGCCCGGCGTGAAGTTCGCGCTGCCGCCGTCGGGCGAGCTGCAATACGACACGTTCTACAACGGCATGCAAAACATGCCGGGCACGATCCGCTGGCAGACCGACGGCCGCAGCTATTCGCTGTACGTGTCGATGCCGATGCCGTTCGTCGGCCCGTACACGTACGAGAGCCGCGGCCGCGTCGATGCGTTCGGCATCGCGCCCGAGCGCTACGTCGAGACGCGCGGCAGGCGGCCGCCCGACTTCGCGATCTTCAATCGCGAGACGAAGCAAATCGTGTTCACGAGCACGCCGAATTCGGTCGCGCTGCCCGACGGCGCGCAGGATCGCTTCAGCATGCTGATGCAGCTCGCGGGCCTCGTCGGCGGCGATCCCGATGCGTATCGACCCGGCGTCACGCGCGAATTCTTCGTCGTCGATCGCGACAGCGGCGAGACCTGGCCGATCACGACGATCGGCGACGAGACGATCTCGACGAGCGCGGGCTCGCTCGATGCCAGACATTTCATGCGCCTGCCGCGCCGCGCGGGCGACACGCGCCGCATCGACATCTGGCTCGCGCCGTCGCTCGACTGGCTGCCCGTGCGAATGGTTCAGACGGAACCGAACGGCTCGCAGATCGAACTGCTCCTGCATCGCCGCACGAACGCGCGCGGCGCGGCGAGCGAAAGCGCGGACACAAGCGCGAACGCACATGCGGACTCGAGCGCGAACGCGGGCGCCGCACCGGCATCGGCATCCGGCGCGCCGCTCGGCGCGGACAATTCGGTAAATTCGACCGAGGCTACGCCGGCCATTTCGCCGGCTGTTCACGAGCAGCAACAACCTTGACAATCTTTGACACCAAGTTTCGTCCACGGGTGGAGAATCAGAAACGTTTTAAGGTCATCGGCATCCAACCGATACGCCCAGTGTAAAAACGACCGGCGTGCAGCGCCAACCCCTTGAAACCGGCTCGGTCTGCCCCACTTACGGGGCAACGAGGCCGAAAGCCATAGCAAAGAGGAGTGCCGCCATGCAAATGATCTACAACAGCCCCAACTACTGCGTCGTCGAATTTCCGCCGCAGGACGGCCATCACGCGATGAACTCCGGTGGCTACGAAATCGTCGACAAGAACGCGCAGCGCGAAATCTTCATCGACGGCGAACTCGCCGCGCGCTTTCGCGAGCACGTGAAGCAGTTGATCCAGGCCGAGCCGTCGCTCGACGAGGTCGACGAATTCCTCGGACAGTTCGATAGCCTGATGACGCAGCCCGTCGTCCTCCACTGACGTCGCGCGGCCGCGGCCGCTCGCCGGACCCGCGAGTCCGCCGAAGCGCCGCCGCCCGACGCGATCCGGCGCACTCCAACCCGCCCCCGCCCGGCTTGCCGCGCGGGGGCTTTGTTTTGCCCGCGAGCGGGCGCCTCACGTACGACGGAAGCAACGGCTACAATGACGGCTTTCCGATTGCCGGTAATCCGCCATGTCCGAGCCCACGCCGATCGCGTCTTCCGCCCAATCCGCCGCCCTTGCCGCGTCGTATACGCGCGGCGCCGAGCTGCCGCAGCTGCTCCAGAAGCGCATCCTGATCCTCGACGGCGCGATGGGCACGATGATCCAGCGCTACAAGCTCGACGAAGCCGCGTATCGCGGCGAGCGCTTCAAGGATTTTCCGCGCGACGTGAAGGGCAACAACGAGCTGCTGTCGATCACGCAGCCGCAGATCATCCGCGAGATCCACGATCAGTACTTCGCCGCGGGCGCGGACATCGTCGAAACGAACACGTTCGGCGCGACGTCCGTCGCGCAGGCCGACTACGGGATGGAAGACCTCGTCGTCGAGATGAACGCCGAATCGGCGAAGCTCGCGCGCGAATCGGCCGCCAAATACGCGACGCCGGCCAAGCCGCGCTTCGTCGCGGGCGCGATCGGGCCGACGCCGAAGACGGCCAGCATCTCGCCCGACGTCAACGATCCGGGCGCGCGCAACATCACGTTCGACGAGCTGCGCGACGCGTACTACGTGCAGGCGAAGGCGCTCCTCGACGGCGGCGTCGACCTGTTCCTCGTCGAGACGATCTTCGACACGCTGAACGCGAAGGCCGCGCTGTTCGCGCTCGATCAACTGTTCGACGACACCGGCGAATGCCTGCCGATCATGGTCTCGGGCACCGTCACCGACGCGTCCGGCCGCATCCTGTCCGGCCAGACCGTCGAAGCGTTCTGGAATTCGCTGCGCCATGCGAAGCCGCTCACGTTCGGCCTGAACTGCGCGTTGGGCGCGGCGCTGATGCGCCCGTACATCGCCGAGCTCGCGAAGCTGTGCGACACCTACGTGTCGTGCTACCCGAACGCGGGCCTGCCGAACCCGATGAGCGAGACCGGCTTCGACGAGACGCCCGACGTCACGTCCGGCCTCCTCAAGGAATTCGCGCAGGCGGGCCTCGTGAACATCGCGGGCGGCTGCTGCGGCACGACGCCCGAACACATCGCGGCGATCGCGAAAGCGCTCGCCGAAGTCAGGCCGCGCCGCTGGCCGAACCAGTACAGCGAAGCCGCCTGACGCACGCACGAGCCGCCGCCTCCCCACTCCAACCCGAATACGCACCGCCATGACCGACCATACGATGCGCCTAGCCGGCCTCGAGCCGTTCAACGTCACGTCCGGGACACTCTTCATCAACGTCGGCGAACGCACCAACGTCACCGGCTCGAAGGCGTTCGCGCGGATGATCCTCAACGGCCAGTTCGACGAGGCGCTCGCCGTCGCGCGCCAGCAGGTCGAGAACGGCGCGCAGGTGATCGACGTCAACATGGACGAGGCGATGCTCGATTCCAAGGCGGCGATGGTGCGCTTCATGAACCTGATCGCGTCGGAGCCGGACATCGCGCGCGTGCCGATCATGATCGACTCGTCGAAGTGGGACGTGATCGAGGCGGGCCTGAAGTGCGTGCAGGGCAAGGCGATCGTCAATTCGATCTCGCTGAAGGAAGGCGAGGAGCAGTTCCGCCATCACGCGCGCCTCATCCGCCGCTACGGCGCCGCGGCCGTCGTGATGGCGTTCGACGAGCAGGGCCAGGCCGATACGTACGAGCGCAAGACCGAGATCTGCAAGCGCTCGTATGACTTTCTCGTGAACGAAGTCGGCTTCCCGCCGGAAGACATCATCTTCGATCCGAACATCTTCGCGGTCGCGACGGGCATCGAGGAGCACAACAACTACGCGGTCGACTTCATCGAGGCGACCCGCTGGATCAAGCGGAACCTGCCGTACGCGAAGGTGAGCGGCGGCGTGTCGAACGTGTCGTTCTCGTTCCGCGGCAACGATCCGGTGCGCGAGGCGATCCACACCGTGTTCCTCTACCACGCGATCCAGGCGGGCATGGACATGGGCATCGTCAACGCGGGCCAGCTCGGCGTGTACGCCGACCTCGACGCCGAGCTGCGCGAGCGCGTCGAGGACGTGATCCTGAACCGCCGCGCGGATTCGACCGACCGCCTGCTCGAGATCGCCGACAAGTTCAAGACGGGCGCGGCGAAGAAGGAAGAGAACCTCGAGTGGCGCAACCAGCCGGTCGAGAAGCGCCTCGCGCACGCGCTCGTGCACGGCATCACGAACTTCATCGTCGAGGACACCGAGGAAGCGCGCGCGAAGATCGCCGCGGCCGGCGGTCGCCCGATCAACGTGATCGAAGGCCCGCTGATGGACGGCATGAACGTCGTCGGCGATCTGTTCGGCCAGGGCAAGATGTTCCTGCCGCAGGTCGTGAAGTCGGCGCGCGTGATGAAGCAGGCCGTCGCGCACCTGATCCCGTTCATCGAGGAAGAGAAGCGCCTGCTCGCCGAAGCGGGCGGCGACGTGCGCGCGAAGGGCAAGATCGTCATCGCGACCGTGAAGGGCGACGTGCACGACATCGGCAAGAACATCGTGTCGGTCGTGCTCCAGTGCAACAACTTCGAAGTGGTCAACATGGGCGTGATGGTCCCGTGCAACGAGATCCTCGCGAAGGCGAAGGTCGAGGGCGCGGACATCATCGGGCTGTCGGGCCTCATCACGCCGAGCCTCGAGGAAATGGCGTACGTCGCGTCCGAAATGCAGCGCGACGACTACTTCCGCGTGAAGAAGATTCCGCTGCTGATCGGCGGCGCGACGACGTCGCGCGTGCACACGGCCGTGAAGATCGCGCCGAACTACGAAGGCCCCGTCGTCTATGTGCCGGACGCGTCGCGCTCGGTGTCGGTCGCGTCGAGCCTCCTGTCCGACGAAGGCGCGACGAAGTACCTCGACGAGCTGAAATCCGATTACGAACGCATCCGCCACCAGCACGCGAACAAGAAGGCGCTGCCGCTCGTCACGCTCGAGGCGGCGCGTGCGAACAAGACGAAGATCGACTGGGCGCGCTACACGCCCGTCAAGCCGAAGTTCATCGGCCGGCGCGTGTTCAAGAACTACGACCTGAACGAGCTCGCGAACTACATCGACTGGGGCCCGTTCTTCCAGACCTGGGATCTCGCCGGCCCGTACCCGGCGATCCTGAACGACGAGATCGTCGGCGAATCGGCGCGGCGCGTGTTCTCCGACGCGAAATCGATGCTCGCGCGCCTGATCCAGGGCCGCTGGCTGACCGCGAACGGCGTGATCGCGCTCTTGCCCGCCAACACGGTGGGCGACGACGACATCGAGATCTACAAGGACGACACGCGCTCGGAAGTGCTGCTCACGTGGCGCAACCTGCGCCAGCAGAGCGTGCGCCCGGTGGTGGACGGCGTGATGCGGCCGAACCGCTCGCTCGCCGACTTCATCGCGCCGAAGGATTCGGGCGTCGCCGACTACATCGGGATGTTCGCGGTGACGGCCGGGATCGGCGTCGACGCGAAGGAAAAGCAATATGAGGCGGATCACGATGACTACAGCGCGATCATGCTGAAGGCGCTCGCGGACCGCTTCGCGGAAGCGTTCGCCGAGGCGATGCACGCGCGCGTGCGCCGCGAGCTGTGGGGCTACGCAGCGGGCGAGCAGCTCGACAACGACGCGCTGATCGCCGAGCAGTACGCGGGCGTCCGCCCCGCGCCCGGCTATCCGGCGTGCCCCGATCACCTTGTGAAGCGCGCAATGTTCGAAGCGCTTCATACAGACGAAATCGGGATGAGCATCACCGATTCGCTCGCGATGCTGCCTGCCGCGAGCGTGTCGGGCTTCTATCTCGCGCATCCGGACAGCACGTACTTCTCGGTCGGCAAGATCGGCCAGGACCAGCTCGAGGATTACGCGCGCCGGATGGCGCTGTCGAAGGCGGACGCGGAGCGCGCGCTCGCGCCGCTGCTCTGACGGCCGCTACGGCCGCCGTGCGCGGTGGCGAGTCGCGGGGGCGGCGGCGGGAGAACCGCAGCCGCGGCAATCCGCTTCCGCCGGCGGCGCGCGCATGCGTCGTCGCGCCGCCGATGGGCGGTCGGCCGCGCCGCCCGTCGCGGCCCCCAAAACGCAAAAAGCCCGCACGAGGCGGGCTTTCCGGGCGGCCGAGGGCCGGCGAACGGCGCTCAGAAGCCCCAGTGGATGTCGGCGTTCTGCGCCTTCGCTTCACGCAGCATCACGAGGAACGGCGCGACGCGTTGCGCGAGGCTCGGCGCGACTTCGTGGTGCGGATGATCGGGTTCGTCTTCATGGAAGTGGCCCGCGTGCTCGGCCCGCGCCTGCTTGGCCTGGCTGACGGCGCCTTCGAGCTTCGCGATCGCGTCGTCGAGCTCGTCGGACGTGATCACGCCGCGCTCGCCGAGCTGCTTGCCGACGACGCCGAGCACGTAGACTGCGAAATCCTTCAGCACATCCAGATCTTGTGCCGCCTTGCTTTTGAACGTAATCATGACAACTCCCTTTTCATCCTGTCGTGCTCGCCGTACGTCCGCGACGGACGCCCGGCCGGCGCGCTGAACAAACGTCGGGGGCGCTTGGCACCTTAGCGGCATATTAGCACCTGTTAAAATTCAGCGATCCCTGAAACGCGCGCCGTGCGGCGCGACGGCGGCCCGGCCCGGCGGGACCGCCGCCAACGATATCTTCGACCAGCATGCTGCCTGCTCAAAAACATACTCTTGAAACCCTGCTCGAAAACAGCGTGAAGCAGGTCGTCCAGGCGTCGAAAGGCGACGCCGACGCCGCATTCGTCCTCCCCGCGATCGCCCTCGAGCGCCCGAAGGTCGCCGCGCACGGCGACGTCGCGTGCAATGTCGCGCTGCAGCTCGCGAAGCCGCTCGGCGCGAACCCGCGCCAGCTCGCCGAGCGAATCGTCGCCGCGCTGACCGCGCAGCCCGAAGCGGCGGGCCTCGTCGATGCGGCCGAGATCGCCGGCCCCGGCTTCATCAACCTGCGCTTGACGCCCGCGTCGAAGCAGGCGGTGATCGGCGCGGTGTTCGCCGAGGGCCGCGCGTTCGGCGCGTCGAGCCGCGACCACGGCAAGCGCGTGCTGCTCGAATTCGTGTCCGCGAACCCGACGGGCCCGCTGCACGTCGGCCACGGCCGCCAGGCGGCGCTCGGCGACGCGCTCGCGAACGTGCTCGCGAGCCAGGGCTACGCGGTGCACCGCGAGTTCTACTACAACGACGCGGGCGTGCAGATCGGCAATCTCGCGATCTCGACGCAGGCGCGCGCCCGGGGCCTGAAGCCGGGCGACGCGGGCTGGCCCGAGGCCGCGTACAACGGCGAATACATCGCCGACATCGCGCGCGACTACCTGAACGGCGAGACCGTCGCCGCGAGCGACGGCCAGCCGGTGACGGGCAAGCGCGACGTCGAGGATCTCGAAGCGATCCGCAAGTTCGCGGTCACGTACCTGCGCCGCGAACAGGACATGGACCTGAAGGCGTTCGGCGTGAAGTTCGACCAGTATTATCTGGAGTCGTCGCTCTACACGGAAGGCCGCGTCGAGAAAACGGTCGACGCGCTGATCGAGGCCGGCATGACCTACGAGCAGGAAGGCGCGCTGTGGCTGCGCACGACCGACGAGGGCGACGACAAGGATCGCGTGATGCGCAAGACGGACGGCACGTACACGTACTTCGTGCCGGACGTCGCGTATCACGTGACGAAGTGGGAGCGCGGCTTCACGAAGGTCATCAACATCCAGGGCTCCGATCACCACGGCACGATCGCGCGCGTGCGCGCGGGGCTGCAGGGGCTGCACATCGGGATTCCGAAGGGCTATCCCGACTACGTGCTGCACAAGATGGTGACGGTCATGCGCGACGGCCAGGAAGTCAAGATCTCGAAGCGCGCGGGCAGCTACGTGACGGTGCGCGACCTGATCGAATGGTCGGGCGGCGCGACGCCGGGTTCGGAGGCGTCGCCCGACCTGCTCGACGAGGCGACGATCACGCGCGGCCGCGACGCGGTGCGTTTCTTCCTGATTTCCCGCAAGGCGGACACCGAATTCGTGTTCGACATCGATCTCGCGCTGAAACAGAACGACGAAAACCCGGTCTATTACGTGCAGTACGCGCATGCGCGGATCTGCTCGGTGCTCAACGAATGGAAATCGCGCTACGGCGCGACCGACGCGCTCTTCGCGAACGCGGACCTGTCGCCGCTCGACAGCAAGCAGGCGATGGCGCTGATGCAGAAGCTCGCCGAGTACCCGGACGTGCTCGCGCACGCGGCGAGCGAGCTCGCGCCGCACGCGGTCGCGTTCTACCTGCGCGACCTCGCGAGCGAGTTTCACTCGTTCTACAATGCGGAGCGCGTTCTCGTCGACGAAGAAGCGTTGCGCACCGCGCGCGTCGCGCTCCTCGCGGCGACGCGCCAGGTGCTCGAGAACGGTCTCGCGATGCTGGGCGTGTCCGCGCCCAGCAAGATGTAAAGCCGAGGCCGTCGGCCAAGCGCCGCGGTGCAGCGCGCCGCGGCTGTTTCACGAAATTTTTCGCAGGTGACTCAAGCAATGGCAAAACCACGCCGCACGTCGAAGCAATCGAAACAAGCCGGAGGAACATTTCTTGGTATCGTGCTGGGCCTCATCGTCGGCCTGGCCATCGCGGTAGTGGTGGCGCTCTATATCACCCGCGCGCCGTCGCCGTTCGTGTCGAAGGTCGCGCCGCCCGCCGACAACAACGCGAGCCAGCCGCAGCAGTTCGACCCGAACCGCGCGCTGCAGGGCAAGACGCCCGGCCAGCCGGTCACGCCGCAGGCCGCGCAGCCCGCGCCACCGAACACGGCGCCCGGCCAGGCAGCGAACCCGAGCCAGCCGCCGCTGCTGCCCGAGCCGCAGATCGTCGAGGTGCCGTCGTCGAATAACGGCAACGGCTCGTCGAGCGCGTCGAACAATGCCGCGGACAATGGCGTCGCCGTCGCGCCGAAGCCCGCCGACATCACGCCGCCGCCCGCGAAGAAGCCGCAGACGGCCGCGAACGGCAGCTCGGCGCCGCACGTCGCGAACAACAACACGTCGGCGGGCGCCGCGACGCCGCCGAAGACCGCGCAGGCGCCGAAGGGCGCGTCGTCGGCGACGACGGCCGCCGCGAAGCCGGCGCCGGGCGCCGACGCGAACACCGGCTACTTCCTGCAGGTGGGCGCGTACAAGACCGAGTCGGACGCCGAGCAGCAGCGCGCGCGCCTGGGCTTCCAGGGCTTCGAGTCGAAGGTGTCGAAGCGCGACGTGAGCGGCGTCACCTACTTCCGCGTGCGGATCGGGCCGTTCTCGAAATTCGAGGACATGAACTCCGCGCGTCAGCGGTTGTCCGATGCGGGAGTCGATACCGCCGTGATCCGCTTTACGAAGCAGTAAGCTGCGCCGTCGCCCGGCATCGTTACCCACGCAACCGATTGAACGTTCGAACATGAAAAAACTGCTTAGCACGCTGTTCCTGTCCCTGAGCCTCGTCGCGGGTTTCGCGCAGGCGTCGCCCGCCGCGCCCGTGACCGGCAAGGACTTCGAAGTGATGAAGTCGCCGCAGCCGGTGTCCGCGCCGGCCGGCAAGGTCGAGGTGATCGAGTTCTTCTGGTACGGCTGCCCGCACTGCTACGAGTTCGAGCCGACGGTCGAAGCGTGGGTGAAGAAGCAAGGCGACAAGATCGCGTTCAAGCGCGTGCCGGTCGCGTTCCGCGACGACTTCATCCCGCACTCGAAGCTGTTCTATGCGCTGTCGGCGCTCGGCATCTCCGAAAAGGTCACGCCCGCCGTGTTCAACGCGATCCACAAGGAGAAGAACTATCTGCTGACGCCGCAGGCGCAGGCCGACTTCCTCGCGACGCAAGGCGTCGACAAGAAGAAGTTCCTCGATGCGTACAACTCGTTCAGCGTGCAGAGCCAGGTGAAGCAATCGGCCGAGCTGCTGAAGAGCTACAACATCGACGGCGTGCCGACGATCGTCGTCCAGGGCAAGTACAAGACGGGCCCGGCGTACACGAACAGCCTGGAAGGCACCGCGCAAGTGCTCGACTACCTCGTCAAGCAAGTGCAGGACAAGAAGCTGTAACGCCCCGCCCCGCGCCGCGCCGGCATGAACGCCCCCCTTCCCCTCAAGGTCTTCATCACCGGCGCGTCCAGCGGCCTCGGCCTCGCGCTCGCCGCCGAATATGCGCGGCAGGGCGCGACGCTCGGCCTCGTCGCGCGGCGCGCGGATGCGCTCGCCGAGTTCGCGCAACGCTTCCCCAAAGCCACGATCTCGATCTACCCGGCCGACGTGCGCGACGCCGACGCGCTCGCGCTCGCCGCGGCGCGCTTCGTCTCCGCGCACGGCTGTCCGGACGTCGTGATCGCGAACGCCGGCATCAGCAAGGGCGCGATCACGGGCGAAGGCGATCTCGCCGCGTTCCGCGAGATCATGGACGTCAACTACTACGGGATGGTCGCGACGTTCGAGCCGTTCATCGCGCCGATGACGGCCGCGCGGCGCGGCACGCTCGTCGGCGTCGCGAGCGTCGCCGGCGTGCGCGGGCTGCCGGGGTCGGGCGCGTACAGCGCGTCGAAGTCGGCGGCGATCAAGTATCTCGAGGCGCTCCGCGTCGAGCTGCGGCCCGCGCAGGTTGCAGTCGTGACGATCGCGCCCGGCTACATCCGCACGCCGATGACCGAGCACAACCCGTATCCGATGCCGTTCCTGATGGACGCGGACCGCTTCGCGAAGCGCGCGGCGCTCGCGATCGCGCAGAAGGCGGCGTTTCGCGTGATTCCCTGGCAGATGGGCGTCGTCGCGAAGCTGCTGCACGTGATGCCGCGCTGGCTGTACGACCGCCTCTTCGAGAAAGCGCCGCGCAAGCCGCGGGCGAAGGCGGGCTGAACGGGGTCGCGGGCGGCGTCTGCCGTCGTTCGCCGGTTCGCCGTTCGTCGTTTTTCTCGTTGCCGTTGAGCGTTGCGCTTCGTGCCGCGCCTCTCGCCTCTCGCTTCGCCCTCCTCGCCTCTCGCTTCTCACCTCTCGTTCGCTCGTCGGTCGAACATCCGCCGAACGACGCCGTGCCAAGAACAAGCCTCGGCCGACAATCGCAACGAGCTTCGCGCCCCGCGGCCCGCTCGCCGCCGCCGTCGCCGACCAACGGCCGCACATCCCGCACTGCGCCTTCGCGTCCCGATCGCGCTCCGTCACGCATTCGCACGGCCTGCGCCGTTTGCGCATGCGCAAACGGACACCGCCGCACCCCGGACGAAGCCGCACGCGTCGAGTTCGGCACGCACAGCCCGCCGCCTAATCGATGCATATGCATCGATTCGCCTGCCAAGACGGCGAGACACTGCCAAGATATGCCGCCGATCGACACGAAATCATGCATATGCATTTTGTGCGTCATAGAATGTTCGTTGCCGACGAACCCTTCCAAAGGACCCGCGATGAGCGACGCTCCGATGAGACTCCTGTGCCACTGCGGCACGTTGCGCCAGGCCTCGCGCGCAATCACGTCGCTCTATGACGCGCATCTCGCGAAGCACGGCATCCGCGTGACGCAGTTCACGATCCTCGCGGCGCTGCACGGCTGCGGCACGCTGCCGACGGGCGAGCTCGCGACGCGTCTGCTGCTCGACCAGACCACGCTGAGCCGCACGCTCGCGACGCTGCAATCGAATCAGCTCGTGCGCGCCGAATCCGGCGACGATCAGCGAGTGCGCTTATGGAGCCTCACACCGAAGGGCGCCGCGTTGTACAAGGCGTCCCGCGCCGATTGGGAAGCGGCGCAGAGCGAGGTGTACCGGCGCGTCGGCAAGCGGAACATGCAGGCGCTCGACGCCGAGATCTTCGCACTCGCCGAGGCGCTCTCGAACTGATTCGCCGTTCGGCGCCGCCCCGCCCACGCGGCGCGCGGCACGTGGCGCTTCATGCTGCGCGGCGCGGCGGCCTTGCGCCGTGCGTCACACGCGCAGGCGCCCGAATGGTTCATGACGGCGCCGATCGGCGCGCTGCGCAAGCGGTTCGCGCGCACCGGCTGGCAGCCGTCGGACGTCGACTATTACGAGATCAACGAAGCGTTCGCGGTCGTGCCGATGGCGATGGCGATGGCGATGGCGATGGCGACGATGCGCGAATCCGGCCTGCCGCGCGCACGCGTGAACGCGCACGGCGGCGCATGCGCGATCGGCCATCCGATCGGCGCGTCGGGCGCGCGCATCGTCGTCACGCTGCTCGGCGTGCAGCGCGAGCGCGGCGCGGCGTCGCGAGCCTGCGCATCGGCGGCGGCGAGGCGGCCGCGCTGGCGATCGAGCTGACGTAACGCCGCTGCCCCGCAGCACCGCGCCGCTGCGGCGGCGATTCCGGCGTCGCGACATGGCGCGTTCCGACGCCGATTAACGTCGAGCGCATATTGACGGTATGCTATCCCGCTGGCGCGCGGCCGCTGCGGCGTTGCCGCCCGCCGTCATCAGAATCAAGCCACGTGGGAGATCTCATGCGCTTCACGCTCATCGCCGCCGCGCTCATCGCCGCCGCCCCCGCCGTCGTCGCCGCGAAACCGCTGACGGTCTGCACCGAGTCGAGCCCGGACGGCTTCGACGTCGTGCAGTACAACTCGCTCGTCACGACGAACGCGTCCGCCGACGTCATCTTCAACACGCTCGTGTCGTACGACGAAGCGGCGAAGAAGGTGGTGCCCGCGCTCGCGGACAAATGGGACGTCAGCGCCGACGGCCTCTCGTACACGTTCCATCTGCGCCCCAACGTCGCGTTCCAGACGACCGACTACTTCAAGCCGACGCGCACGCTCGATGCCGACGACGTCGTCTTCACGTTCAGCCGGATGCTCGACGACGCGAATCCTTGGCACAAGGTCGCGGGCGCGAGCGGCTTTCCGCATGCGCAGTCGATGGGGCTCGTGAAGCTCGTGAAGGCGGTCACGAAGGTCGACAACGACACCGTGAAGTTCGAGCTGAACGAGCCCAACGCGACGTTCGTGCCGATCCTGACGATGGGCTTCGCGTCGATCTACTCGGCCGAGTACGCGGATCAGCTTCTCAAGGCGGGCAAGCAGACCGACCTGAACGCGAAGCCGATCGGCACTGGTCCGTTCGTGCTGAAGAGCTACACGAAGGACGCGGTGATCCGCTACGAAGCGAACCCGACGTACTGGGGGCCGAAGCCGAAGGTCGAGCGCCTCATCTACGCGATCACGCCCGACGCGTCGGTGCGCGCGCAGAAGGTGAAGGCGGGCGAATGCCAGATCGCGCTGTCGCCGAAGCCGCAGGACGTCGCGGCGGCGAAGGCCGACCGTGCGCTGAAGGTCGTCGAGACGCCCGCGTTCATGACCGCGTTCGTCGCGCTCAACACGCAGAAGAAGCCGCTCGACAACGACAAGGTCCGCGAGGCGATCAATCTCGCGTTCGATCGCGCGACCTACCTGAAGGTCGTGTTCGACAACACCGCGACGCCCGCGACGAACCCGTACCCGCCGAACACGTGGAGCTATGCGAAATCGATCGCGCCGTATCCGCACGATCCGGCGAAGGCGAAGCAGCTGCTCGCGTCGGCGGGCTTCCCGAACGGCTTCTCGACGACGATCTGGGTGCGCCCGACGGGCAGCGTGCTGAACCCGAACCCGAAGGCGGGCGCGGAGCTGCTGCAGGCGGACCTCGCGAAGATCGGCGTGAAGGCGGACGTGAAGGTGATCGAATGGGGCGAGCTGATCAAGCAGGCGAAGCTCGGCCAGCACGACCTGCTGTTCATGGGCTTTGCCGGCGACAACGGCGATCCGGACAACATCCTCACGCCGCAATTCAGCTGCAACGCGGTGAAGTCGGGGCTCAACTTCGCGCGCTATTGCGATCCGAAGCTCGACAAGCTGATCACCGACGGCAAGGAAACCGCCGACCAGACGAAGCGCGCGAAGCTGTATGAAGCCGCGCAGAAGATCATCCACGACGAGGCGCTGTGGATTCCGCTCGGCTATCCGACGGCCGCGGCGATCACGCGCCCGAACGTCGCCGGCTATCGCGTGAGCCCGTTCGGACGGCAGCACTTCGACGCGGTATCGGTGCAGTAAAGCCGAGCCGCCGCGCCGCCGGCCGCGTCAGCCCGCGAGCCGGAACCGGATCACGCCGTCCGCGCCCGTCTCGCGCACGAGCTCGCCCGCGAGCCACAGCAGGTTCAGGTGCGCGATCGCCTCGCCGAACGCGAAAGTCATCTGATGAATGTCGAGCTCGCGCCGCCGGAACATGATCGGCACGATGTCGGCCGCGCTCGACGGCCGCTCGCGGCACGCGTCGCGCACCTCGGCGAGCCGCGCGTCGTGATGCGCGCGCAACTGCGCGATCCGCGTCCGCAGCCCGCGGAACGGCTTGCCGTGCGACGGCAGCACGAGCGTGTCGGCCGCCATCGCCTCGTAGCGGCCGAGCGAGCCCAGATAGAGCGCGAGCGGATTCGCCTCCGGCTCGAGATCGAACACCGACACGTTCGTCGAGATCCGCGGCAGCACCATGTCGCCGGAGATCAGCACGCCGTCGGCCGCGCCGTGGAGCGCGCAATGTTCGGGAGAATGGCCGTAGCCCGTGACGACGCGCCATTCGCGTCCGCCGATCTCGACCGCGTCGCCCTCGCGCAGCCGCCGGTAGCGCGGCGGCACGCCGGGCACGAGATCCTCGTAGTAGCTGCGGCGGTTGCGCAGCTTGTCGAGCGCGGCGGCGTCGGTCAGGCCATGGCGCGCGAAGTGCCCGGCCGCGCCCGGCCCGCCCGCGTTCGAGCCGTTGCCGGCCGACATCAGGCAGCCGAACAGGTATTCGCCGAGCGTCATCCACAGCCGCACGTTCCAGCGCGCGCCGTCGCCGCCTTCGCACAGCCAGTTCGCGAGTCCGAAATGATCCGGATGGCAGTGCGTGACGATCACGCGCAGCACGGGCAGGCCGTCCAGGTGCGCGTCGAAGATCCGCTCCCAATGCGCCTTGATGTCCGCCGACGCGATCCCGCAGTCGACGATCGTCCAGCCCGCCTGCCCGTCGATCTCGTCGCGCAGCAGCCAGAGGTTGATGTGGTCGAGCGCGAACGGCAGCGGCATGCGCAGCCAGCGCACGCCCGGCGCGACCTCGACGAAGCCGCCCGGCTCGGGCAGCGTGTCGGCGAACGGGTAATCGAGTTGGTGTTCCAGTGCGTTCATCGGGGGTGTCTCGTTGCGTTGTCGTCGGGCACGCGGCGCGGCGCGAGCCGGAACCGATTCTATCGCTCAACGCGCGGCGGCGCGTCGGACCGCCTTCGCGCCCCCCGAAAAAAGATCGCGCCACGATCCCGCGCAAATCCCGATCGTTGCGGGAAGATCCGCTGAACGTCGTCGATCGTCGCCGAACCGGCCGCGCGGGCCGCCTGCGCCGAATCTCCCCGCTTTGCCTAAAGCGCGCCGTCCCGGCGCTAAAATGGCGTGAGCTTTCCGCCCGTGAGCCCGCGCACGATGAATCACTTTCCCAAACTGCTGTCCTCGCAGATCGGCTTCGACGTCGCGCAGACGATCCTCGAGAACTTCGATCGCCACTACCGGATCTTCCGCGAAGCGGCCGTCGAGGCGAAGGATCTGTTCGAGCGCGCGGACTGGCACGGGCTGCAGCGGCTCGCGCGCGAGCGCATCACGTCGTACGACGACCGCGTGCGCGAATGCGTCGAGCTGCTCCAGGACGAGTACGACGCGGAGAACATCGACAGCGAAGTCTGGCCGCAGATCAAGCTCCATTACATCGGTCTCCTGACGTCGCACCGCCAGCCCGAATGCGCGGAGACGTTCTTCAATTCGGTGTGCTGCAAGATCCTGCACCGCTCGTACTTCAACAACGACTTCATCTTCGTGCGCCCGGCGATCTCGACCGAGTACATCGAGAACGACGAACCCGCCGGGAAGCCGACCTACCGCGCGTACTATCCGGGCAGCGAAGGGCTCGCGGCGACGCTCGAGCGGATCGTCACGAACTTCCAGCTGAACCCGCCGTTCGAGGATCTCGAGCGCGACATCGCGTGCATCATGCAGGCGATCCACGACGAGTTCGGCGCGTTCGACGAAGCGGTGAATTTCCAGATCCACGTGCTGTCGTCGCTGTTCTACCGGAACAAGACCGCGTACATCATCGGGCGCATCATCAACGGCGACCGCGTGCTGCCGTTCGCGGTGCCGATCCGCCACGTGCGCCCCGGCCTTCTCGCGCTCGACACCGTGCTGCTGCGCCGCGACCTGCTGAAGATCATCTTCAGCTTCTCGCACTCGTACTTCCTCGTCGACATGAACGTGCCGTCCGCGTACGTGCAGTTCCTGCGCTCGATCATGCCGGGCAAGCCGAAGGCCGAGATCTACACGTCGGTGGGCCTGCAGAAGCAGGGCAAGAACCTGTTCTACCGCGATCTGCTGCATCACCTGTCGCATTCGAGCGACCGCTTCATCGTCGCCCCCGGCATCAAGGGGCTCGTGATGCTCGTGTTCACGCTGCCGTCGTTCCCGTACGTGTTCAAGATGATCAAGGACCACTTCCCGCCGCCGAAGGACACGACGCGCGAGCAGATCATGGACAAGTACCTGCTCGTCAAGCGCCACGACCGTCTCGGCCGGATGGCGGACACGCTCGAATATTCGAGCGTCGCGCTGCCGCTCGCGCGGCTCGACGACGCGCTCGTGCGCGAGCTCGAAAAGGAAGTGCCGTCGCTGCTCGAATACGAAGGCGACAACCTCGTCATCAAGCACCTGTACATCGAGCGCCGGATGGTGCCGCTCAACCTGTATCTGCAAAGCGGCAACGACGCGAAGATCGAGCACGGCGTGCGCGAGTACGGCAACGCGGTGAAGGAGCTGATCCAGGCGAACATCTTCCCCGGCGACATGCTGTACAAGAACTTCGGCGTCACGCGCCACGGGCGCGTCGTGTTCTACGACTACGACGAGATCGAGTACCTGACCGACTGCAACGTCCGCCGCGTGCCGCCGCCGCGCAACGAAGAAGACGAGATGTCCGACGAGCCGTGGTATACGGTCGGCCCGCACGACATCTTCCCGGAAACCTACGCGCCGTTCCTGCTCGGCGAGCCGCGCGTGCGCGAATACTTCATGAAGCATCACGCCGACTTCTTCGATCCGCAGCTCTGGCAGGACAGCAAGGACCGCCTGCTGCGCGGCGAGCTGCCCGATTTCTTCGCTTACGAGCCGGCGCTGCGCTTCTGCATCCGCTATCCGGCGCGTTTCTCCGAAGGCGACGCGGCGGACGCCGGCAAGCGCGCCGCCGCATGAGCGCGGCCGCCCGCCGCGCACGCATGCCCCTTTTTCATCCCACGAAAACGACTTGAGATGAACACGAACGACCATCCGCTCTCCCATCTGTTCGACAACAACGACGCCTGGGTCAAGCGCAAGCTCGCCGGCGACCCGCAATACTTTTCGCGCCTCGCCGACCAGCAGGCACCCGAATATCTGTGGATCGGCTGCTCCGATTCGCGGGTGCCCGCGAACCAGATCATCGGCCTGCCGCCCGGCGAAGTGTTCGTCCACCGCAACATCGCGAACGTCGTCGTGCACACCGACCTCAACTGCCTGTCCGTGATCCAGTTCGCGGTCGATCTGCTGAAGGTCAAGCACATCATGGTCGTCGGCCACTACGGCTGCTCGGGCGTGAACGCGGCGCTGCACAACCGCCGCGTCGGGCTCGCGGACAACTGGCTGCATCACGTGCAGGACGTGCGCGAGAAGCACGCGTCGCTGCTCGACGAATGGCCGCTCGGCGAAGCGCGCTACCGGCGCCTCATCGAACTCAATTCGATCGAGCAGGTCGTCAACGTGTGCCGCACGACGATCGTCAACGACGCGTGGGCGCGCGGCCAGCCGCTCACCGTGCACGCGCTCGTGTACGGCGTGCATGACGGCCGGATGCGCAATCTCGGGATGTCGGTGTCGCATCCCGGCGAACTGGATGCGACGTACCGCCGCGCGGTCGGCGCGCTCTCGGCAAAAGGCGCGCATTCGGCGGACAATGACGTCGTGGCGGCCGACGCGGCGCAGCTCGCCGGCGCGGTCGATCTCATTGCCAAAACCATCAAGGAGACGAAACATGACGGCTGTTGATCAGGATCCGATCGTCATCGCTTCGGCGGCGCGCACGCCGATCGCGGGCTTCCAGGGCGACTTCGCATCGCTCGCCGCGCCGCAGCTGGGCGCGGCCGCGATCGCCGCGGCGCTCGAGCGCGCGGGCCTGAAACCGGAGCAGATCGACGAAGTGATCATGGGCTGCGTGCTGCCCGCGGGTCAGGGCCAGGCCCCGGCGCGGCAAGCCGCGCTCGGCGCGAAGCTGCCGCTTTCCGTCGGCTGCACGACGGTCAACAAGATGTGCGGCTCGGGCATGCGCGCGGCGATGTTCGCGCACGACATGCTCGTCGCGGGCTCGGTCGACGTGGCGGTCGCGGGCGGCATGGAAAGCATGACGAACGCGCCGTACCTGCTGCCGAAGGCGCGCGCGGGGATGCGGATGGGCCACGGCCAGGTGCTCGACCACATGTTCCTCGACGGCCTCGAGGACGCGTACGAGAAGGGCCGCCTGATGGGCACGTTCGCCGAGGAATGCGCGGGCGAGTACGCGTTCACGCGCGAGGCGCAGGACGCGTTCGCGATCGAATCGCTCGCGCGCGCGAAGCGGGCGAACGAAGACGGCTCGTTCGCGTGGGAAATCGCGCCCGTGACGGTCGCCGGCAAGAAGGGCGAAACGATCGTCGCGCGCGACGAGCAGCCGTTCAAGGCGAGCCCCGAGAAGATTCCGACGCTCAAGCCCGCGTTCAGCAAGACGGGCACCGTGACCGCCGCGAATGCGTCGTCGATCTCCGACGGCGCGGCCGCGCTCGTGATGATGCGCCGCTCGACGGCGGACAGGCTGGGCGTCGCGCCGCTCGCGCGCGTCGTCGGCCATTCGACGTTCGCGCAGGCGCCGTCGAAGTTCACGACGGCGCCCGTCGGCGCGATCCGCCGCCTGCTCGACAAGAACGGCTGGCGCGCGGCCGAAGTCGATCTGTACGAGATCAACGAGGCGTTCGCGGTCGTCACGATGGCGGCGATGAAGGAGCACGACCTGCCGCACGACAAGGTGAACGTGAACGGCGGCGCGTGCGCGCTCGGCCATCCGATCGGCGCATCGGGCGCCCGCATCCTCGTCACGCTGATCGGCGCGCTGCGCGCGCGCGCGGCCAAGCGCGGCGTCGCGAGCCTGTGCATCGGCGGCGGCGAGGCGACCGCGATGGGCATCGAGCTGATCTGACCGATCCGACGCGCACCCGAACAGGAGTCCTCCGATGAAGACCGTATTGATCGTCGGCGCATCGCGCGGCATCGGCCGCGAGTTCGCGCGCCAATATCTGCACGACGGCTGGCGCGTGATCGCCACCGCGCGCGACGAAGCGTCGCTCGCGTCACTCGATTCGATCGGCGCGCGCGCGCTCGCGCTCGACGTCGCGCAGCCCGAAGCGGTCGCCGCGTTCGACGGGCAGCTGGGCGACGTCGCGCTCGACGCGGCCGTCGTCGTGTCGGGCGTGTACGGTCCGCGCACGGCGGGCGTCGAGCCCGTCAGCGCGGAGGACTTCGACGCGGTGATGCACACGAACGTGCTCGGCCCGATGCTGCTGCTGCCGGTCCTGCTGCCGCTCGTCGAGGAGAGCCGCGGCGTCCTCGCGGTGCTGTCGAGCAAGATGGGCAGCATCAGCGAGGCGACCGGCACGACGGGCTGGCTGTATCGCGCGAGCAAGGCGGCGGTGAACGACGCGCTGCGGATCGCGTCGCTGCAGGCGCGGCATGCGGCCTGCATCGCGCTGCATCCGGGCTGGGTGCGCACCGACATGGGCGGCGCGCAGGCCGCGCTCGAGCCGCAGGCGAGCGTCGCCGGCATGCGCCGCGTGATCGCGCAGGCGTCGGGCGACCGCGAGCATGCGAACGGCCGCTTCTTCCAATACGACGGCGTCGAGCTCGGCTGGTGAGCCGGCCGACCCGTCCCTCGAATCACGATGCAAGCCACGACGAATCTCTCCGAGCGCCCGCTCGACTGTCCGTGCGGCGGCGCCGCGCCCGGCGCGTCCGCGAGTGCGCGGGCGCCGCGCTACGCGGATTGCTGCGGACGCCTGATCGACGCGCATGCCCCCGCCTCGACGGCGCTCGAGCTGATGCGCTCGCGCTATAGCGCCTACGTGCTCGGCGCGGCCGACTACCTGCGCGCGACCTGGGACCCGCGCACCTGCCCGCCCGATCTCGACGCCGACGCCGGCCGCGCGGACGCGCCGCGCTGGCTCGGCCTCGCGATCAAGCGTCATGCGCAGCTCGACGATACGCACGCCGAAGTCGAATTCGTCGCACGCTACAAAGTCGGCGGACGCGCGCACCGGATGCACGAAACGAGCCGCTTCACGCGCGACGCGCAAGGCGCGTGGCGCTACGTCGACGGCGATGTAAGCGACCGCTGAGTCCACCTCGGCCAATATCCGCGGCCTGGCGACGCATTTCGCCATGCCGGGTAATTCCGGCATTGCACAACCGAAATTTGTCAGGCTAGGATGGCCCACTTTGGTGCAATTCGCGTCGGTGGGCTCGGGCATGGCATTTGGCAAGGTGATGACGGGATGGATCGCGGCATGCGTGCTGTCGGCCGCTCAGGCCGGTCCGCTGCCGTCCGGCATTCCGTCCGCGCCTGCCGCCGCGCCCGGCGCGTTCGCGAACGCCGAGCGCTTCGACTACGGCGATTCGGGCCTGCCGCCCGTCGCCGCGAATCTCAACGAAACGATCATCCGCATTCCGGTCGACGCGGCCGGCTCGGTCACGCTCGAGGCGACGGTGTTCAAGCCGGACGGCCCGGGCCCGTTCCCGCTCGTCGTCTTCAACCACGGCAAGAATCCCGGCGATCTGCGCGCGCAGCCGCGCAGCCGGCCGCTGTCGTTCGCGCGCGAGTTCGTGCGGCGCGGCTACGCGGTCGTCGCGCCGAACCGCGAAGGCTTCGCGGGCTCGGGCGGCACGTACATCCAGGAAGGCTGCGACGTCGAGCGCAACGGCGTCGCGCAGGCGCGCGACGTCGCCGCGACGATCGGCTACATGTCGAAGCTGCCTTACGTCGACGCGCGGCACGTCGTCGTCGCGGGCACGTCGCATGGCGGGCTCGTGTCGCTCGCGTACGGCACCGAAGCCGCGCGCGGCGTGCGCGGAATCATCAACTTCTCGGGCGGGCTGCGCCAGGATCTCTGCGAAGGCTGGCAGAAGAACCTCGTCAACGCATTCGACACGTACGGCTCGCGCACGCACGTGCCGTCGCTGTGGCTGTACGGCGACAACGACTCGGTGTGGTCGCCCGCGCTCGTCGCGCAGTTGCGCGACGCGTACACGTCGCACGGCGCGAGCACGCTCTTCGTCGACTTCGGCCGCTACAAGGACGACGCGCACCGGATCATCGTCGACCGCGACGGCGTGCCGATCTGGTGGCCGCCCGTCGCGTCGTTCCTCGCGCAGCTGAATCTGCCTACCTCGGTCCGCTACGCGGTCGCGAATCCGCACGAGCCGAAGGCGACCGGCTACGCGGCGATCGACGCGGTCGAAGCCGTGCCGTTCGTCGACGACGCCGGCCGCGCCGCGTATCGCCGCTTCCTCGCGCAGCATCCGAGCCGCGCGTTCGCGGTGTCGAGCGAAGGCGCGTGGTCGTGGGCCGAAGGCGGCGACGATCCGATGGCGCTCGCGCTCGAAGGCTGCCGCAAGCAAGGCGCCGGACAGTGCCAGCTCTATGCGGTCGACAATCGCGTCGTCTGGCGCGATGCGGGCACGCAAACGGCAGACGAATCGTCGAGCGCCGCGCGCGCGCTCGCGAGCCGCTGATCGCGCCGCCGGTCGATCCGTCGCTCGTTCGCCGCTGTCTCGTCCCCTGTCGGGCGACACATCAGCGCATCTTTCTCCCCCGCAATTTTTTCCGCTTTCGTCACATCGATGCGACGTCGCACGCCGTCATCGCACGTCGCCGACACGCTCGCCATCGCGTTCGACCGCATCCGAAAGCGCCCTTTTTTCCGCCGCCCGCCTTTTTCGGCTGCCCGCCGACGGTTTCCGTCCGACGGGTAGCAACTCTTTGCCGTCGCCTTCTGCGCCCTATTCGAACGATCTGGACCGAACCGTCGCGAGCCGTCGCGAAATGCGCCGAACTCCGCGCCCACAAAGGCTCCGGCGTTTTGTAACGGGTACTGCAACGAAGCGCAAAACACGCTAATCTCAGCCCCGGTTTTCGTTTTGCACACGCGTTTTCGCCATCCGATCGAGCGCCTTCGCCGCCGTCGATTCCGCATGAGCGAGCGGCGCCTCTCGCGCCCTCGACGCGTTTTGGTCCCGGAGCAGTCTTGAGCACACACGCAACCGACGACTGGGTCGCGCGCAGCCTGCGCGCGGTCTGGCATCCTTGCACGCAGATGAAGCACCACGAGCGGCTGCCGCTCATCCCGGTCGCGCGCGGCGAACGCGCGTGGCTCTTCGATCGCGCAGGCAACCGCTATCTCGACGCGATCAGCTCGTGGTGGGTAAACCTGTTCGGCCACGCGAACCCGCGCATCAACGCGGCGCTGAAGGAGCAGCTCGACATGCTCGAGCACGCGATGCTCGCGGGCTGCACGCACGAGAGCGCTATCGAGCTCGCCGAGCGGCTCGCCGCGCGCACACGGCACACGCTCGGCCATGCGTTCTTCGCGTCGGACGGCGCGTCGGCCGTCGAGATCGCGCTGAAGATGAGCTTTCATGCGTGGCGCAATCGCGGCCGCGGCGGCAAGCGCGAATTCGTCTGCATCGCGAACGGTTATCACGGCGAGACGATCGGCGCGCTCGGCGTGACCGACGTCGCGCTGTTCAAGGATGCGTACGATCCGCTGATCCGCGCCGCGCACGTCGTCGCGTCGCCGGATGCGCGCGGCGCGCAGCCGGGCGAGACGGCCGCGGACGTCGCCGCGCGCGCGCTGGAAGACGTGAAGCGCCTCTTCGCCGAGCGCGGCGACAGGATCGCCGCGCTGATCGTCGAGCCGCTCGTGCAGTGCGCGGCCGGCTTTGCGATGCACGATCCGTCTTACGTGCGCGGCCTGCGCGCGCTGTGCGACGCGCACGACGTGCATCTGATCGCCGACGAGATCGCGGTCGGCTGCGGGCGCACCGGCACGTTCTTCGCGTGCGAGCAGGCGGGCGTGTGGCCCGATTTCCTGTGCCTGTCGAAGGGCATCAGCGGCGGCTATCTGCCGTTGTCGCTCGTGCTGTCGCGCGATGCGATCTTCGATGCGTTCTACGACGACGACGTCGCGCGCGGCTTCCTGCATTCGCATTCGTACACGGGCAATCCGCTCGCGTGCCGCGCGGCGGTCGCGACGCTCGACCTGTTCGACGCGGACGACGTGCTCGCCGAGAACGCGCGCAAGTCCGCGCTGATGCGCGAAGCGCTCGCGCCGCTCGCGTCGCATCCGCACGTGCGCCATCTGCGCGAGCGCGGCACGATCTTCGCGTTCGACGTCGCGCTCGAAGGCGACGCGGCAAAGACCTTCCCGCGCCGCTTCTTCGAGCACGCGCTCGCGCGCGAGACGCTGCTGCGCCCGATCGGCGCGACGGTTTATCTGATGCCGCCGTACATCCTCGACGACGGCGAAATCGAATGGCTCGCATCGCGCACGCGCGCGACGCTCGACGCAACGCTCGCGGAGGCACGCGCATGAATCTGCTCGCCACGCTCGAACGCGGCCTCGCCGACATCGACGCGCAAGGGCTGCGCCGCCGCCGGCGCATCGCCGACACCGCGTGCAGCGCGCGCATGACGGTCGACGGCCGCGAGATCGTCGGCTTCGCCAGCAACGATTATCTCGGGCTTGCCGCCCATCCGCGGCTGATCGAAGCCTTCGCCGAAGGCGCGCGCCGCTATGGCTCGGGCAGCGGCGGCTCGCATCTGCTCGGCGGCCACTCGCGCGCGCACGCGGCGCTCGAAGACGAGCTCGCCGCGTTCTCGGGCGGCTTCTCCGACGCGCCGCGCGCCCTCTACTTCAGCACCGGCTACATGGCGAACCTCGCCGCGCTGACCGCGCTCGCGGGCCGCGGCGCGACGATCTTCTCCGACGCGCTGAACCACGCGTCGCTGATCGACGGCGCGCGGCTGTCGCGCGCCGACGTGCAGGTCTACCCGCACGGCGACGCGGACGCGCTCGAAGCGCGGCTCGCCGCGTCCGACGCGCAAACGAAGCTGATCGTCTCCGACACCGTGTTCAGCATGGACGGTGACGTCGCGCCGCTCGCGCGCCTCGCCGCGCTCGCCGAGGCGCACGGCGCATGGCTCGTCGTCGACGACGCGCACGGCTTCGGCGTGCTCGGCCCGCAAGGGCGCGGCGCGCTCGCCGCATACGGGCTGCGCTCGCCGAACCTCGTCTACGTCGGCACGCTCGGCAAGGCGGCGGGCGTCGCGGGCGCGTTCGTCGTCGCGCACGAGACCGTGATCGAATGGCTCGTGCAGCGCGCGCGCAGCTACATCTTCACGACGGCCGCGCCGCCGTCCGTCGCGTGCGCGGTATCCGCGAGCCTCGAGGTGATCGCGAGCGACGAAGGCGACGCGCGTCGCGCGCATCTCGCCGCGCTGATCGATCGCACGCGTGCGATCCTGCGCGCGACGCCGTGGCAGCCGGTCGATTCGCACACCGCCGTGCAGCCGCTCGTGATCGGCAGCAACGAAGCGACGCTCGACGCGATGGCCGCGCTCGACGCGCAAGGCCTATGGGTGCCCGCGATCCGGCCGCCGACGGTGCCGGCCGGCACGTCGCGGCTGCGGATCTCGCTGTCGGCCGCGCATTCGTTCGACGATCTCGCGCGCCTCGAAGCGGCGCTCGTCACGCCGATCGAGGCCGCCGCATGAGCGCGCCGCTTTCGCTGTTCGTGACGGGCACCGACACCGAGATCGGCAAGACCTTCGTGTCGGCCGCGCTGCTGCACGGCTTCGCGCGCGCGGGGCTGCGCGCGGCCGCGCTGAAGCCGATCGCCGCGGGCGCGTACGAGCGCGACGGCGTGTGGCGCAACGAGGACGCGGACCAGCTCGACGCCGCCGCGAACGTCGCGCTGCCCGCCGCGATCCGCACGCCGTTCCTGCTGAAGGCGCCCGCCGCGCCGCACATCGTCGCCGCGCGCGAAGGCGTGACGCTCGACATCGACACGATCGTCGCCGCGCATCGTCAGGCATGCGAAGCGGCGGACGTCGTCGTCGTCGAAGGCGTCGGCGGCTTTCGCGTGCCGCTTACCGACGCGCGCGACACCGCCGATCTCGCGGTCGCGCTGGGCTTGCCCGTCGTGCTCGTCGTCGGCGTGCGGCTCGGCTGCATCAGCCACGCGCTGCTGACCGCCGACGCGATCGCCTCGCGCGGCCTCGCGATCGCCGGGTGGGTCGCGAACCGCGTCGATCCGGAGATGCGCTTCGCCGACGAGAACGTCGACACGCTGCGCGCGTGGCTCGAACGCGAGCACCGTGCGCCGCTCGTCGGCGACGTCGCGCACATGAGCCCGCCGTCGCCGGAGGCGGCGTCGAACGCGCTCGACGTGAACCGCTTGCTGAACGCGCTGCGCGCCGCCGCGCCGCGCTGATTTTTGCCGGCTTATCGCCGATCGCCCATAATTTCTCGAATCGATCCCTGTTCCGAAGGATGACCGACATGACCCAAGCTCAAACCGCTTCCGCGACGACCGAAACGCCGGTGGCCGCGCCCGTCGCGCCGCGTTGGCGCGTCGCCGACGTGATCGCGCTCTACGAGCTGCCGTTCAACGATCTGCTGTTCCGTGCGCAGCAGGTGCATCGCGAGCACTTCGACGCGAACGCGATCCAGCTGTCGACGCTGCTGTCGATCAAGACGGGCGGCTGCGAAGAAGACTGCGGCTACTGCTCGCAGTCCGCGCATCACGACACCGGCCTGAAGGCGGAGAAGCTGATGGAAGTGGACGCGGTGCTCGCCGCCGCGCGCACCGCGAAGGACAACGGCGCGACGCGCTTCTGCATGGGCGCGGCGTGGCGCAATCCGAAGGATCGGCACATCGAGCCGATCAAGGAAATGATCCGCGGCGTGAAGGAGATGGGCCTCGAGACCTGCGTGACGCTCGGCATGCTCGAAGAGCATCAGGCGAAGGCGCTCGCCGAAGCGGGCCTCGACTATTACAACCACAACCTCGACACGTCGCCGGAGTTCTACGGCCAGGTCATCTCGACGCGCACCTACCAGGATCGCCTCGACACGCTCGAGCGCGTGCGCGATGCGGGCATCAACGTGTGTTGCGGCGGGATCATCGGGATGGGCGAATCGCGCCGCGAGCGCGCGGGCCTGATCACGCAGCTCGCGAACATGAACCCGTATCCGGAATCGGTGCCGATCAACAATCTCGTCGCGATCGAAGGCACGCCGCTCGAGAACGCGGAGCCGCTCGACCCGCTCGAGTTCGTGCGCACGATCGCGGTCGCGCGGATCACGATGCCGAAGGCGATGGTGCGGCTGTCGGCGGGCCGCGAGCAGCTCGACGATTCGATGCAGGCGCTGTGCTTCCTCGCGGGCGCGAACTCGATGTTCTACGGCGACGTGCTGTTGACGACCGGCAATCCGCGCGCGGAAGCGGACCGCAAGCTGCTCGCGCGGCTCGGGATGTCGGCGAGCGAGGCGACGCAGTTGAGTGCTTGAGTGCCGGAACGCCGGAGCGGTCGAGCACGAGCGCCGAGGCCGGCGGTGCGCGCGGATGAGTCGCCGTCGACGGTCGAATGTTCTCCGCTCTCCGCTCTCCGCTCTCCGCTCTCCGCTCTCCGCTCTCCGCTCTCCGCTCTCCGCTTGAAGCTTGAAGCTCGCGGCGAGATGCCGGGCGTCGGGCATCGGGCATCGGGCATCGGGCATCGAACGATGATGGCCGAACGCTGAGCGTTGAGTGCCGAACGCCGAACACCGGCGCGATCGATACAAAAAAGCAGGATGATGAACCGCACCCCAAAAGTTGGACGCCGATCCAACCTTTGGGGTGTTTTTTCATGAGATCCCGGTCTTTTGGTCGCGCGTCGACGAGGCCGTCGCGAGCCGCGCAGTGCCCGCGCTTGATCGACGCCCTACTCCCGCCCCGCCGCATCGAGCGTCGCGCGCGCCTTCGCGACGAGCCGCTCGTCGATCGGCGCGAGCACCTCGCCGCGCTCGCGCACGCCCGAACCGAAGTGCACGGCCCGCACACCCGTCGTGCGCACGAAGTCGCCGACCGCATCGACGGTGAGCCCCGCGCCCGCGAGCACCGTGCACGTCGAGCCCTCGGCGCGGCGCACCATCCGCGCGACGACATCGCGCGCGTCGAGCACCGACGGATGCCCGCCCGACGTCAGCACCGACGTGACGGACGGCACGCGCAGCAGCGTGTCGAGCGCGGCGTTCAGATCGCGTGCGACGTCGAAGGCGCGATGAAACGTGAGGTCGCGCCCGTCGGCCGCGTCGGCGATGCGCTGCAACGCGTCGAGATCGACGTCGCCGCGCGCATCGAGCATCCCGAACACGACGCCGTTCGCGCCCGCCGCGACGGCCGCGCGCACGTCGCGTGCGATCGCCGTGAGCTCGCTCGCGTCGTAATGGAACGAGCGGCTGTGCGGCCGCACGATCACGTTGACGGGAATCGGCACCGCGGCGGCGACGGCCTCGATCACGCCGATGCTCGGCGTCAATCCGCCTTCGCTGATCGCGGTGACGAGTTCGAGACGATCGGCGCCCGCGCGGGCGGCGGCTTTCGCATCGCCGATCGTCGTCGCGATGACTTCGAGAAGGATCGAGGAGGCTGGCATCGAAGCGGTCCGGGTCGAGTTGAACCAGCCAGCATCGTAACCGACGAAGAGCGCGCGTGCGCGGCGCGGCGAAACGCATCGACGCGCGCCGTGCCTTGCTCAGCATCGCACGCGAACGTATCGCGCTTCGCACGTCAGTCGAGATAGTCCGCGTATTCCTTGCGCGCGTACGACTGCAGCTGCTGCCACGGCAGCGCCTTCGCGCTCGGCGCCGGCGTGAGCGTCAGCTTGCGCGCCGCGTGGCCGTCCGCGCTGCGATACTCGACCGCGAGCGGCGCCTGCAGCGTGTCGCTCCACAGAATGCGGTTCACGCCCTGCGCGCGCGGCGCGCCGACCGCCTGCTCGTACCAGCGCGTGCCGGGCGTCGGCCCCGGCTTCGACTTCGCGGCGAGGCGCTTCAACTGCGACGGCGGCGTGATGTAGTACGCGTTGTCCCACGAGCCGTCGAAGCCCGTCGTCTCGTATTCTGCGGGCGGCACCGCGACGACCGCGCGCTGCGCCGCATCCACGTATTCGATGCGGACCTTGCCGCCGTCGTTCGTCACGTGCCGCGCGGCCGCGTCGAAGTTGAAGTGCTTGTGGCCCGCGTGCGCGCCCGTCGTCGCCGCGGCGGGACGCACGCCGCCGCGCGGCGCTTGCGCACGCGCATCGTCGTGCGCATGATCGCCGTGCGCGTGCGCGTCATTCGCTTCGGCAAGCTTCGCGCCCGCGGGCAGCACGCGCTCGATCCACACGTGCCCGTCGCGGCGCACCATCCGCTCGCGATAGACGACGGTGCGCGTCACGCCGTCCGCGCTCACCGACGTGCTCTCGTGCAGCAGCACCGCGTCGAGATCGGGGGCGGCGGACGCGGCGACCGCCGGCGCGGCGGCGGACATGACCGCCGCACCGATTGCAATGCACGCGCGCCGCGCGACGGTTCGTTTCATCGCGAACATCCGCATCGCATCCGGTCTCCTCAGAACCCGAACGCCGACTTCACGAGGCCGAACACCTTCGTGTTGTCGAGCGTGCCCTTGAACGCCTTCGCGTCGGCGCCGTCCGCGAACAGCATCACGTCGCCGCCGCCGTGCGTCTCGGAACCGGGGCTGCCCATCCGCACGCCGACTTCCTGCAGGTACGCCTCGCCCGTCGCGGTCGCCGAATCCACCGGCGCGCGCAGGTTCGGCCGGTTCGCGCCGTTGCCGAACACGAGCGTCGTGTACGTGTTGCCGTCCGCGTCCTTGCTCGGCTGGCCGTCGCGATAGCTGCGGCTGATGTCGAGAATCGGATTGCCGCGCTTCGAGTAGCCGTTGATCGTCATCGTGTGGTCGTGGTCGGCCGTCACGACGATCAGCGTGTTCGACAGATCGACCTTCGCGAGCGCGGTGCGGATCGCCTCGTCGAACGCGACCGTGTCTTCGAGCGCGCGCTTCGCGTTCGTGCCGTGCAGCGCGTGATCGATCCGGCCGCCTTCGACCATCAGGAAATAGCCGTTCGGATTCTTCGACAGCACGTCGATCGCCTTCGCGGTCATCTCCGCGAGGCTCGGCTGCGCCGGGCCTTCGCCCTTGCCCGCGACGCGATCGAGCTCGTACTCGAGATGGCTCGTCGCGCTGAAGAGTCCGATCAGCTTGCCGCCGCCCGCCTGCGCGAGCTGGTCCTTCGTCGCGGCGACCGCGTAGCCCTTCGCCTGCAGTTCGGCGAGCAGATTGCGCCCGTCCGCGCGGCCGCGCTTGTTCGCGACCGGATCGAACGGCGTCCAGTGATTGCGGCCGCCGCCCATCAGCACGTCGACGCCGTCGCCGAGCGCCGCGTTGTAGCCCGCGCCGCCCGGCACCGCCTGCGCGGCGATGTCGTACTGCGCATCGCGATGGCAGATGTGCGAGTAGGTCGCGGCGGGCGTCGCGTGCGTGAGCTCGGTCGTCGTGATCGCGCCGACCGCCTTGCCGCGCGACTTCGCGAGCTCGAGCAGCGTCGGCACGGCCTTGCCGTTGCCCGCGACGCAGTTGTTCACCGTCTTGTTGCCGTTCGCGTCGCTGCCCGGCGCGACCGCGCGCGTGTCGGACGACATCGACAGCACTTCGTTGTTCATCTTCACGCCGGTCATGTACGCGGCCATCGACGGCGCGCTGTCGGTCGTCTGCGCGTCGTTCGAGAAGGTCTTGATGCGCGCGGTGCGCGGCAGCTTCTCCATCGTCAGTTGGCCGGCCTCGCCGACCTTGTAGATGCGGCTCGCCGTCACGGTCGTCGGCCCCATCCCGTCGCCGAGGAAGAAGATTACGTTCTTCGCCTGGCCCGCGGCATGCGCCGCGTGGCCGAAACCGCCCGCGAGGGCCGCCGCGGCGAATGCCGCCGCCGCGATGCGCTTCATAGTCGACATCCTGTTTTCCCCTGTTCCGTCAAAGCCGCGCTCAGAGCTGCGCCGCGCTGCGCACGAGCTCGAACACCTTGTTGTTCTCGATCACGCCGTGAAAGCCGTCGGCGCCGCGCCCGATCGCGCCGAGGAACACATCGGTGCCGCCGTGCGTCTCGCCGCCCTTCGCCATCCGAACGACCGCTTCCTGCCGGTAGTCGTCCGCGCCCGTCACCGCGTCGGTGAGGCTCGTGCCCGCACGGCTGCCCTGCACGCGGTTCTCGCCGTTGCCGAAGCCGATGATCGTGTACGGCGCGCCGTCCGCGTCCTTCGCGATCGCGCCCGTCTGATAGCTGCGCAGCACGCCGAGCACGCCCGGCTTGCCCGCTTCCGTCTTGCCGGTGCGCGCCGCGTAGCCGTTCAGCACGAGCGTGTGGTCATGGTCGGCCGTCACGACGATCAGCGTGTTCTTCAGATCCGGATCGGTCTGGCGAACCCTGTCGAGCGTCGCCTTGATCGCGTTGTCGAACGCGACCGTGTCCTGCAGCGCGCGTTTCGCGTTCGTGTCGTGCAGCGCGTGGTCGATCCGTCCGCCTTCGATCATCAGGAAGTAGCCGTTCGGGTTCTTCTGCAGCACGTCGAGCGCGCGCGTCGCCATGTCGGCAAGGCTCGGCTCCTTCGTCGCGCCGCGGTCGAGGTCGTAGCTCATGTGGCTCGATGCAAACAGGCCCGCGAGCTTGCCGCTCTTCGTCGCGTCGGCGGCGAGGAGCTCGTCGCGGTTCTGCGCGATCGCGTAGCCCTTCGCCTTCAGCTCGTTCACGAGATTGCGGCCGTCCGCGCGCTTGCCGCCCGCGTCCTTCGGCACGAAGAACTGCGTGCCGCCGCCCAGCACGACGTCGACGCCGCTGCCGAGCGCCGCGTTGTAGCCCGCGCCGCCCGGCACGAGCTGCGCGGCGATGTCGTTTTCGGCATCGCGATGGCATACGTGCGCGTAGGTCGCGGCGGGCGTCGCGTGCGTGACGCGGGTCGTCGTCACGACGCCCGTTGCCAGTCCCTTCGCCTTCGCGATCTCGAGGAGCGTCGGCACCGATTTGCCGTTGTTCGCGCCGCAATTTCCGGTGAGGCTCGCGGTCGGCTCGATCGCCTTCGTGTCGGGCGTCATCGAGATCACTTCGTTGTTCGTCTTCACGCCCGTCATGTACGCGGACATCGACGGCGCGCTGTCCGTCACCTGCGCGTCGTTCGAATAGGTCTTCACGAACGCGGTCTCGGGCAGCGTGTCGAGCGTGAGCGCGCCGTCCTCGCCGACCGCATAGATCCGCGCGGCCGTCAGCGTCGTCATCCCCATCCCGTCGCCCAGAAAGAAGATCACGTTGCGCGCGGCGTTCGTTTGCGCGCCGTCGTCCGATGCGGCCGGGCTCTTCGGGTCGTCGCTGCCGCAGCCCGCCGCCCCGAAGACGCTCGCGCAAAGGAGCGCCGCCAGTCTCACTCGCTTCATGTTTTCGGTTTCCCGTTGGTGTGGTTTCTTTCAAAAACGAAAGGACGATACGACGGGGATATGACGCGGATATGAATGTTATTGAAAGAACAAAGAATGGAAACTGAATGGTCTTGTGCGGTGCGGGAGGCTGGCCGCGAAGGATCGATGGCGGACGGCGCGGCCGCGCGGCGGACGGCGCGACCGCGCGCGCCGACGTTCGGCCGCGCTTCGCCGTCGTGCGACAGACGAGCCGCCGGAGCTCCGGCAAGCGTGCGTCAGTCGCCGCCGCGCGTCGCGAACCGCCAGCCCGCGACGCCGATCGCCAGCGCGGCGAGCGCCGCCCACACGAGATCCTGAAGCGAGAACGCGAGCCCCGGATGCTGCGCGGTCGCCATCGCGAGCAGATCCGGCGACAGCCGCAGCCCGACCATCGCGAGCACGTCGAAGAGCACGAGCCCGGACGACACGACGAGCGCGACGCCGACGGGCCGCAGCCGCGGCCTGAACGCGCCGATCGCCGCACCGATCGCGTACAGCACGCCCGCGCCGACGAGCAGCGCCGCAATCCAGACGAGCCGCCGCGGCATCGCGGGTTGCAGCCAGACGATGAGCATCGTCGCGGTGATCGCGAGGAAGCTGCCGAGCACGTGCAGCAGCACGGCGAGCACGTTGCGCAGCACGTTCATGACGCTGCCTGCCTGAAGTAGGCGGTCGCGGCCGGGCGATACAGGATGATCAGGAACAGCGCGATCAGCGCGGCGACGACGATCAGCATGCCCTTGAACGGCGTCGTGAACGCGGAGATCGCGAATCCGACGAGCGCGACGATCGCGTAGAGATTGCGTCCCCAGATCCGTCCCTTCAGGATCGCGCCCCCGGCGACGAGATGCAGCGTCTCGCTCGTGACGGCGAGCGCGACGGTCGCCTCGAGCGGCAGCGGCGAGTGGCGCAGGACTGCGAGCGAGGTGGGATCGCGAAGCGAAAACGGCAGCGAGATCAAGCCGATCACGTTCGAGACGATGACGAACCACCCCAGGACTGTCAGCGAAAGCGGTCTTTTCATGATTTTTCTTCGCGTAGTGCCGATGGCGGGATCGCGCGATGCCGGCCCGGCACCGCAATCCTCAGCGCATTCTCGGCCTCGCGTTCGGAAAAAGCAACGCAGACGCGCCGTATGGCGGCCGAGCGTGGCGAAGGCGGGTAAGGAAGAGGTGAGCCGGCGCGACACGGCACGCGTGACGACGCGCAAGGCGCCGCTGCCGCCCTCGACATCGCCGCCGGCACCAACGGGCACGACCGCAAGCCCGCGCAGCCCGCTCCGCGACGCAATGTGACGCTACGCTCCGGCCGCCGCCTCGTCGTCGATCCAGTCGATGTCGCCGCAGAGCACGCACAGCGTGTCGTTCACGCGAACCGCGATCGACAGCGTCACGCACGGCAGCGCCTCGTTGATCGACAGATACGGCCGCGTCACGTGCACGCGCCCCGGCTCGGTGATCGCCGTCCGGAAATACGGGCGTCTCAGCCAGTTCGCGCCCTGCGCGTCGGCGAGCGGCAGAAAGCGCGTCTCGTGCGCGGCGCGATCCGCGCGCAGCACGACGTTGCGGCCCGCCTGCCGCCCGCGCTCGTCGAGCAGGAAGCAGCGCGCGGCGTGATCGAGCGCGAGGAAGTTCCAGCAGACCTCATCGAGCGGCTCGCCCGCCGCGAGACGCTCGGCCGCGCGCTCGAACGCGCGCTGGTACGGCGCGAGCCGCTGCGCGTCGCGCCGCTCGGTCGCTTCGCTCTGCTTGCGATAGCGTTCGGTCAGCTCGCCGATGCAGGCGGACACCGCCGCGCCGTCGGGCAGCCCCGGCCCCGGACGCCCGAAGAAATAGCCCTGCACGAAATCCGCCTCGCACGACAGCGCGATCTGCGCCTCGTGCTCGGTCTCGATTCCTTCGATCAGCACCAGCTTGCCCGCCTCGTGCAGCAGCGTGACGAGCCCGTGCAGGATCGCGGTGAGCCCCGTGCGGTGCTGCGCGTGCGACAGCATGATCCGGTCGAGCTTCACGATGTCCGGGCTCAACTGCCAGATTCGTTCGATGTTCGAATGACCGGCGCCGAAATCGTCGAGCGCGATCAGGAAACCGTGCTCGCGAAACTCGCGCACCGCGTCGGCGAGCCGCTCGAGATCGTCGGCGCGCTGCTCGAGCACTTCGAGCACGACGCGCCGCGGCGGGATGTCGAGCCGTTTCAGGTTCGCGAACAGCGCGGCGGCCTGGAACGGATCGGTGAGCACGCCGGGGTGCACGTTGAGGAACAGCCATTCGCGCTCGGCGCCGAAGCGCGCGAAGTTCTCCAGATGCAGCGCCTGCGCGAGGCGGTCGACCTGCGTCGCTTCGCCGTGGCGCGCGGCTTCGCCGAACACGTCGAGCGGCGACACCGGCCGGTCGAGCGCATCGTGCGCGCGCAGCAGCGCCTCGTAGCCGACCGCCCGCATGTGCGACAGGCTGAAGATCGGCTGGAACACGCTCGTCAGCGTGAGATCGTGGTGGTGCGCGGCGACGCGCTCGAGACCGGACGTCATCTCCGGCTCGAAGCGATACGGCGACGCGGCGACGGGACGCTCCTGCTGAACGGTGGTGGTCATGCGGCGGCCCTCCTCATGACGAAAACGTCTGCAGGCGAAACATGCGGCTCGCGGGTTTTCATCGGCGATCCTCGGTTGTTCAATCGTAGTTGTCGCATTGCTCCAAGCAAGCTCCGTGCTCAGTCGTCCGTACCCTGGTGCCGGTGCGTCGGTCCGCGATACGTTGCGCATGCGTTCCGACGGGGATTGTGCGCACCATGACAGTGCAATCGTGCGCAACCCTCGCTTCCCGCCGCGCATTTCGTGCGCACGCTACACTGCGTACCGTCGTTTCATCCCCGTTTCAATCCTCGATGGCAATCGTCTTCACTGTTTTGATTTTGTTGCTCGCGGTCGCGCTGTCGGGCGTCGCGACGCGCGTGCTGCCGCTGCGTCTGCCGTTGCCGCTGATGCAGATCGCGATCGGCGCCGTGCTCGCATGGCCGAAGTTCAACCTGCACGTCACGTTCGATCCCGAAATCTTCATGCTGCTGTTCATCCCGCCGCTGCTGTTCGCGGACGGCTGGCGAATTCCGAAGCGCGAGCTGTATCTGCAGCGGCGCGCGATCCTGATGCTCGCGTTCGGCCTCGTGTTCATGACGGTACTCGCGGTCGGCTATTTCGCGCATTGGTTGATTCCCGGTCTGCCGCTGCCGATCGCATTCGCGCTCGCCGCGGTGCTGTCGCCGACCGACGCGGTCGCGCTGTCCGGCATCGCGGGCAAGGGTCGCATCCCGCCGCAGCTGATGCACATCCTCGAAGGCGAAGCGCTGATGAACGACGCATCGGGCCTCGTCGCGCTCAAGTTCGCGATCGCGGCCGCGCTGACCGGGATGTTCTCGCTGCGAGATGCGTCGATCAGCTTCGTGATCGTCGCGTCGGGCGGCCTCGCGACGGGCGCGGCCCTCGCGTGGCTGTTCAGCGCGCTGTCGACGCGCTTCCTGAACGCCGCGCAGGAAGGCGACCCGGCGCCCGGCATCGTGATGACGCTGCTCGTGCCGTTCGCGTCGTACCTGATCGCCGAGCACCTCGCATTGTCAGGAATCCTGTCGGCCGTCGCGTCCGGGATGATGATGAACTACACGAGCTTCTCGAAGAGCAGCACGGTCGCCGCGCGCGTGCGCGCCGAGAGCACGTGGGCGATGATCGAGTTCGTGTTCAACGGCATGGTGTTCATCATGCTCGGGCTGCAGCTTCCGCACATCATCGGCCGTGCGCTCGTCGACGCGCACCATACGAGCGATGCGCTCGTCGGCGCGCTGATCGGCTACGTCGCCGCGATGCTCGCCGCGCTCTACGCGATCCGCTTCGCGTGGGTGTGGCTGCTGCGCTGGATCGCGAGCCGCCGCGCGGCGAAGCAGGGCCTCGCCGGCACGATGGCGGGCGTGCGCACGATCGCGGTGATGACGGTGGGCGGCGTGCGCGGCGCGATCACGCTCGCCGGCGTGCTGTCGATTCCGGTCGCGCTCGCCGACGGCACGCCGCTCGCGGGCCGCGACGCCGCGATCTTCGTCGCGTCGGGCGTGATCCTCGGCTCGCTCGTCGTCGCGGTGATCGGTTTGCCGTTCCTGCTGCGCGGCGTGCGCCCGATGCGCAATCCGCACGCAGAGGAAGAGCGCGCCGCGCGCGCGGCGGCCGCGCAGGCGGCGATCCGCGCGGTCGACGCGGCGCACGACGCGCTCGCCGTCGATCTCGACGAGACGGCCGCCGCGCGCTGCGCGGACGTGACGGCGCGCGTGATGGACCTGTACCGCCGCCGGCTCGCGGGCCTGGCCGACGACGGCGCGACGCCGCGCGAAGAAGCGCGGCAGACGGAGAAGATGGAATTGCACCTGAAGATCGCGGCGATCCGCGCGGAACGGACGGTGCTCTATCGGCTGCGCGGCGAGCAGAAGATCAACGACGAGACGCTCGCCAAGCTGATGCGCGAGGTCGATCTGTCGGAAACGGCGCTGTCGACGCGCAAGAAGGGGATCGTCTGACGAAGCGCGTGCGCTGACGCGCTTCTTCGTCGCTCGATGAGCGGGCGGCGCAGCGGCGGAGCGAAGGATGGACGAAGGGCAAACGTAGGAGCACGAAAACAGCGGGCCGCCGCGCAATGCCGCGCGCGGCCGCCCGCCGCCCGTCGGACCGCGCTCACGCCGCGCTCGAAGCTTCGCGACGACGGACAGCGCTCACGTCGCGCTCAGGACTTCGCGACGACGACCGGAATCCCGCGCAGCGCGCCCGCGCCCTTCATCTCGTCGAGCGCGCGCCGCACGGCCGCGCTCGTCGCCGCGTCGATCGAAAGACGCGCGGCCAGCTCGCGCTCGGCGCGCTTCACGCTCGCGACGTTCGCGAGCTTCACGTGCCCGTAGCCGCGCGCCTTCGCGTGCAGCTCGGCGAGCCGCGCGACCGTGTCGGCCGTCGACGGCGTGAGCGCCGCGAGCGCACGGCGCATCGTCGCCTCGTAGTCGTCGGCGAGCGCGCGCTCCATCTTGCGCTCGACCGTGCCGCCGAACGGATCGAGCCACGTGCCGCGCAGGCCGCGCACGCGCGCGAGCACGCCGAGCGCAGGCCACAGCCACTGGCCGAACACCTGCTTTCTCGGCGCGGCGCCGTCCCGGCCCGCCTTCGCGGTCGCGGGCGGCGCGAGATTGAACTTGACGCGAAAGTCCTTGCCCGCGGCGCCTTCGAACTGCGCTTCGAGCGCCGTGCGGAACGCGCCGTCCGCATAGAGCCGCGCGACCTCGTACTCGTCCTTCACCGCGAGCAGCCGATAGAACGTCGTCGCGACCGCGCGCGCTACACGCTCGTCGCCCGCCGCGCGCGCCGCGCCGACGAGCGCGCGATAGCGCTCGACGTAGCGCGCGCCGCCGTAGCCGGCCAAGCGCGCCTCGCGATCGGCGACGATCGCGTCGAGCGTCTGCGGCGGCAGCGGCTCGCGCACCGGATGGCGTGCGTCCCACTGCGCGTCGAGGCCCGCCGCGTCGCCCGCCGCCATCCGGCCGATCGAGAACGCGAGCTTGTTCATCGGCACCGCGACGTTGTTCAGCTCGATCGCGCGCATCAGCGCGTCGAGCGACACCGGCACGAGCCCCTGCTGCCACGCGAAGCCGAGCATCAGGATGTTCGCGCCGACCGTGTCGCCCAGGAACTTCGTCGCGAGCGCCTGCGCGTCGCAGCTCGACAGGAAGCCGTCGCCCGCCGCGTGCCGCATCTTCGCGACGAGCGCGTCCGCGTGCAGGTTCGCGTCCGGATCGCGGACGAACGCCGCATTCGGGATCGCATGCATGTTCACGACGATCCGCGTGCGCTCGCGGCGCACGGTCTGCAATGCGTCGGCGCTCGCGCCGACGACCATGTCGCACGCGAGCAGCACGTCGGCTTGCTGCGTGTCGATCCGCACCTGATGGAGCCACGCGTCCGACGACGCGATCCGCACGAACGACAGCACCGCGCCGCCCTTCTGCGCGAAGCCCATGAAGTCGAGCACCGACGCGCTCTTGCCTTCGAGATGCGCGGCCATGCTGACGAGCGCGCCGACCGTCACGACGCCCGTGCCGCCGACGCCCGTCACGAGCATGTCGTACGGCGCGGCGTCGAGATGCGTCGCGGGGCGCGGCAGCGCGTCGACGCGCGCGGCGAGCGCGGCCTCGTCGAACGCGACGCCCGCCGCCTTCTTCAGCTTCGCGCCCTCGACCGTCACGAAGCTCGGGCAGAAGCCGTTCACGCACGAGAAGTCCTTGTTGCACGACGACTGGTCGATGCGCCGCTTGCGGCCGAGCACCGTCTCGACGGGCTCGACCGACAGGCAGTTCGACTGCACGCCGCAATCGCCGCAGCCTTCGCAGACTGCTTCGTTGATGAAGAGCCGCCTGTCCGGGTCGGGGAATTCGCCCTTCTTGCGGCGGCGGCGCTTCTCGGCCGCGCAGGTCTGGTCATAGATCAGCACGGTGACGCCCGGCGTGTCGCGCAGCTCGCGCTGCACCGCGTCGAGCTCGCGGCGATGATGGAACGTCGTGCCTTGCGGGAACAGGTTGTGATGGCCGTCGTACTTCTGCGGCTCGTCGGACACGACGACGAAGCGCGACACGCCCTCCGCCTCGACCTGCCGCGCGATCTGCGGCACCGAGATGCTGCCGTCGACGGGCTGGCCGCCCGTCATCGCGACCGCGTCGTTGTAGAGGATCTTGTAAGTGATGTTCGCGCGCGCGGCGACCGCCTGCCGGATCGCCAGGATCCCTGAATGAAAATACGTGCCGTCGCCGAGGTTCTGGAACACGTGGCGCGTGTTCGTGAACATCGCGTGCGCGGCCCAGTCGACGCCCTCGCCGCCCATCTGGATGAGCCCCGTCGTGTCGCGCTCCATCCACGACGCCATGAAGTGGCAGCCGATCCCCGCCTGCGCGATCGAGCCCTCGGGCACCTTCGTCGACGTGTTGTGCGGGCAGCCCGAGCAGAAGTACGGCGTGCGCCGCACCGCGTCGGCTTCGTTCGACAGGATCGTCGGCGCGACGAGATCGACGACGCGCGCGCGGCGATCGAGCGCGGGCTTGTGGCGCGCGAGCCAGCCGGCGAACACCGGCAGGATCCGCGACGGCCGCAGCTCGCCGAGCTCCGACAAGAGCGGCGCGCCCGCCGCGTCGTGCTTGCCGAGCACGACGGGCCGCGCGCCCGACGCGCGGTTGTACAGATAGTCCTTGATCTGCTGCTCGATCACGGGGCCTTTCTCCTCGATCACGAGCACTTCGGCGAGGCCGTCGACGAACGTGTCGATCCGCGACATCTCGAGCGGGAACGACAGGCCGACCTTGTAGATCCGCACGCCGGCCGCGTCGAGATCGGCGAGCGTCAGGTCGAGCCGGCGCAGCGCCTCCATCAGGTCCAGATGCGCCTTGCCGCACGTGACGATGCCGACGTTCGCGTGCGCGCTCTGCGCAACCCACTTGTCGATGCTGTTCGCGCGCGCGAAGTGGCGCACCGCGTCGAGCTTCGCGGCGAGCCGCGCCTCGATCGACAGGCTCGGCAGATCGGGCCAGCGGTTGTGCAGGCCGTCCGCGGGCGGCGCGAAGCCTTCGGGCGCGGGCCAGCGCATCGTCAGCGCGTCGAGATCGACGGTCGAGCCGGACTCGACCGTCTCCGAGATCGCCTTGAAGCCGACCCACGCGCCCGAGTAGCGCGACATCGCCCAGCCGTACAGGCCGAATTCGAGCATGTCGGCGATGTTCGACGGATTCACGATCGGCATGTGCCACGCGATCATCGCGAAGTCGCTCTGATGCGGCATCGACGACGACACGCAGCCGTGATCGTCGCCCGCCACCACGAGCACGCCGCCGTGCGGCGACGAGCCGTACGCGTTGCCGTGCTTGAGCGCGTCGCCCGCGCGGTCGACGCCCGGGCCCTTGCCGTACCACATCGCGAATACGCCGTCGACGGTGCGCTCCGGATCGGCCTCGACGCGCTGCGTGCCGAGCACCGCCGTGCCGCCGAGCTCCTCGTTGATCGCGGGCAGGAAGCGCACGCCGCTCGCGTCGAGCTGCTTCTTCGCCCTCCATAGCTGCTGGTCGACCATCCCGAGCGGCGAGCCGCGATAGCCGCTGACGAAGCCCGCGGTGTTCATGCCCTGCGCGGCGTCGAGCGCGCGCTGCATCAGCAGCAGGCGCACGAGCGCCTGCGTGCCCGTCAGGAAGATGCGGCCGCGCGTCGCGGAAAGATTGTCGGTCAGGCGGTAGTCGGCCAACGCGGGCGGGCCGTCGATCGGCAGGCGGGCGTTCATTGTCGTCTCCTCGATGTGCTGTTCGCGATTGCGGCACCGCTCCGCGCCGGAAAGGCACGGCCCTCTGTTTCGATGCGCAACCCAATGAACTGTATTTTTTTACGCCAATAGAAGAATTTTTTTGCTTATCTTGATATCGATCAGCGTTTTCGAGAAAGATGGCCGAAGCTTTGCTTGCAATTCGAGAGAGATTCCACTCCGGGACGGATCAGCGGGTCAGACCGGGTAGGCGCCGCCTTCGGCGGGCGGCGTGGTCGGCATGCCCGGCGCACAGGCCGTACCGGGTGCTTCGGCTGCTTCGGGTGCTTCGCGCGCTTCGGCGGCCGGCTGCGGTTCGATCGGCTCGACGTCGTTGAAGCGCGTGTAGTCGATGTGCGTCATGCCGTCGACCTCGCTCATCAGATCGACATAGCGGTGATGCCAGCGGATGTCGCCGTGCTCCCACGCGTGGCGCGCCTGCATCATCTGCGTGGTGGTTTCGTCGGAGCCCTCGATCATCACGAGCAGCAGCGCGCGGCGCTCGGCGAGCGATTCGGCCGTCTCGCCGAACAGCGGGCTCGATTCGTCGATCACGTGCATCAGGTTCCAGCCGAGCAGGAAGATCGGATGCTCGCTGCGCACGAGCTTCAGATCGTGGATCTTCAGCAGCGAATAGCCCTCGGACGATAGCTCGCGCCGCATCAGCCGGAGCTTCGCGCGCGCCTCGGCGATCACGTTCTGCCGCGCGTTCGCCGCGCGCACCATCAGCGTCATCCGGCCGTTGAACGGACGCACGATCGCATGGCGCGCGAACATGATCTTCGCGCGCGGCCGCGCGAAGCGCGCGAACACGAGCCCCGTCGACAACGCGATCCCCGACATCCCGACGAAGATCTCGAGCGTCGCGACGGCGTGCGCGTAGACGGTTTGCGGATGCATGTCGCCGTAGCCGACCGTCGCGAGCGTCTCGACGCTGAAGAAAAACGCGCCCGCGAAGCCGGGCGGCGACTGGTTCGCGATCGGCGCGTCGCCGAGCAGGTACAGCAGCGCGAACAGCGTGTTGTTCACGACGAACAGCGCGGCCAGCGACGCGAAGAACACGGGCCAGCTCACCTTGAGCGCCCAGTAGTAGAGATCGCGCCAGACGGAGGCCGGCATGCCGTACGCGATCACGTCGCGCGTGCCGGACCAGATCCTGCGGCCCCCGCGCGGCGGCTTGCGCGCGCCTGAGCCGCTGCCGGCGGGATGCTCGGGGGGGTGCGGGGAAGAGGAATCGACGTTCATCGCAGTCTCGCCGGGGCCGGGTGCGGCGAGCGTAGCATGCAGCGCTTACGATGCGGTCGTCACGCCGCCCGGTTCGTTCGATCCGCGCGGCGCGCCCGGCCTTCCCGCGCGCAGCGGACAGGCCCGCCGCTCGTCACTGGCGCTGCTGCTCGATGAACTGCTGAACCTGCTTGAGCGTGACCTTGCCGGTGTGCGCGGCGTCGATTTCGTCGAAATGCTTCGCGACGTAGCCGAGGCCGCTCGCTTGCGCCTGCGCCTTCGTGACCGCCGCGCCGCTGCCGAGCGCGCCGCTCGCGCCGAGGCTCGCCGCGAGCCGGCTTTGCGCCTGCTGCTGCAACTGCGCGCCCGTCGTCGCGGAAGCCGACGCCGGCACGCCGGAAGCGGCCTTCGGGAAAAACGGACCGTCGACGCCGCCGTGCAGCGGCGGAACGGACGAGACGGCCTGCAAGGTTACGGCGGATGCGCCCAACGCGAACGTCGCGGCGACAGTGAGTGCGATCGCCGGAAAGACGCGCCGCAACTGAAGAATCTGGAACATGACGTGACTCGCAATATCGGGGTTCAAGGAGCGGGCCGCCGATGACGCGGCCCGCTCGCCGCAAACTCAGCGGGCCGCGGCGGCCCGCGCGATTTTCGCCGTCGGCGTATTGGCCGGGCTCTCGTCGGGCCACGGCGACGGCAGCGCCGCGAGCGTCAGCGCGTTCCCCACGGGCTGGTTCTGGTAGAACGCGACAAGATCCGACTTCATCTGCGGCCTCGCGGCATCGTCGAGGTAGATCATGTGGCCGCCCTGATAGAACGTGACCTGCAGGTTCGGAGCGAGGCCGGACACCGTCTGCAGCCGCGCGAGCTCCTTTTCCGTTTCGAAATACGGCGTCGCGAGATCATGATAGCCGTTCGACGACAGCACCTTCAGCTTCGGATTCAGCTGCAGCGCGGCGAGCAGATCCGGAATCGTGTCCGGATACGGCTGGCCCGCATGGCTGAAGTTCCACGCGCCGATGATGTCGGGATTCAGCGTCTGATACGTCGCGTTCGGCGCGGTGTAGCCAAGATAGTTCGGCATCTGCGACGCCAGCGCCGTCGTGAACGGCTGCGAGATCAGGATGTCGGACGGATCGTCGTCGCTCGCCAGACGCGGATCGCCGTTCGGCAGCGACACGCGGCCGTCGTAGCGGCCGATCGTGTAGCCCGGCACGAGCGTCGTCTGACCGGGCGAAGCCTCGGTGTCGTAGAAATACTGGAAGTACGCATTGAGCGATGCGGTTGTCATGCTCGTTTGCGTCGACCATGCCGCGAGCGTGCCGCCGTCCGGCGACACCGGCGACGAGGCCGTCGCGTAATGCACGATCGGCGTGTACTGCGCGGTCGCGAAATCCTGAATGCGCTGCGCATACGCGCCCAGATTCGTCGGCGACGGCGACACCTGGTTGAAGTACGCCGCCACCTGCGCGTACGACGGGAAGGTGCCGACCGCCTGATCCCCGCTCGCCGCCATGTAGTTCAGGATCGACGACTGCAGCACGATGCCCGTCAGCTGCACGCCCGCCGATTCGAGCGCGAGCGCGAGCATGTCCGTGCGCGGCGTGCCGTACGATTCGCCGTACAGGTAGATCGGCGATCCGCTGCGGCCGTTGACGGACAGATAGCGGCGAATGAAGTCGCGCATCACCTTGACGTCGGCGTCCGCGCCCCAGAACGTCTGGTTCGTGTTCGGCTGGACGGCCTCCGACAGGCCGGTGCCGGGCGGATCGATGAACACCATGTCGGTGGTCGCGATCAGGCTTTCCGGGTTGTCGACGAGCGGGAAATTCGGCCAGTTCGTCATCAGCGGATCGGGCGTCGCGACGCGCGTCGGCGCGAACGAACCGAGCCGCAGCCACACCGACGACGAACCGGGCCCGCCGTTGTAGAAGAAGGTGACGGGCCGCGGCGAACCGTTCTGGCTCGGCACGGTATACGCGACGTACGACATCGTCGCTTCCGCGTTGCCGTTCGGATCGTAGGCCGTCAGATGCCCTGTCGTGGTCAGGTAATCGACCGACGCGCCGTTCGACGACCACTGATGGCTCATCACCGCGGCGCGCTCGGAGACCTGCGACGCGGGAAGCCCGTCGCCCGCCTTCGGCGAGTAGGCGGTCGTGTCCGTGTACGGTTGATCGAGCTGCGCGGGCGTCGTGGTGCTCTGCAGATCGTCGCCACACCCTCCCAGTGCCAGCAGCATCGTCGCGACGACCGCCGCCGCCGACATCCTGCGGCGCCATTCCGCCGATCCGGCGCTCCCTCCATCCATCGATCTTTTCATTTTCGCTTTCTATTTATTTCAAGACGTAAGGCATTACGATGCAACGCCTTCCTCGATATTGTCTCAATTGATTTACTCAATTTTTTCGCATCGTAATTATGAAAAAATGGCGCGTCAACCCTCATTTCGACCATTGATTAATCGATTGAAAAAGGATAAATCCGGCCGGATTCGCCTCTTGCCGGAAGGCAATCCCGCGCGACGAGCGAGATGCGGCGCACACGACGCGCATCTCAACATATGGGCATCCGTCGCGCGCACGGAGAATCGGCGAACATCGAGGATCCGCAGCTCGGCGAGTTGCGATCAAAGCGCGATCCCGCCAACGGAACGCTTATCGGAAAATGCCGAAGCGCGCGGACGAATTCGGCATCCGAATCGGAGAATGAAAACAAAAACGGGCGCATTCCGATTGAATGGAATGCGCCCGTGAATTTCCGAAAGGATAATGCAGGCGGCAACCGGCCGGAAAACCATGAACCGGCCGCGCGGCGATTCCCGATCCGCGCGGATGCCGCACGGCGCGTCCGAACGGCCGACCGGCCGACGCGCTTACTTGCGATCGACGATGATCTTGTCGAACGTGCCGCCGTCGGCGAAATGCGTCTTCTGCGCGTTCGCCCAATTGCCGAAGATCTGCTCGACGCTGAACGTCTTGAGCGGCTTGAATTCGCTCGCGTGCTTCTTCAGCACGTTCGGATCGCGCGGACGCAGATGGTGCCGCGCGACGATCTCCTGCGCGGCGGGCGAGTAAAGATACTCGAGATACGCCTGCGCCTCTTTGCGCGTGCCCTTCTTGTCGACGACCTTGTCGACGATCGCGACGGGCGGCTCCGCGAGGATGCTCGCCGACGGATAGACGGCGTCGAAGCTCGCGCCCGCCGCGCCCGTGTCGATCAGCGCGACCTCGTTCTCGAACGTGACGAGCACGTCGCCGATCCCGCGCTGCGTGAACGTCGTCGTCGCGCCGCGGCCGCCGGAGTCGAGCACCGGCACGTTGCGGAAGATCGCCTTCTCGAAGTCGAGCGCCTGCTGATCGGTCGCGCCCTTCAGCTTCTGATAGCCCCACGCGGCGAGATACGCGTAGCGGCCGTTGCCCGACGTCTTCGGATTCGCGATGATCACCTGCACGCCCGGCTTCGCGAGATCGCTCCAGTCCTTGATCTGCTTCGGATTGCCGTGGCGCACGAGGAACACCATCGTCGTCGAGTACGGCGAGCTGTTGTTCGGGAAGCGCGCGCGCCAGTCCTTCGGCAGCAGCTGGCCGCGCTCGGCGAGGAGATCGATGTCGTTCGGCTGGTTCATCGTCACGACATCCGCCTGCAGCCCCTGCAGCACCGACAGCGCCTGCGCGCTCGACGCGCCGTGCGACTGACGGATCGACACCGCCTCGCCCGTCTTCTGCTTGTACGCGGCGATGAAGCTCGCGTTGATGTCCTTGTACAGCTCGCGCGTGACGTCGTAGGAGACGTTCAGCAGCGCCGTGTCGGCGTGCGCGGCCGTCACGAGCATCGCCGCGGCGATGCCGGCGAAGAGCCGGCGGCCGATCCCTTGGTTGTGCTTCATCGTTGGTGCTCCGCTGGTGGTTTGGGGTGGTTCGGTGGCGGTTTGTCAGGTTTTGGTAAGCGACGATTTTAGCGGCGAACGCCGCGATGCGAGCCAATCTGTCGTGGATAGCGATGCGCGAATGCTGATTTGGCGAGGCGGGCGGCGAAGATTCGGCGGTTCGGCCGTCGTCCAGGCTTGCAGCGTGTTCTGGTTTATGCAGGCGATCTTCGTGCCGCCGAGTTGTGTTCGCGGCATCAACTCGTCGGCAGTGGGATGGGCCGCAATCCCCCGCCGCTTCTCGCGAAACGACGAACCTACCGCGCACGACGCACGAACCGAACCGCGCGACGTGCGCCGCCATGCCGCAACCTCTCGCCGTCGCCCGCACGATGATGCTAAGATCGCCGCTCAGCCCATTTTTTGTTCAGCCATGTTCGTCGCCATTCACTCGCGTTCGCTGTCGTTGCCCGTCGCGCTTGCGGCGTGCGCGCGCATGGCCGGGCTGAACCTCAAAAAACGACTCCCCGACTGACGGGGACGTCGTGTCCGCGCAGACCGCTTAAACCGACCCAAAAATCCCTTTTGGATCAGTTGGATACGAATCTGGTCTCCGCGTGCCCGCTGATTCGCGCCTTCTATGTAACGCGTGCGTAAGCAAATGATTGCCGGCAAACCGGCACGCTGAAACCCGGGGGCCACCACAGACAATCCCATTGCCAAGCGAGCAACGCTCCGTACCTACATGCTCGGTTAAGCACTGGAAATCATGGCGCGGTCGATGCGAATCGATCGGGACCGACACGTTGAAGGCGGGATGCTTCGCGTTGGCGGCCACAGCCATTTGCGCCGAATGCCGACGCACGGTATTCTTGCAAACGTCGCTGAAACAGAAGCGACCCGGGTTGGAAGCCGGAAATTGCAACAGGCGGACAACCGCCTGAGCGCGGTTTTTTGCGTCCGCACACTAAGCGCCTTCTATGGTCGGGCCTTGGTGAGGGAGCGCTTGCGCTCGCCGGGTCCTGTTGCACCGGTCTTCCAACCTTGCCATGTGCCCGGCCACCCCGTTTGGAAGCGGGGAGCCGGGTTCTTCAACCCGCAACAGGAGGCCGCGCAATGCGTCCATTCCCTTCGCTCGCCCGTACTGGGCAGCCGTGCCGCATCACTCAATCCACTGTCCACGCCGCCTTGTGCGATGTGTTCGCCCGCTACTTCAGTTCATTGGCATTCGATACGGCCGACACGGCGTTGCTCGCCACTCCGGCGTACCTTCGATCGAATCTCGTGAACGGAGGCCGCGCACGATGAGTAGTTACATTCGAACCGCCGTGATCGAAGGATTCGATAACGCGCCGCCGCTCGATACAGGCGTACCTGCCGAACTTCAGCTCTTCGTCGACCTCGGTGCGACCGGCGCCGACGAATGGATCGATCTCAAAGGTGCAGTGCGACTTCGTGATTACGCGGCGACTCAAGTCGGCGCTCTCGCGAATGAACTCACGGCAATTGCGGAAGAAGGTGATTTCGAGCGCCACCGGATCCAGGCTAGCAGCGAAGCGTTCGTCGCCGGGCTCTTGGGCCGCGTGCAGCAGCGCCTGCTCGCCGCACTCGGCGTCAGTTCGCGCAATCGGCAATCAAGGCGCTGACGGGGGCAACATGGCAAAAACGAACAAGAAAGCCAACGCCTCCGGCAGCACTCCCATTATTCCGAAGCTATCGGAACTCTTGCCGCTTCCGTCGACGGAAGGCCGGCGGGTTTTGTGGATGAGCACGATTGCGAGCACCGACGCGATCTTCGAGGAAGCGAACCGGCGAATGATGTGGCTCACGGGCTTGACGCGATTTATCGCAAGCTCCGACGCCACGATCGAGGCCGACGACGCCACCTTCATTTTCGAACTCATGTATCACACGCTGACGGACGTGACAGCGCTTTATACAGACGCGATCACGGCAGTCAACCGGCCTCATCAATACACTGAGTCGTAAATCTCCGCGCCAGACACTGCTCGGCCACGCGGCAGAGCATGTGTCTGGTGGTGCGCCTGCTGCGTGGCTGTCCAGAGAGATCTTCCCGCTTCGTGTACGATGCGAGGGTTACGAAGTGATCCGAAAAAGGGTTCGTATTTCTTGTTTACGGACAGCGCGTCGCCGCGCAACCCGACACCCTTCGAGGACGAACGCATTGGATAAAACCTTGGACATTCTTAAAACCGAAGCCGAGATTGCCAAGCTGATGGCGGAAACGCAGAAGCTGAATCTCGAGGCACGTTGGATGCCCTTTGTTTGGTCTGGCAGCATTATTGCCGTGGCGATCGCGGTAGCCAAGTACTTCGCCAGCTAACCGACGAAACCCGCCGTAAGGCGGGTTTCTCCCGCGCACGTCGAACCGCCCATCCCCGCAAGCTTAAAAGCCGTCCATTTTGCTTTGTTCAACGACGGCAAGTACCCGATTGCAAGACCTATAACAATCCAAACAGCATCACGTGATTTGGGTACGTCCACGCTCAAACGTCTAATCGTGCTGGGACGTGTCGCCATTATTTTCTCCAGCCTGCGCCTGAACCTGTCAGCCCTGACAGGATAGTTGCCCGTCAACAGCACGTGCTACATTCGCCGCCAACTGTTTTCGGCGGGAGCGCTCAAATGGGATTTGCATTCATCTGCGAAGGCGACACAACGACTCACGGCGGCCGAGTCGTCGGCTGCAACACGGCAAACACCGTCCACGGCAAAGCGATTGCTCTGCTCGGCGATATGGTGACGTGCCCGCGCTGCGGCGGAATTTTCCCGATCGTGAGCGTGAAGCGCGAGTTGAACATGACGTTCGGCGATCGCCCGATTGCGACCGACGGCGACAAAACGGCATGCGGCGCGACGCTGATCGCGTCGCAAGGTGTCGCGACAGTCGCGCCTACGGCTGGCCAGGGTAGTCCGGTTGGCGGCGGCAAAAGCGTTATCCCACAGCCGATCGTGCCGCAGAACGGGCCGTATCGCGGCCGGTTCCAGCTCGTCGACGACGAGACGCGCCAGCCGATCCCGAATCACGCGTACACCGTCACGTCCGCAGACGGCGGAACGATCCAAGGCACAACGGACGCCAGCGGCTATACAGACTGGCTGAACAGCCATCAGGCATCGTCGCTCACGTTCAACCATCCGGACACGGAGCTCCCGTCCGGGAACGAAGCATGAGCGGGTATTCGGGTGGAACCGCAGCCGGAGGCATGAGAACCGGCGACGGACAAACTACCGTCGTAGGCGCCAAAAGCGGCATGTCGGCAGAAGACAGAAAAGTGCTCTGCAGCCTCATGTGCAAATGTGGTCGAATCGGTGTCGCGACGCGCGGCGGGACCAGAATCTTGCGCCAGAAGTGCGTTGCGCAACGCCTGAATTTCGCGAACGAAACATCGAGGGTGTTGACCGGGAAGCCAACGGAATATGTGCCTGAAGTGGCATACGACATGAGCCCCAAGCCCCCTGCCCCTCCGGTGCCGATCATGTCGGACAACGATCCGTTGACGCCACACAACTCCCTGCTGGACTGGATTCGGGACAAGTGGCCCGGCGGGATTGGCGGCTACGTCAAGGGCAAAAAGGCGGGGCTCGATCAAGTCCGCCGTCCGGATGTGGTGATCGTGAATGACCCATCTCAACCGCCCGTACAATCGAACATCAAGGCGGTTGTCGAGATGAAGTTCGATGATGACTTCGGCAAAGGTCAAGAACTGGCATACAAGCGAATCGCGGGCAGCGACAGCAAGTACGCCGCGGTTGAGCGCGCCGATTGCGGCTGCGGCGATGAAGAGCCGCAGGCAAAGCCGGCGCAATCGGCGCAAACGCACTCCGAGGCCGAGGACGTGTTCGGCGATAACGCCGGCGGGACGGCCCGCTCCGGACCGTTTGGGATGCCGCCGTTGCCCCCGGGAGTTCCGGGCATTGCTTTCCCCTGAAGATCATGACGAAAGACGAATTGGTAGCGTGGGCCAATGACCCGCACCGACAAGACACCCTGCCGTTTGGCCTGTTCGAGCCTGCCTATCAAAAAGGTATCGTTGGCGCGGCCCTAGTGGTGCGCGGCGTACTCTATTTCACAGGTGGGCATACCGAACCCGTGCGCGAAGCGCTCGTGCGGTGCTACGAACGGTATATGGCGGCGATCGACGACTTCGCGAAGGCATTCGCGAAAGCGGTCGACGCGGAGCCGCCCAAGAATGGCCTAATGCACTGGTTCTATGAGGAAGGGAAGAAGCCGGTCGCTTTCGACAAGGCTCGTGGATTCCCTCGCTTGGCAAAGGAATTGTCGAGTAGCCAGCTTCTTGTGTCCTCGACGACCAGCGCCGACAACAAACTCGCGACTGGATTTTTCGAGTTCTCCACGTTCTGCTTCGAAGACTGGCAAGCCGGAGCTGGCCTCGATGTGGTCACGTTCAGCGTGCCGCGCCGGTTCCTGCAAACGTGCCCCGGCACGTTCGAGGCGCTGTTCGCGGAGTTTGCGGCGGCCGTGCCGACCGTTCACGGGCACGCCGGGTATGCGGTGAATGTCCCGCCGATGGGACGCCGGCCGAATGAAGCGAGCGAGTATTTTTGGGCACGAAAGTACGGCCCTGGGATCGATGTTGGCGATCCGATGGGTTACGACACGATGCGCATGGTCGATAAAATCAAGACCGTTGATTGGCTAACGGCGCTTGGTGCCGACCTCGTTCGCCGCGTAGGTGGCGCGAACAGCCTGATGCTTCCGCCGGATTGGTTCCACAAAACTTCGTTCGGCGAGGGGGGCCTCATCATTCAGGCGGGCGTGGAACCTGCTGCCGGGGTTCCGAAGGAGAAAGGGATACCGCCAGAGCCGCCCGTTGCCTACGTGCTCCTGAACCACACATTGCGCCCGATTGTGGCCGAGACAGTCAGTTGCTTACAGAGCGGCACGCTCAACAGCACGGCGCCGCTTCTGAACACGACCGTAGCAAGCGAAGCGTGGTTGCGCCGTTTCGATGTCGCCCCGGACAGCATTTACGGGTATTGGGAAGCGCTGCACAAGACGCCGAAGCTCCCGCCGTCGCACTGATCGCGAGTCGATGCTGCCGGACAACATAACCAAAGCGCGCAACAAATTCGCCCCCTCGCACGCGACATACCTCGCGCCGATTGGGCCTGAGTAGCCGGAACACGTACGCGCACAAAAATCGTTCCTTTTAGCGGACAGATAGGGCGGAGGCCAAACAATGCGCAGCGATGTCCACGTGGATGCCAAAGCGGGTTGAGCCGAGCACTGCCTTCGGAGTTCTACCAGCGCACAACGACCCCTTATAAATCAATGCCTCGCGAGACTCGCAAACTGCAAAACCAAGGCTAAACAAGATCAATCAAGGCCATCCAAGCCCACCCGAATTGCCTTTTCACTATGCTTCCCCAGCCCCTCGATTCGTAGATCAAGTGTTCACGTGGCGTACCAGCACGAAGATACGTTCTGGATTCATCCCTGTTTACCGCCTAAATTAAATACAAGATATGGCGATAACAAACATCGCCTACAAAGAGGCCGCACTCTGCGGATGGTCGGGCTGGAAACGGGGGCTATATGGAAAGCGCAATACTGAGGGCAATCGCCGATAAGAAGTTAATAGAGTTTTATTATAACGGCCTTCATCGAGTTGCAGAACCTCATGTCTATGGCGTCTTAAACGGGGTCAAGCAATTACTCGCCTACCAGACTGGCGGACAAAGCAACAACGGCGGAATCCCCGATTGGCGACGCTTCGACCTAGGCCACATCTCGCAACTTGTCGTCCTCGCACAGTCGTTTCCAGGGCGTCGCCCAATCCCCTCAGGACGCCACAGTTCGTGGGATGTGCGTATAGCCATCGTCGACTAGATCACTGGCGGCGTACGTAGACGACAAGCGTACGTCAGAGCGCATCAGTCCGGCAACGTATTCCTTTCACCCGGATCTTGTGTCTGGAGGAGTCTGCTCTTCAGCCCTTAAGCCAAGCAAAGCGACTCAAAGCCCCGAATCACCCGTTGCCAAGCATCTCGTTCAGGCGCTATCACCTCGAAGGGTTTCCGCGAACGCATCAAATGTGCCGTCTAACTTGCGCTAGAACCTGTGCCTCTTTCTCTCGAGCCAAAAATGGAAATTACCATCGAAAATTGCAATAGCATTGATAGCGCCAAAATTTCGCTAGCCTTGGGTAGACTCAACATAAAGTACGGCCCCAATGGAACTGGCAAAAGCACCATCGCAAAGGCTATCGAACTCTCCACCCTCGGTGGCGCCGATCTACCTCAACTGACGCCGTTCAAGCATCGGGGGGCAAAAACTGGCGCCACATCGGTTCCGAAGGTGACCGGCGCCGATCAATTTAAGACGGTATTCGTTTTCAATGAGGAATACGTTGATCAATTTGTCTTCATGCAGGACGAGGTTGTAAAAAACAGCTTCGATATCTTCATCAAAAATACCGACTATGACAAGAAGATGGCCGATATTGAAATTCTTATATCCGAGATAAAAGACACATTCAAAAAAAATGAAGGCATTGAGCAAGTCTTGCGCGACCTTACTGAACTAAGCGATGATTTTGGAAAGTCTCAAGCAGGCTTTTCCAAAGCCGGACGAATTGCCAAGGCCATCGGCGGCGGCAACAAGCTCGAACACATACCAGCCAGCTTGGTGCCATATACAAGTTTCATTAAAAGCGAAGCAAATGTTAAATGGATTGGCTGGCAAATCAAAGGTAATGAATTTCTTGATCTTGCTTCCGAATGCCCATATTGCGCGTCGCCGACAGGAGAAAAAAAGGAAACCATACTCGCCGTGAGCAAAGAGTACGAGGCCAAGTCGATAGAGCACCTGAATGCTCTGCTGGCGGTGGTCGGCAGGCTAGGAAAATATTTCAGCAAAGAAACCTTCGAAAACATCGACAGGATCCTCAAGAACAAGACAGAGCTAAAAAAAGAAGAAATACTATGCCTGACCAACCTTAAAGGCGAAATTGACACACTGATTGAGAAATTACAAGATTTAAAATCTATTTCCTTTTTTTCATTGCGCGACGTCGACGAGATTAAAAATCGTATTACGTCTCTTAAAATTGACTTATCTCTATTGAAGACTTTGAATTCCGATGACACGAAAGCGATCGTCGATCAAGCAAATCAATCCTTGGATTCGGTCCTGACCAAGGCGGGTCAGCTACAGGGAGAAATCAACAAGCAAAAGAAGAGCATTGAAACCGCAATAAATAAGCATAAGTTTGAAATTAATAGCTTCCTTCGCTACGCCGGCTACAAATACCTTGTCGACATTCAGCCAGAGGCCGAGTCTTACAAGATGAAGCTAAAACACCTTGAATTTTCAGAGCACATCGCAAACGGCACTCGCCACTTGAGTTACGGCGAGAGAAATGCCTTTTCAATCGTCCTTTTTATGTACGAGTGCCTCATGAAGAATCCTGACCTTGTCGTCCTTGATGATCCGATATCGTCCTTTGACAAAAATAAGAAGTTTGCGATTTTAGAGATGCTATTTCGCGGCAAAGACAGCCTTCGCGAAAAGACGGTCCTGATGCTAACGCATGACATTGAACCGGTCATCGATATGGTCAAGAGTCTGAGCCGCACTTTTCAGCCAACACCGGTGGCAAGCTTTCTGAGCTCTAAGGGAGGAGTCGTGACCGAACTCGATGTAAAGAAGAGTGACCTACTCACCTTTACTCAAATTTGCGATGAAAATATTAAATCACTCGATAATGACATCATTAAAACGATCTATCTTCGAAGGCACTATGAAATTTTGAACAATAGAGGACTTGAGTATCAACTAATATCGAGCCTTCTACACAAGAAGCCGGCTCCGACCGTCAAGGAAAATGAAGACGAACGGCCCATGACCGAACTGGAACTCGCTAGTACGACAGCCGCGATTCAAACCAAACTGCCGTCGTTCGAATACCAGAAGCTGCTGGCATTGGTGCTTGACAAGTCAGCTATAAATAAGGCGTACGCTGCCGCGAAAAACGGATACGAGAAGCTTCAGCTGTTTCGTGTCGCGAATAATGACAATCATGAAAACGACATCATCAAGAAATACATCAATGAGTCATTCCATATTGAGAACGAGTACATCATGCAGCTTAACCCTCATAGATACGACTCAGTACCAGACTACATCATTGCCGAGTGTGATCAAGCAATGGGCCCCCAATAGGGTGCTGATCGCCCGCTTCCTCTAGAAGCGCGCGGTCGGAACGGGTGCATCGATCCGCACGCAGGTGCATCAAAACGCACAACATCCGCACTCAAAAAACCCCCAGGAAACCCAAGCCACAAGGACCAGAGGGTCTAGCGGCAAGGCGCATTGAAAGTGCCCAGCTAAGCGAAGCCCGCAGGCGAGGAGAGGACCGCGCGGCAGGCAAGATACCTGCGGACATGCTTCAACCCTCCCCGCGTCAGCCCATGGAGAGAATGCGATGGGACTTAAAAACTCTAACAAAATGAGTGTTTGGGGGCTGTTAACCCGCCGCGCATTTTGTTAACCTCTTCGTTGTTTCGCTGACGAGGAGGCCATGGCCAAACCGATACTCGATGACGAACTGTGGTCACTGATCCAACCGCTGCTGCCTCCACCGAAGCCACGCCGTACGCGATACCCGGGCCGCAAGCCGCTGGACGATCGCGCCGTGCTGACCGGCATCCTGTTCGTGCTGCAATCCGGTATTCCCTGGGAAATGCTTCCGCAGGAAATGGGCTGCGGCTCGGGCATGAGCTGCTGGCGCAGACTGCGCGACTGGCAACAGGCGGGTGTCTGGGACCGGCTGCACGAAGTATTGCTGGCCAAACTTCGTGCAGCCGATCGCATCGACTGGTCGCGTGTGGTTATCGATTCGTCCTCCATTCGTGCAGTGGGATCGGGTCAAAAACAGGACCCAATCCCACCGATCGGGCGCGACCCGGTTCAAAGCACCATCTCGTTACCGAAGCGCAGGGCATCCCGCTCGCGCTGATCCTCACGGGTGCCAATCGCAACGACGTCACCCAACTGCTGCCTCTGATCGAGGCCATTCCGCCCATTCGTGGCAAGCGCGGGAGGCCTCTGTCAAAGCCCGTCGTTGTGCAGGCCGATCGCGGTTACGACCACGACAAATATCGTAAGCCCTTGCACGCTGCCGGTATCGCCACGCAGATCGCACGCCGTGGTGAGCCCCACGGCAGCGGCCTCGGCAAGACCCGGTGGGTCGTCGAGCGCACCTTCGCGTGGCTGCACAACTTCAGACGTCTGCGCATTCGGTTCGAGCGCCTCGCCGCCATACACGAGGCGTTCATGAAAATCGCCGCCTGCATCATTTGCTGGCGACACCTCCAAAAATCATTCTGTTAGCGCTTCTTATCCACAGCTGATTGATCAACACCGATTTCTGTAGATTGACGTTCAGTCAATCCGCGCTTCTTCATGTTCAGCGGCAACAACCCTGGCAACATGGACCTCGGCAGGAGTCGGGCATCTGTCGTTTCCGTCCACTGGTCCGATTCCTAGTTCAGACAACCGGTCGATGTGTTCACGGACAATCGCATCTATCCGGTCACCGTTAAGCTTGCCGCCGCCTCCGGCGTTCTGAAGACCATCGAGATAATCACTCGCCTGCTGACGAAACTCGGTGCGCGGTCCATCCGTTTTACGAACATAGTCGTCATCCAAATAAGCGCAATACAAACGTCCCATTGCCACCATGCGCTCCAGCTTGCCAATTAGTTCCGGACTGTTCAGGAAGTCGGTGTATGCGCGCCGCGCCGCCTCATATTCCTTGAGATACTGCACATGGACATGTTTTTGTGCGGCACGGAGCATTGTCTCGGCTTCTTCACGCTCGGTTGCGACCATCGCTTCAATACGTGCAATAGCGGCGGGTACGTTGACTTGCTCATCGGCATACTGGCCGAGCACATTTCTAATCTGTTCAAGTTCCTCGTCGATTGACTGATAATTTGGTTCGCGGCCTTCCCGTGCTGAGGCGATCAATTCATCACGCTTCACGTCCATCAATTCGCCCAGTCGCTCGGTTACCGTATAGAACTCCCCCTCCTTGGCTCGCACGCGGGTCAGTGACATTTCAAGATTGGCGACTTCGTCGTGATGCCGCCGCAGCCGCTGAGACGCTTGCTCGATACTCTCGAACTTCACTTGTTCCGCCTTGCACCGTGCTTCGCTTTTCCGAAGGATGTCTTTGGCGCGATCGATCGTCCAATTAGAGAATTTGCGTGAGGTCCACATAATCATTTCCTATATTTCCGAATGGTTAAGGTAGAAAGCCGGACATGCATCCGGCCGATCGTACTGAAAATATGTTGGCTCAATAACCCTCCATATCTATTTCGTCGGCTGTGCGGCTCATTGCATCAATCGACGCCAACATCGACTGCAGTTCGTGCAGCAATTCCGCTGCACGACGGTAGTCATCGGTCGCGGCCGGATTTCGGAAGCTGCTGCCGATATGCGTCCGCGCCCGAAGTTCATCGTCGAGACGATGCAGGCTAGTATGAAGCGAAGCATTAACCAGGATACGTGGGACCGGAATATTTTCAGTGGATGAGGTGGTTTGTTTCATCGATTATCTACAAGTTAAATAAAGTGCTATTGCACGAGTAAAAAACTCTAACAAAATGAGTGTTTGGGGGCTGTTAACCCGCCGCGCGTTTTGTTAACCTCTTCGTTGTTTCGCTGACGAGGAGGCCATGGCCAAACCGATACTCGATGACGAACTGTGGTCACTGATCCAACCGCTGCTGCCTCCACCGAAGCCACGCCGTACGCGATACCCGGGCCGCAAGCCGCTGGACGATCGCGCCGTGCTGACCGGCATCCTGTTCGTGCTGCAATCCGGTATTCCCTGGGAAATGCTTCCGCAGGAAATGGGCTGCGGCTCGGGCATGAGCTGCTGGCGCAGACTGCGCGACTGGCAACAGGCGGGTGTCTGGGACCGGCTGCACGAAGTATTGCTGGCCAAACTTCGTGCAGCCGATCGCATCGACTGGTCGCGTGTGGTTATCGATTCGTCCTCCATTCGTGCAGTGGGATCGGGTCAAAAACAGGACCCAATCCCACCGATCGGGCGCGACCCGGTTCAAAGCACCATCTCGTTACCGAAGCGCAGGGCATCCCGCTCGCGCTGATCCTCACGGGTGCCAATCGCAACGACGTCACCCAACTGCTGCCTCTGATCGAGGCCATTCCGCCCATTCGTGGCAAGCGCGGGAGGCCTCTGTCAAAGCCCGTCGTTGTGCAGGCCGATCGCGGTTACGACCACGACAAATATCGTAAGCCCTTGCACGCTGCCGGTATCGCCACGCAGATCGCACGCCGTGGTGAGCCCCACGGCAGCGGCCTCGGCAAGACCCGGTGGGTCGTCGAGCGCACCTTCGCGTGGCTGCACAACTTCAGACGTCTGCGCATTCGGTTCGAGCGCCTCGCCGCCATACACGAGGCGTTCATGAAAATCGCCGCCTGCATCATTTGCTGGCGACACCTCCAAAAATCATTCTGTTAGCGCTTCTAAATCAGACGCCATAAACAGCGATTGGCATGAAAGCGAATTACTTTGTTCAGGCTCTAAATCAATCGTTAAATCAGTAAGCGATTTTTCATCTGCTTTCGCAAATGAAACAGGCGTACAGTTATTGACACGAGTCCGAGAGGGCAAAAATTCGGCGGCCCGATGCTTAACGATCGTCCATAGACGACGCACGCTCAGCACGATCTTTTCGACAACGGCATCAATAGTGCTGACGATGCCCTCAGAATCGACTGCACACTCGTCTCGCACGACGATGCCTGCGATGCGAGGCCCAAGCGCGTCGCCATATCGACCAGTACCGAATTGCGCTTCCTTGTGTAGCCGGATCGTTGCGTCTTGCCGTTTGATCCACGGACCACCCCACGCACGAATGAACTCTGCGTAATCGGCGCGCTTATATTCTTCGCCCGACACATGTCGTTGGCGCTGCGCCGCGAGCCATGCGCGCCTGAGCACATCGGGCGCGTCCGCGACGGCGCTTTTCGCGATCCGGCGGAGTTCCCGCCAAACGGACACTTGAGCGCCGCCTATCGCCTGAAACTGACGGATGCCCCACTGCTTAGCCCATGCCTGCACGCGTTGCGTGGTTCGCGCGATAGGGTCGCCATGTAGGTCATGTTCAATCCCCTTGCCATCGATATGCTTGGAGATGTACTTGGCAATGTAAGCAGTGGCGCTGCCTTTCTCCGACTTGATGCGCTCGAAACGGATACGGTGAGCCCGCGCGCCTTGTTCATCCGGCGAGTCGTTCAACAGGAAATAGCGCTCAATGGCCGCGCGCCATAGCTTCATGTGTGCAGGGTCGCGGATGAACACCAATAAATTCCAGTGCGGCGTACCGTCCTGATGCGCTTCGACTGTCCTCATCCCATAAAAGCTGACTTGGTGGCGATGCAGCCATGCGCGGCAACGGCTCCACTGCTTCTGAAGATAGTTATGCGTATCACGCGGTGTCGCACCGTCATAGTTTGGATTGGATGAACCGTTAGCGCGTACCGCATGAAATCGGCTCGGTGGCGTCACGACTGCGAATTCACAAGTGCAACCGTGTTCGGCAGCAACTTCTTCCATACCGCGAAGGCGCAACATGAGCTCGCCGCGACGGATGGCCGGGTTGCTAACGGATTTGTCGGCAAGTTCCGCGAGCGTAAAGATTTCTCCGTCGTCATTGACGGCATATGTGTTCGTGAGCATCTGAGCGTTGCGCTCACTTTGGGCCAGCGCGCGGCGCAAGTTCTCGTCGCTAATGTATTTGTCGGCACACGCATTGACGAATCCGAGGCGGATTGCGAGCGCTTCGACCGCGCAGCCGTGCATGCGACGTAGCCGTCTGGCCCACCAGCCGGGATCAATTACACGGGCGACAAAACCGCAGGAACGATCAACGGCGGGCGGTTCGATATGCCAGCGTATGCATAGAGCGCGTAGTGCATCAATGATCGCGTCGATGCTACTTAGGCGTTCAGCGATGGATTGTGCGTCTGCCGCGCGACGGCGCGCGCAGTCTCGTATGTCGGAAAGCGTCGCGGTCAGCGGGAACAACGCATCGGCATACTCCGCAACGTGCTCTCGCAGGTAAACATTTCCGCGATACCAGTCGCGATGTTGACGATCGAGAATTTCGAGGCGGCGCGAAACGCGGCGCGACCATTTGGCCGGCAGCTTTCCAAGCATTGCTTCGCGCCATGCAACTTGCGGCATGCGCGGATTGATCGCATCAAAGGAAGTCAGAAGCGCCATAACAAGATCGCTAGGTGCGCTTTAGTTGACTGTCGGCGAATTGTTCAGAGCGAGGATGCGCTCGATCGTATCGTGTGGCCACGCGAGACGACCGTTCGGCAACTTGAGCGGCTTCACTCCGAAATACGAGCCATGACGACAAAGCGCGACGCGAAGCGTGTCGGGCTGCAAGCCAAGACGTTGAGCAAGGCGATTGGTAGTAAGTCCGATTTCCATGATGATCTCCTGATTCCGATTGGGCGCCGCACGGTCGGGCGCGATCGAACGGACTCTATTGAGATTCAGGAAACCGGTGTAACTAGGCGGGACTTCGGGACGATAGACGGGACAATGGGACGATAGATGGGACTCTCTCGGGACACCTTCGGGACGCCCCTAAGATGCCGAGGGGAGCACGAACACTCCCCTCGCAAAGCGCTACGTCTTCAGGTAGCCACGCTTGCGCAGCAAGCCCACGGCGTTTTTGAACGTCTTGAGACCTACGATCTTCGTGTCTCCGAGCTGTGTACGCCACATCAATTCGTCGGCGACAGGATGAGCCACAATCACGCCCGACTCGTCGTGCTTCTTGATGTATCGCATGAACGCGCGAGCCTCCACGGACGGCCCATACTCGCGCACGATATCCGGCCAATGCTCGATGAGCCGCAACTGCCAAGCGACCGAAACCGTCGATCGTCGAACCGAGCGAACTTCGGCCGTATTCGCCGCCAGCGGGTTCTGTGACATATCCGGATCTGCCGACGTGCAGAATGATCGCGAACAGTTCTCAGCCAATATGCCAGGTAACTTCGCTCCAAGCGACGCGATCCAGGTTTTCGCGTCACCTACACGAACGACAATCCGATCGTGCGGACACATCGCGTCGCGCAGCCCCTTGGATCTCAATTGCTCGATTGCCGCCTCGGCATCGGCCGTCAAACGTGCCAGTTCGTTTTCCATGTCTGGAAGGTTGTCGTCATCGTGCGTCATACGTTCGCCATCTGTTGTGTCGCTGGAAGCGTGATACCCGCTTCACTCAATATCCATGCTTCGATCTTCGTGTGCCACATGCGCAGCAAATCAATCGGGCGCTGCTTGTAGTGCTTTTCCGCCGTGGCGCTTGGCTTGTGGCCCATGATTTGCGCGACGACGCCCGCGGGACACTCGATCCACTCGGTAAGCGTCGAGAACGAGCGGCGCAGCCCATGCAGGGTGAGTCCTTCGAGATGCGCGGCCCGCAAGACAATGCGATGCCGATCATCGGGAGCCTGCAAGCGGCCCGATTCCGATTTGACGCTGCTGAAAACCCATTCGTTGCGGCGAGGCAAAGCGCCGAGCAACAATCCCACATAGGGCGTCAGGGGAATGGTGCGATCGCCTTCCACCTTGTCTCGCAGGATCATCGTGTTCCAGCGAAAATCCAAGTCGGTCCATTTGAGCTCGTTCATTTCTTCGCGGCGCGCCCCTGTAAGAAGCAACGCCTGCAAGAACGCAGAGACGACAGGGTTTGCCATCTGTCGCACACCGTCGAACCAGGGAGCGAGTTGTTCTCGCTGGAGGCAATCGGATTTCGCGCGAACCTTTGGGACGTTCTGACGCACCTTACGTGTACGGCAAACGTGTTCTGGTACAAGGCCAGACCATTCATGCTGCTCGGCACACCAGTTCAGGCACGCGCGCAGCAACCGAAATGCGAGCGAAGCTTGAGTCGGTCGGCTTTCCGTCTCACGCTTTAGCCACTCGGCAATCACGTCTGCGGTCAAGTCCGGCAACGGCACATCAAGTAGACTCGACAGTGCGCCGCAAACGCGAGGTTGCTTGCGGCCGCGCTTTCTCATTTCGCCGCCACGATGAGACACCTTCTCATGATCCGCAACGTGATGGTCGCTCCAGCGGGAACGATTCGCATCGATATAGCTCTTCCATGCAGTATCCAGCGTAGCCTGACGCCGCCGCGACTCTACTCGCCGCGCCTGCGTGACCGCGATAGCGGCAGCCTTTTCGACGCGTGGGTCTTTACCCTCGTCGATGAGTTTCTGAAGTTCGCGCGCTTTCTGGCGAGCGCCGTCGATATCCCATGTGCGTGCGTCGCCGATTGTGGTGCGAACCGTGTTGCCCGCGATGCGACCTTGAAAGACATAAGACACGCTGCCAGCGGTAGCGCGCAGCCCAAGGCCCGGCGCACCCGAGTCCCACATAAAGATTTGCTTGGCGTCGAGAGGACAGCGAAAGTCGCGCACGCGCCCGGCGGTGAAGTTGATACGAGCCAAGTTCGTGTAACTCCTGCGTAAGCGGTTTGAGTAAAAGAGGGCCAATTGTATGACATTGCCCCCCATTTCCTCAATACCACTAACTCATTGATAACCTTGCACTATCACCGTCATCCGCAACATCGAGAAATGCAGATCAATTGCAACATGCGGGGACGTCGTGTCCCGTCAGGCGACAGCCGGACGGGATGCCCGCGTGTTAACTCACCTTTCGCATACCTCGATCCGGCACCGGCCGGCGGGACGGTTCCCATCCACCCGTTTCACCTAGAGGATGCACATGCAATCACGTTTCGAAGGTATCTGGCTTCCGATCATCACGCCGTTCCACGATGGCGAGATCGACCATCCGGCGCTCGCGCGCCTCGCGCGTCACTACGCGGCCGAAGGAATCGCGGGCTTCGTCGCCGGCGCGACGACGGGCGAAGGCGCGCTCCTGCGCGCGAGCGAACAGGAAGCGATTTTCGCGACGCTGCGCGACGCCACGCCGAATCTTCCGATCGTGCTCGGCGTGACGGCGAGCGCGACGCACGCGGCCGCCGAGCGCGCGCGCGAACTCGCGTCGCTGCGCCCGGACGGGCTGCTCGCGACGCCGCCCGTCTACGTGAGGCCAACGCAGGCCGGCGTGCGGCGGCACATCGAAGCGATCGTCGAAGCGGCGGATCTGCCGGTGCTCGTCTACAACATTCCGTATCGGACCGGCGTGAACGTCGAGCTCGACACGCTTCAGGCGCTCTCGCGCGATGCGCGAGTCGTCGGCGTGAAGGAATGCGGCGGGACACTCGAGCGCATGCTGCGTCTCGTGCACGAAACGCCGCTACGCATCTTCTCCGGCGACGACAACCAGAATTTCGCGGCGCTGTGCGCGGGCGCGCACGGCGTGATCGCGAGCGCCGCGCACGTGCTGCCCGCGCGGCACGTGCGCGTGCATGCGCTGTTGCGCGAAGGCAGGCTCGACGACGCGCGACGGATCGCGGTTGCGCTGCAACCGCTCGTCGCCGATCTGTTCGCGGAACCGAATCCTGCGCCCGTGAAGGCGCTGCTCGCCGCGCAGGGTTGGTGCGACAACGCGCTGCGGCTGCCGTTCCTGCCGGCGAGCGACGCGCTCGCGGCGCGGCTCGTCACGCATTGGGAAGCGCTGCAACGGAGCGAGACGGCCGAAGCCTGAGCGCACGAACATCGTCGATCGCCGGCGCATTCGTCAAGCGGCGACGGCTCGAGCCCATCGATTCGAGCGCCGCTTCATCGCGCGACGCGCCGTTTCGCCGCGATACACCTGCAGACGTTCGAACGTTTCGCGCTGCTTGAACTGCTCGCGCGCGTCGACGATGCCGGCGCGCGTCCTGTCTTCGACGAACGCCTGAGCGGATTCGGTGATCAACGCTTCGCACGCCGACGGATACGCCGCCGCGCAGTGCGCCGCCATGCCGCCGCCGACGCTATGGCCAAACGCGACGAAACGATCGAAGCCGAGCTGTTCGCGCAGCATCGGGAAGAATCGCCGGGCCTCGTCGCGAACGAAGTCGGCGTCGAGTGCGTCCGCGCGGGGATCGGACTGCCCGAAGCCGAGTCGATCGTAGGCGATCACCCGCCGTCCCGTGCATTCGGCCAGCGCTTTCGGAAACGTCCGCCACAGGTGCACGCAGCCGAGCGAATCGTGAAGCAGGACGATGGGCGGCAGGCCGTCGGGCGCGTCCGCATGGTGCGGCGCGGGCCAGCGCCGCACGAACAAGCGCCCCCGTCCGGTGTCGACCCAGCAGTCTTGCATCGCGTTTCGGCGGTTGTCCATGTTCAGTTACTGACCGAGCAGATGCCGCAACAAGCCGGTCGACACGACGCCAATGATCACGGTCGGCAGAATCGACAGGCGGGTTGCCGCGAGCAGCGTAATCGCCAGCGCGAGCAAATTGGCCGGCTTGTCCGAGACGAACGCCGGCGCGATCACCGACACCAGCACGCATCCCGGCACATTCTCCATCACCGACAGCATGCGCGGGCTCAGCGTGCGATTGCGCAGCACGACGTAGCCGAGAATCCGGCTCAGGTAAGTGGACGAGGCCATCAGCACGATCGTCAGCAGCGTCGATACATCGATCATGAAGGCTCTCCCCAGGCGACGGCGGCGACGAGGCCGGCGAGCGCGCCCGCCGCGACGTACCACGCGCCCGGCACGAGCAGGTCAGTCGCCGCCGCGACGACGAGGCTGACGAGCCACGGACGGCACGCGCGCGCGCCTTTCCACATGCCCCGGAGCAGCACGAGGAAGACCGCGGTGAACGCCATGTCGAAGCCGTATTGCTCGACGTCGCCGATCGTGGGCCCCAATGCCGCGCCGAGCGCGGTGCACGCGACCCACGTGAGGTACAGCCCGGCCGACACGCCCAGGTAGTACGGAAAGCTGATGCGGCTGCGCGATTGCTGCCGCGCGTCGGCGAGCGCCATCGCCCAGCTCTCGTCGCACATGAAGAAGAGCGCCGGAAAGGTCCGCTTGCGCGACAGGTGCCGGAGATACGGCGCGAACGCCGCGCCCATCAGGATGTGCCGGCAGTTCACCAGAAACGACATCGCGACGATGAGCAGGATGTGCGGCGGCGACGTCCATAGCCGGATCGCGGTGAATTCGGAGCCGCCGCCGAAATTCAGGCCGGTCATCAGCGGCACTTCGACGACGCTCAAGCCTTTTTGCGTCGCCTGCGCGCCCAGCACGAGCGCGAACGGAACGAAGCCGAGCATCACGGGCAGCGATGCGCGCAAGCCGCGCCAGGCTTCGGATCTTGCAGTGGAGTCCTCGGAAATGACGGTTGACGTCGGCAAACTGTTCATTACACCTCCTTCGAGGGGCAATATTGTCTGCCAAATTCGATGGAATCGGGTTGCGTTGTTGCTATATTCCGGTGTCGAATTGGTATGAACGGCCTATTTTTCCAATCTTCCTGGAATCAGATTTCAATGAAACTTGACGCCATCGATCGACGCATCCTGCAAGCCCTGCAACGCGACGGCCGGCTGCAGAACGTCGAGCTCGCGAAAGAGGTCGGCCTGTCGCCTTCGCCGTGCCTCAGACGAGTCCGGCTGCTCGAGGAAGCCGGCGTGATCGAACGGTACGTCGCGGTGCTCAATCCCGCGAAGGTCGGCAAGGGGTTGACCGTGTTCACGCGCGTCTGGCTGAAGGAGCAGGACGCCGACACGGTCGATCACTTCGCCGAAGCGGTCCGGCAACTGCCGCAGGTCGTCGAGTGCCACCTGATGGCGGGCGACTGCGATTTCCTGCTGCGAGTCGTCGCCGCCGACATCGACGACTACCGGCAATTCCAGATGCATCATCTGACGCGGATCAAAGGCGTGCAGAGCGTGAAGACCGAGATTCCGCTGCAGAAGGTGAAGTTGACTTCGGAGGTGCCGGTTTGAGGGGTCGAGGGTGCCGTTGTCAATCGTCGACGTTTCGCAGCAAAGCCGCGGTGGACGAATCGACCAATTGACGGGCGCCGCGCGGCTCGACTGGCAGCGCGACGAGACGCGCCGCAAGACGCCGCGCAGCCGGTCCGCAGCCGACGCCGCCGGCTGCCGGCCGCCCGAAAGCCGATCGTCATAATATGGCGGTCGCAAACGGTTCACGTAACCGACGCATCGTTTCCTCATACTAGCGGACGACCACGACTCGCGATCCTTCAGGAGACACCTTGATGCGCCAGCGTCTCGCCGCCTTCGTCGCCGCACTTTGCGTCGTGCCGCTCGCCGCTGCGTGCAGCGACGACGCGTCCCACGCCCGCGCGGAGACGAACGCCGACGCGCAAACGGCGTCGCTGCCGGGCGCCGCCGCCAATGCGTTCAACGGCGGCGCCGCAGCCGGCCGCACCGCGTCCGCGAGCGCGCCGCTCGCGACGCCCGTGATCCACTACCCGCCCGAAGACGAAGCCGACGACGCATCCGGCGCGACGGCGGCATCCGCGCATCCCGCATCGAATCCTGGCTGATCGCGTTCCGCCGAGCCCTCTTCTCCGCAGAGCCCAAGGTGAAAACATGACGTCAGAAAGCCGCCGCCGTTTCCTGCATGCCGTTGCGCAATCCGCGAGCGCCGCCGCCGCGCTCACCGTGTTCCCCGAATCGATCCGCCGCGCGCTCGCGATCCCCGCCGCGTCGCGCACGGGCACGATCCGCGATGTCGAGCACATCGTCGTGTTCATGCAAGAAAACCGTTCGTTCGACCATTACTTCGGACACCTGCGCGGCGTGCGCGGCTACAACGACCGCTTCCCGATCGCGCTGCCGAACGGCAAGCCGGTCTGGTATCAGCCGTCGAAGGCGGATCCGTCGAGACCCGTGCTGCCGTTTCGCCTGAACACGCTGACGACGAGCGCGCAATGCATCGGCGACCTCGATCACTCGTGGTACAAGACACACGCGGCGATCGACGGCGGCCGCTACGACCGGTGGCCCGCGAACAAGACCGACATGACGATGGGCTATCACGTGCGCGAGGACATCCCGTTCCACTACGCGCTCGCCGATGCGTTCACCGTCTGCGACAACTACTTCTGCTCGCTGCCCGGCCCGACGCATCCGAACCGCTCGTATCTGATGACGGGCACCGTCGACCCGACCGGCAGGTACGGCGGTCCGCTCCTCGACAACAACGACTACGTCGACGGCGACGTGCCGCCGAAGTACGACCTGCTCACGTGGACGACGTATCCCGAGCGTCTCGAAGCGAACGGCATCTCGTGGCAGATCTATCAGCAAGGCACGACGGGCAGCGATCCGCTGAACGGCAACTACGGGACGAACGTCCTGCAGAACTTCGCGAACTTCATCAACGCGAAGCCGGGCTCGTCGCTGTATCAGCGCGCGCAGACGGCGCGCACGCTCGACGACCTGAAGGCCGACGTGCTCGCGAACAAGCTGCCGCAGGTGTCGTGGCTGCTGCCGCCCGCCGCGTTCTCCGAGCATCCGAAGTACACGCCCGCTTACGGCGCAAACTACACGTCGCAGATCCTCGACGCGCTGACGTCGAACCCCGACGTGTGGCGCAAGACCGTGCTCTTCATCATGTACGACGAGAACGACGGCTTCTTCGATCACGTCGTGCCGCCGCAGCCGGCGACGACGCGCGCGCAGGGCCTGTCCACCGTCACCGTCGACGGCGAGATCCACAACGTCGTGAATCCGGGCCGCGGCGGCAGCTACACCGCCGACGGCCTGCCGTACGGCCTCGGCCCGCGCGTGCCGATGACGGTCGTGTCGCCGTGGACGAAGGGCGGCTTCGTCTGCTCGCAGGTGTTCGACCACACGTCGGTGATCCGCTTCATCGCCGCGCGCTTCGGAATCGACGAGCCGAACATCACGCCGTGGCGCCGCGCCGTGTGCGGCGATCTCACGTCCGCGTTCGACTTCCGCACGCCGGACGCGACGCTGCCGCCGCTGCCCGACACGAGCAACTATCGGTCGATCGCCGATCAGCTTTGCTCGACGAAGCCCGCGCCGACCGTGCCCGCCGCGCCGAGCCCCGTCGATCCGCAGGAGCCCGGCGTGCGCCCGGCGCGCGCGCTGCCGTACGAGCTGCACGTGAACGCGTCGGTGCACGGCGGCGCGCGCTTGCGGCTCGAGTTCGCGAATCGCGGCGAGCAAGGCGCGCACTTCTACGTGTACGCGTCGAACCGCAGCGACGGCCCGTGGCGCTATACGGTCGGCGCGCATCGTTCGCTGCACGACGAGTTCGATCTGGGCGCGACGAACGGCGCGTACGCGTTCTCGGTGTACGGCCCGAACGGCTTCGTGCGCGTGTTCGAGGGCGTCGCCGCCGCCGAGGGCCATGGCCGGCACGCGGCCGCGCATCCGGAAGTGAAGGCGGGCTACGACGTCGCGAACGGCAACCTGTATCTGAAGCTGCAGAATCACGGCGGACAGAGCGTGCAGCTGACGCTGACCGACAACGCGTACGGCGCGCAGTCGCGCCAGCTCGCACTGCGCGGCGGCGACGAGCGGATCGAGCAATGGGCGCTCGCGCCGAGCCACCACTGGTACGACGTGACGGTGTCGGACGGCGCGACGGGCAAGTTCGTGCGCCGCTTCGCGGGCCACGTCGAGAACGGCAAGACGAGCTATTCCGATCCGGCGGCGGTCGCGCCCGTCACCGCCTGACGGGTGCGCGTGCGACGGCGGGCGTGGCGGGCGCCGTCGCACGATCGACGCGGTTCGATGCGGTTCGATGCGGAAAGAAAAGCACGCGACCACAAGCGTCGAAGGGAAATTCGGATGCGCGCTGCGTGCGCCGAACATCGTTTCCGAAGACATGACGTGACGCACATCGCACTTCAGGAATCGGGCGCGGTTCCGGTCCTTGGGGTGTTTTTCATGGCGGGATGTCGCGACGATCTGCGGCTCGATTTCATCCATCGTGCGTCGCGACAAACCGACCGCGAACGCGCGCAAGAAACGTCGCCGCGCAACGCACGCGCTCTACGCGTTATGCACGTCGCAACGCGCGGATAGTGCTTCGTTCATCCAGGGCTTTTCCCGGCCGCGCATCGCGGCAATGTCTCGCATGGCATTGCCGCGAGTCGTGCGTCACGACACGTCGACGCATCATGCACCGCGCCACGGCAGCGCGCAGCAGCGCATCGCTCGCGCATCGCGCCAGCCGATTCCGCGCGGGGTCAACTTGGTCGATGCGCGTCGATCCGATACGATATCGCGCGGCATACGGCTTGCGCCGCATCGCGACGCCGCGAACCGGTGTTCGCGGGTTCGAACGCATCGCATCGCTTGCAACGCCGCCACGACAAAGACCGCAAGTCTTCGCGGCACGGCGCGTACGATGCCGGCAACCGCGCGTCCCCCGCAGCGACAGCGACGCCGCTTCTGCGGCACAGCGAACACCGAGGCCGCCGCCCGACGAGCAACCCGCCTCCGCGACGCGCGGCGCCTCACGACGTCCGCACGCCAGACCGCACGACCCAATTCACGAGGACCCCATGCAACACACCGAACAACCCCGCGTCGGCTGCGGCGCCGCCATTGTCCGCGACGGCCGGATTTTGCTGATCAAGCGCAAGCGCGCGCCCGAAGCGGGCTGCTGGGGCTTGCCGGGCGGCAAGGTCGACTGGCTCGAGCCCGTCGAGCGCGCGGTGTGTCGGGAAATCGAAGAGGAGCTGGCGATCGCGCTCGAACGCGTCACGCTGCTGTGCGTCGTCGATCACATCGACGCCGCCAATCGAGAGCACTGGGTCGCGCCCGTTTATCGCGCGAGCGCGTTCGCGGGCGAGCCGCGCATCGTCGAGCCGGACAAGCACGACGCATTCGGCTGGTTCGCGCTGAACGAACTGCCGCAGCCGCTCACGCACGCGACGCGCGTCGCCGTCGAGCAGCTCGTCCGGGCGGCCTGAAGCGCCGCGCCCGGCGATTGCGGCGAATGCATCAAGCCGCCGTCACGAGCGCATCGCGCGCGATCGCGCCGGCTTCCGGCGCGTCGTCGCGAAACCGCAGCGGCGCCGCGCAATGCACGAGCGTATCGACGAGATGTTTCGCGCGCGGCCACGGCCCGTAGCCCGCCGCGGTGTTGATGTGCCCGGCGTCGCCGAGATTGACGAACGCGCTGCCGAGCCGGTGCGCGAACTCGCGCGCGTCGGCGAGCGTCATCCACGGATCGGTTTCGCTGCCGATCACGATCGACGGCACGGCCAGGCGCCGCGGATCGAAGTCGCCCGCGAACGCGAACTTGCGCGGATTCGCCGGCGCGACGAACAGCACGCCGGCGATGTCCGCCGCCGGCGCATCCGCGGCCGACGCGTGCCGCGCGAGCGCATGCGCGGCCGCGAGGCAGCCGAAGCTGTGCGCGGCGAGCACGAACGGCCCGCGCTCGCGCGCGAGCAGATCGCGCACGTTCTGCGCCCAGCGCGCGAGATGCGGCGCGTCCCAGTCGTCCTGTTCGACGCGCAGCGCGCGCGCGAACTGTCTTTCGAGCCAGGTCTGCCAGTGCGCGCCTTCGCTGCCGTGCAGGCCGGGTACCGTGACGAGCCGCGGCGGCCACGTCGATTTGCTGCATGAGCGCATGTGTCCCTCGCGAAGCTAGGAGCCTGGCGTCGATTGTCGCGTGCGCGCCGCGCGCGGCGAACCATTTTTTTGTGCTTTGCATTTCCGCGCATGGCGACGCAACGCGCGGCAAAACCGTAGAATGAGGGCTTCATTTAGAGGAGACAATGCATGTCCGCCACGCCGCGCGGCGCGTTGCGCCCGTTTCATCTCGCCTTTCCGGTCACGAGCCTCGAGCACGCGCGCCGCTTCTACGGCAGCCTGCTCGGCTGCCCGGAAGGCCGCAGTTCCGATCGCTGGGTCGATTTCGATTTCTTCGGACATCAGCTCGTCGCGCATCTCGCGCCCGACGAGACAGGCCGCTCGGCCGTCAACCCGGTGGACGGCGACGACGTGCCGGTGCGCCATTTCGGCGTCGTGCTGTCGATGGACGAATGGCACGCGCTCGCCGACAAGCTGAAGGCGGCAGGCACGGTATTCGTGATCGAGCCGCACGTCCGCTTCAAGGGCGAGGTCGGCGAGCAGGCGACGATGTTCTTCTTCGATCCGTGCGGCAACGCGCTGGAATTCAAGGCATTCGCCGACATCGGCCAAATGTTCGCGAAGTAGACGCATGCGAATTCTGCTTTATACGCCGCATCAGGACGCGCAAGACTGGAAGCGCGACGTCGAGCGCGCGCTGCCCGGCGCGCAATTGCGCGCATGGACGCCCGGCGACGACGCGCCCGCCGATTACGCGCTCGTCTGGCGCGCGCCGCGCACGTTCTTCGCGCCGCGCGCGGATCTGAAGGCGGTGTTCAATCTCGGCGCGGGCGTCGACGCGGTGCTCGCGCTCGAACGCGCGCATCCGGGCATGCTGCCGCGCGACGTGCCGCTCGTGCGCCTCGAAGACGCCGGGATGGCGCGGCAGATGGTCGAATACACGACGCACGCGGCGCTGCGCTATCTGCGCCGCTTCGACGAATACGCGCTGTTGCAGCGCGAGCGCCGCTGGCGGGTGCTCGAGCCGCATCCGCGCGAGACGTTCGTCGTCGGCGTGCTGGGGCTCGGCGCGCTGGGCGCCGAAGTCGCGCGCGCGCTCGCGGCGCTCGGGCTGCCGGTGCGCGGCTACAGCCGCGCGGCGAAGACGCTCGACGGCATCGCGACGTTCGCGGGCGCCGCGCAGCTCGACGCGTTTCTCGACGGCGTGAAGCTGCTCGTGAACCTGCTGCCGAGCACGGCCGACACCGACGGCATCCTGAACGCGCGCGCGTTCTCGAAGCTCGCGCACGGCGCGTATCTCGTGAACATTGCGCGCGGCGCGCATCTCGTCGAAGCGGATTTGCTCGACGCGCTCTCGAGCGGCCGCATCGCCGCGGCGACGCTCGACGTGTTCGCGACCGAGCCGCTGCCCGAAGATCACCCGTTCTGGCGCGAGCCGCGGATCGCGATCACGCCGCACTGCTCGGCGGACACGCTGCGCGCCGAAGCGGTCGAGCAGATCGCCGCGAAGATCGGCGCGCTCGAGCGCGGCGAGCCGATCGGCGGCATCGTCGACCGCGCGCGCGGCTACTGACCGCGGCCCGCGGACACGCGCGCAGGAGAACCCCATGCAGCGACTCATTCATCAGAAGACAGGAATCAGGAGACCCGGATGACGCTCCCCCAATCCGTGAAGATCGTCGAAGTCGGCCCGCGCGACGGGCTGCAGAACGAGCAGGCGTTCGTGCCGACCGACGTCAAGATCGAGCTCGTGAACCGGCTGTCCCGCGCCGGTTTCCGCAACATCGAGGCGGCGTCGTTCGTGTCGCCGAAATGGGTGCCGCAGATGGCCGACGGCGCCGACGTGATGGCCGGCATCGAGCGCCGCGCGGGCACGATCTACTCGGCGCTCACGCCGAACCTGAAGGGCGTCGAGAACGCGCTCGCCGCGCGCGCCGACGAAGTCGTGATCTTCGGCGCGGCGAGCGAAGCGTTCTCGCAGCGCAACATCAACTGCAGCATCGCGGAGAGCATCGCGCGCTTCGAGCCCGTCGCGCGCGCGGCGAAGGACGCGGGCGCGCGGCTGCGCGCGAGCGTGTCGTGCGCGCTCGGCTGCCCGTATCAGGGCGACGTGCCGATCGACGCCGTCGTCGACGTCGTGAAGCGCCTCGCCGCGCTCGGCTGCGACGAGATCGACATCGCCGACACGATCGGCGTCGGCACGCCGGGCCGCACGCGCGCGGTGCTCGACGCGGTCGCGAAGGCGTTTCCGCGCGAACGGCTGTCGGGCCACTTCCACGACACCTACGGGCAGGCGCTCGCGAACATCTACGCGGCGCTGCTCGAAGGCATCGGGATCTTCCACGCGTCGGTCGCGGGCCTCGGCGGCTGCCCGTACGCGAAGGGCGCGACCGGCAACGTCGCGACGGAGGACGTGCTGTACATGATGCGCGGCCTGAACATCGACACGGGCGTCGATCTCGGCCAGGTCGTCGCCGCCGGCGATTTCATCTCGACCGCGATCGGCCGCGCAAACGTGTCGCGCGCGGGCCGCGCGCTGCTCGCGAAGCAGCGCGCGGCCGCCGAACCGCCCGCCTGCGCGTGATCCGCGCGGCGCTCATCAGCCCCACCCTACGAGAATACGAAGCGCACCCATGGCTACCTCCGCTCCCATCGACAAGCTTCCCGATTCCGCCCGCCGCGTCGCGTTGCTGCTGCGCGAGCGCGGCCATGCGAAGGACATCGTGATGCTCGAGGAAACCGGCAAGACATCGGCCGAAGCCGCCGCGGGTCTCGGCTGCTCGGTCGCACAGATCGCGAAGTCGATCCTGTTCCGCCGCCGCGCCGACGGCGCGCCTGTGCTCGTCGTCGCGAGCGGCGCGAATCGCGTCGACGAGAAGAAGGTCGCCGCGCACGTCGGCGAAGTCGGCCGCGCGGACGCGAAGTTCGTGCGCGACAACACCGGCTACGCGATCGGCGGCGTGTGCCCGATCGGCCATCTCGTCGAGCCCGTCATGCTGATCGATCGCGACCTGCTCGAACTCGACAACCTGTGGGCGGCGGCCGGCCACCCGCACGCGGTGTTCAATCTGTCTCCGCAGGAGCTGGTGTCGTTGACGGGCGCGCCGGTGGCCGACGTCGCGGAGCGCTGCGACGCATGAGCGGCATCACGGAGACCGGCGGCGCGGCGAAGGTCGACGGGGCGCCTGGCGCGGCAGCGGCCGATACCGCGGCAACGGATGCGGCAACGCGTGCGGCGGCGAGCGAGACGGCGGTGAACGCGGTGGCCGCGGGCGAGGCGACGGCGGCGTCGGCCACGAACGTGCCGTCGCCATGCACGAACGTCTGCAGGATCGACGCGAAGACCGGCTGGTGCGAAGGCTGCCGTCGCACGCGCGACGAGATCGCCGGCTGGCGCAAGTTCGACGACGACGCGAAGCGCGCGGTGCTCGCGCGGCTGGCCGCGCGGCGGACGGCCTGCGCGTGATGCGGCGCCGGCAGCGGGCCGCGCCCGCGCACGTTGCCGCAAGCGGCAGGCGCGGCGCAAAAAAATGCCGTTCAGCCAGACTGGCGAACGGCGAGCGTAATGAGAATTCTGTGGACGTGATCAACGTCACTGCGCATCATACGAGCGCCCTCGCTGCATCGCATCAGGAGTTTCCCTACAACTTTCTTGCGCGTGTCGGAATGCCGCAGTCTGGCTTCGCGTGGTGCGCGATGTCGTCTGCGCGAGCCGACATGCGGCGCTCGATCGCGCGGCGCGTCAGTCTGCCCGGAGCGCCGCCGGCGCACCGGGCATGCATCGCGCGCGATCCCGGTCGACCGACGCGCGCCGATCGATCGGGCGGTGCCCGCGCGCCCTCGTCGTCGCTGACGCGTCGCGCTTGCGCGGCAGGCGCGCCTCGCCTCCCGGCAAGCCGCCGCAGGCCGCTCAACCGGCGTCGCTTCGTTCGCGGCGAGCGCCGCCGCCCGCCGTGACGCGCGGCTTGCGTCGCATTTCCGCCAACCAATGCTCGCCGCTCGATCGGGCTGCGCCCGCGCCATTCGACGCGCGCCGAAGCGAAGCACAAAGCGCACACGCTTCCACCGCGCCCCGCACCATCGCGCACTCCGCGCAACGCGCTCAGCCCCGCGCCTCGATCCGCCGCGCCGGCACGATCCGCCAGCCGAGATTCACGCCCGCCGCCGCGAGCAGGATCAACACCGCGCCGAACACCTGGCTCCACGCGAGCGTCTGCCCGAACGCGATCCGATCGACGACGATCGCGACGACCGGATAGACGAACGAAAGCGCGCCGATCGTCGCGGTCGGCAATTTCTGGATCGCGCCGTACAGCAGCACGTACATGATCCCCGTGTTGACGACGCCGAGCACGACGAGGTCGAGCCACTGGCTCGGCGTCGCGGGCAGCGCGTCGTAGCGGACGAACGGCGCGAGCGCGAGCACGCCGACGCCCGTCTGGAACAGCGCGAGCAGATGCGGCGGCGTGCCCTTCAGATGCTTCGTGACGATCGACGACACCGCGTACAGGAACGCCGCGCCGAGCGCGAGCGCGACGCCTTCGAGATACTGGCCGGGCACCGCGAGCACCGCGGGCTCGACGCGCACGACGAGCGCGAGCCCCGCGAACGCGAGCACGAGCCACGCCGCGGCCGACGCGGTGAGCCGCTCGCGGAACACGATCGCGCCGAGCGCGACAAGCATGAACGGCTGCGTGTTGTAGACGGCCGTCGCCATCGAGATCGACGCGCGCGAGTACGCGGCGAACAACAGCACCCAGTTCGCGACGATCGCGACGCTGCCGAGCGCGGCGAGCGCGACGACGCGCTTCGACAGCAGATCGCGGCGCAGGAAGCCGAGCGCCGCGCAAATGATCAGCATCGTCGCGCCGCCGAACAGGCAGCGGAAAAACACGACGTTCATCAAATGCTGCTGCGACGACACGACGAGCCAGCCGATCGTCCCGGACATCAGCATTGCGACCACCATTTCGAGCGCCCCGCGGCGCATATCGTTCGAAGCCATGTGAGTTCTCGCGAGAGGAAAGCCTGACTTCGATTCTAGGCACTTGATTTGCCTATCTCCATCGCTAAACTGAGTGAAATGCGTCTTTCCACCTTTGAAAAGAAGGCTGCCATGCAAAAACGCCTTTCGCCGCCGCCTGCGGCGAGCACGCCCGATTCGATCGACCGCGAACTGCTGCGCGCGCTCGCCGACGATGCGCGCCAGCCCGTCAGCGAACTCGCGCGGCGCGTCGGATTGTCCGCGCCGAGCACCGCGGACCGCCTGCGCCGGCTCGAAGCGCAAGGCGTGATCGCGCGCTTCACGGTCGAGCTCGATCCGCGCGCGCTCGGCTACACGCTGCAGGCGATCGTGCGCGTGAAGCCGCTGCCCGGCCAGTTGCATCTCGTCGAGGAATTGCTGCGGCGGATTCCCGAGTTCGTCGAATGCGACAAGGTGACGGGAGACGATTGCTTCGTCTGCCGGCTCTATCTGCGCTCGATCGAGCAGCTCGACGGAATACTCGCGAAGGTGACCGAGCGCGCGGAGACGAGCACGGCGATCGTCAAGTCGACGCCCGTCGCGCGGCGCTTGCCGCCGCTCGTGATCGAAGAGGATTGACGCATGCGCGGGGCGGACGCGAAGCGCGGCGCCACCCCGTGTGAAATCGACGGATGAGCCGTGCGCGTGAAGGCCGCGCGGGGCTCGCATCGGAGAAACGAGGACTCCAGCCCGCGACGCGGCGACGCCGGCGGGGATGCCGTGGGCACGCGTCGCCCGTCGCACGACGATGAAATCTCGCCGACGGGCGCGGCAGTCGTCGCCGTCGGTCGCCGCGTAACGCGCGCGACTGTCGATCCGTCTCGCGCGTTACGCGGCCGCCGCTGCACGCCGCCGTCCGAGCGACAGCAACAGCGGCGGCCGGCGGCAATCGGCAACAGGCAACGATCCGCCGCCCACCCACCGCGCCCTGCCGTCCCGGCCTTGCGCCACTGCGCGCGCCCCGACTCACGCCGCGTCGCGCGCCGCCGCGTCACGCCACCTCGCGCGCCTCGAAGAACGCGACGATCTCGTCGATCAGCGCGACGGGCGCCTCTTCCGGGATGTAGTGCCCGCAAGCGAGCGCGCGGCCGCTCACGTCGCGCGCGACGCGCCGCCATTCGTCGAGCGGCTCGAAGCAGCGCCCGACGACGCCGTTCTCGCCCCACAGCACGCGCAGCGGACACGCGACCTTGTGACCGCGTTCGAGGTCCGCGCGATCGTGGTCGAGATCGATGGTCGCCGACGCGCGATAGTCCTCGCACATCGCATGCACGGCGCCCGGCTGCCGCAGCGCTTCGCGATACGCGTGCAGCGCCTCCGGCGAGAACGGCGCGAGGCCGGCCGACCGGTTGCCCATCACCGATTCGACGTACGCATCCGAGTTGCCGCCGATCAGTGTCTCCGGCAGCGGCTCGGGCTGGATCAGGAAGAACCAGTGGAAGTACGCGGTCGCGAACGCGCGATCGGTGCGCTCGTACATCGCGAGCGTCGGCGCGATGTCGAGGAGCAGCATCCGCTCGACCGCATCCGGATGATCGAGCGCCATCCGATGCGCGACGCGCGCGCCGCGATCGTGCGCGCACACGTAGAAGCGCGGGAAGCCGAAGTGACGCATCACCGCGACCTGATCGGCCGCCATCGCACGCTTCGAATACGGCGCGTGCTGCGCGTCGCTCGCCGGCTTGCCCGACGCGCCGTAGCCGCGCAGATCGGTGGCGATCACGGTGAAATGCCTGGCAAGCGTCGCAGCGACGCGATGCCAGATCATGTGCGTTTGCGGGTGGCCGTGCAGCAACAGAAGCGGCGACCCCGCGCCTCCTTTGACGCCGAAGATGTCGACGTCTTGCGCCGTCACGCGAAACGGCGCGAACTCCTCAAACGACATGGTCTTGTTCTCTCGGATTGTTGTGATCGTTATTGTAGGAGCGCGATCGTCGCGTCACCGCAGGCAGGCCCGCGCAAAGCATAGAAACAGAGCACTCATTCGACAGCCCGGCCGCAGCGCGTGCATCGAAGCGCGTCTATAATGGCACGACCGTTCGTATTAATTCGTCGCGAGCGCGCAGCCGGCACGACACTCACATAACATATCGACCGCGCGCGAGGGCCTTGGCGAGGGCCGCCGCGACGCAACGAACTCACGCATTTGCCGCACTCGCGGCGACGATCCAGGAGACACCGCATGGCCCTGCCCGCCATCCTGCAAAACCTCGCGCTGCCCGTCATCGCGTCGCCGATGTTCATCGTCAGCTATCCGGAACTCGTGCTCGCGCAATGCAAGGCGGGCATCGTCGGCTCGTTCCCCGCACTCAACGCGCGCCCGGCCGAATTGCTCGACGAATGGCTCACGCAGCTCCAGGCGCAGCTCGCCGAGCACAGGGCCGCGAACCCGGACGCCGTGATCGGGCCGATCGCCGTGAACCAGATCGTCCATCAGTCGAACGTGCGGCTCGAGCACGACATCCGCGTGTGCGTCGAGCACAAGGTGCCGATCTTCATCACGAGCCTGCGCGCGCCCGCGCGCGAGATCGTCGACGCCGTGCACGGCTACGGCGGCATCGTGCTGCACGACGTGATCAACCTGCGGCATGCGCAGAAGGCGCTCGAAGCGGGCGTGGACGGCCTGATCCTCGTCGCGGCGGGCGCGGGCGGCCACGCGGGCACGACGTCGCCGTTCGCGCTCGTCGGCGAAGTCCGCAAGATCTTCGACGGCCCGATCGTGCTGTCCGGCTCGATCGCGAACGGCGGCTCGATCCTCGCCGCGCAGGCGATGGGCGCCGATCTCGCGTACATGGGCACGCGCTTCATCGCGACGCAGGAGGCGCACGCGGTCGACGGCTACAAGCACGCGATCCTCGACGCGAAGTCGGCCGACATCATCTACACGAATCTCTTCACCGGCGTGCACGGCAACTACATCCGCGAGAGCATCGTGAACGCGGGCCTCGATCCGGACGCGCTGCCCGTCGCCGACAAGTCGAAGATGAACTTCGGCGGCGACAAGGCGAAGGCATGGAAGGACATCTGGGGCGCGGGACAGGGCGTCGGGCTGATGGACGACGTTCCGTCCGTCGCGGAGCTCGTCGCGCGGCTCACGCGCGAATACGACGACGCGAAGACGCGGCTCGGCATTCGCGCGTAACCCTTGCTGCACATGGCGTGCGGCGCGTGATTGACGCGGCGTCGCACGCATGGCGCTCGCACGATGCACGCGTGGCGCGCGTGCGAAGCGCATGCAACCTGCAATGCATCGCACCACATTGCATCGCATTGCGTCGCATCGACCAGGCGTCAAAAGCGGATCAAGAAGCGGTAAACAACAAAACCCTCGCCAAGCGAGGGTTCGTCTTCAGTCTGAGCGCGGACCGGCCGGTCCGCGTTTTTTTTCGTCGATGCGCGGCGCTCGCGTCATCCGAGCCGCTTCATCCGCGGCATCGTGAGCTGCCGCAGCCGCTCGTCGATCGACGGGCACAGCGACTGGCCGGCGAAGCGATCCGCGAGGAAATCGACGAACGTGCGCACCTTCGCCGACACGTGGCGACGGCTCGCGTACACCGCATAGATCGGCAGCTCGCGCGGCGGCAGCGCGTCGAGCAACAGCGGCACGAGGCGGCCGGACTCGATGTCCTCGCCGATCACTTCGGTGCCGAGAAGCCCGATGCCCGCGCCGCCCAGCACGGCGACGCGCAGTCCTTCGAGATGATTGACGATCACGTTGCCCGACAGCGGCATGCGCGACGCGGCCGCGACGTCGGCGATCGTCGCGTCGAGCAGCGTCTCGTTCGGCTCGCGCCGAATGATGTTGTGACGCTGGAGATCGGCGACCGTCGTCGGCGTGCCGTGCTTCGCGAGATACTCGGGCGACGCGACGAGCAGGATGTGCGCGGTCGCGATCTGCCGCGCGACGAGCGACGACGACTTCATGCCGGCGGGCGCCGCGCGCACCGCGACGTCGTAGCCTTCGTCGATCAGTTCGACGATGCGATCGGACAGCGTGATTTCGACCGTCACGTCCGGGTAGCGCTCCGCGTAAGACGTCACGGCGTCCATCACGTGCCGCAGCCCGAACGCGGACAGCGACGTCACGCGCAGCCGCCCTTGCGGCACGACGCTCGCGGCGCCCACCGCCTGCCCGGCCTCGTCGAGTTCGGTGAGCGCCTGCACGAGCCGCTCGTAGTATTCGCGCCCCGCCTCCGTCGGCGCGACGCGGCGCGTCGTGCGATGCAAGAGCCGTGCGCCGAGCTGGTGCTCGAGATGCATCACGTGCTTGCTCGCCATCGCCGCCGACATCTCCATGCGCTCAGCCGCGCCGACGAAGCTGCCGACTTCGACGACGTAGCGGAACACATTCATGCTGACGAGGGTATCCATCCAGAATGCTCACAATCGAGGGGAATTATGCAATCGCAAGCAACTGTAACAAAGCTGGAGAATTGAAAACGTCAAAAAAGGCAAAACGGCGCCGTTTAGTGTGACGCCGCTCACTTTTTCGTGCATTGCCCGAGCGACGCGCGCCCGGGCTCCGATTCGTTAGAACTTCGCACGAATTCCCGCGCCGAACGTGTCGCCGCTCGACATGCCCGAGTAGCGATCGTTCATGTACGCGGCATACACGTCGGTGCGCTTCGACAGCGGATAGTCGTAGCCGAGCGCCCACGTGCGATGCGTCTGGTCGAGTCCGCCCGAGTCGCGCGAATACGCATACGATGCGAGCGCGCTGCCCGGCCCGAGCGGCACCGACACGCCGCCTTGGGCGGTGTTCACGTGCCAGCTTCCGGTGTTTTGCTCGTTCTTCGTATACATGTATTGCGCGTAGACCTTCGCGACCTTGAAGTCGTACGACAGACCGACCTGCGCGACGCCCTGGCTCTTCATGCCGGACACGAGCGCGCCGAGATCGCCCGGACCGCCGTTGAAGTTCACGTACTGATAGACGGCCGTCGCGGCGAACGGGCCGTTCGCATAGTTCAGCTGGCCGCTCCATTTCTTCGAGCGGTTGTCGCCCGCCGTGTTGCCGAACGCGTACATCGCGGCCGCGTTGAAGCCGCCGAAGGTCGGGCTCGTGTAATCGATCGCGTTGTTCCAGCCCGAATCGCCGACGACGCCCTGATCGGTCGTGTAAGTCGGGAACGTGCCGAGGCCGAGGAACACGTGATAGACCATCGGCGAGAACACGTACGAATCGACGAACGGATTGAAGAGGATCGTCGAGACGAAGAGCTCCGTCGTCAGTCGACCCGCGCGCACCGTGCCGTACGGCGTCGCGAGTCCGACGTACGCGTTGCGGCCGAAGAACGTGTCGCCGTCGAAGCGGCCGTAGCGCCCGTTCTGCGCGCGGAAGAAATCCTCGAGCGTGAAGATCGCCTGATAGCCGCCGCCGAGATCCTCGGTGCCGCGCAGGCCCCAGTACGACGTCGACATCCCGCCGCCCTGCACGCCCCATGCGCGTTGCCCGCCCGGGAATTTCTGCGCGCCGATCCATTCGTCGACCTGCCCGTAGAGTTGAACGCTCGACTGCGCGCGAACGCCCGACGCGCCCGCGGCCAGCGCCGCGACGGCGGCGCACGCGAAAGTGGTTTTCAGCGCGCGGCTGACGGATGACTTCATGTGATCTCCAGATGGTCGTCTAACGGAAGCGAGGCGAACGGGCAGGCGGCGTCCGGAAGACACGACGCCGTTCGGGGCGTCGCCATCTTCACGAGCCATTTTTCCGGTCAAAAAAGGAGGGACTTATTGCGGATATAGCGTCAGCGTTAACTTCCCGGCGATTTGTCGGGCGTCGGCGGCGGGCGCGCCGGTTTCAAACTGACGAACGGCTTTCCTGCGCACGGCGATCAAGCGCCAGCAACGATGGCCGGCGGCGATTCGAACGCGGAGAAAACGCCGGCTTGCGCGCGTCGTCCTCGCAACGAGGCGCGAAAGATAGCGTAACCAAGGAAATGTGCGGAAGGATTTCGCGCGAGTGTCGCGGATTTGCATCAGCCGGCGACGCGCGCAAGCCGGCCGGATCGAGACTCAGTTGCGGTAAAACGGCGCGAAGAACGGCAGATGCGGCGCTTCGTCCTGGCGCGGCGGAGGCGCCGGGCGGCCGCCGCGCTCCTCGTTGTAGCGCGCGACGTCGGCGCGGATCGAGCCGGAGCGCATCGGCACGTTGGCCGAGCCGGGCCCGTGCGGCGCCTGGCGCGCTTCGGCGCTGATCGGCCGATACGGGCTTTGCGCCGCGTAGCGGCCGTACGACGGCGTCGGACGCAGCCCCCAGCGCTGGCGGTAGCCGTTCACGCCGATCCGCGCTTCGCGGCCTTGCGGCGCAGCCTGCATGGAGCCGGGCGCGCCGCGCCAGCCGCCCGCGCCGCCCGCCGCGTACAGCGCGGCGCCGCGACCGCCGCCGAAGCCGGGCCCGCCGCCGTGCGGCGGCTGCGCGAAGACGAGCGTTGCTGCGAGCGCGCACATCACGCCCGCCGCCCATTGCCCGATCTTCCGTATTGCCCGTTCCGTCATCATGATTGGTCTACCGCTTGCTTTTCCGCCTGCGCGCACCCGAATCGCGCGCGAAAGGCTTTCAGCGGTAATTTATGGGCGAGGCGAAAGCGTGTCGAGCGCAAAAGTGTTAGACCAAAAGCATCGGTGTAACACCGTGTTACTGCACGGCTTTCGGGAATTCCGCGCCGTTTTGCGCCCGTCGCGCGCCGCTCGTTTTTGACGTTTCCGCCGTAAGGTAGCGATGCGCCGGCAAGGTGCATCGACATGCATTCGAGTCATTAATCGATTCTTCGAATGAATTTGCCTATTCAATCGCCGGCCGCGACAATATCAGGCCGACAATCGCTGCGCCGCCCGCCCGCGGGCCGCCGGCGCCTTCACTGCATTCGTCCGAGACCCGAAATGGCGCGCTCCCGCTTTATTCCCGACAACTTCACGCTCGCACTCGTCGGCACCGTCGTGCTCGCGAGCTTCCTGCCGTGCCGCGGCGAGGCCGCGCACGTGTTCAACTGGGCGACCAACATCGCGGTCGGCCTCCTCTTCTTCCTGCACGGCGCGAAGCTGTCGCGCGAGGCGATCATCGCGGGCGCGACGCACTGGCGGCTGCACGCCGTCGTGCTGCTCAGCACGTTCGCGCTCTTCCCGCTCCTCGGGCTCGCGCTCAAGCCCGTCCTCACGCCGCTCGTCACGCCCGCGCTCTATGCCGGCGTGCTGTTCCTCTGCACGCTGCCGTCGACCGTCCAGTCGTCGATCGCGTTCACGTCGATCGCGAAAGGCAACGTGCCCGCCGCCGTCTGTTCGGCGTCCGCATCGAGCCTGCTCGGCATCTTCGTCACGCCCGCGCTCGTCGGCCTGATGATCTCGTCGCAGGGCACGGGCGCGACCGCGTCGCCGTGGAGCACGATCGGCGCGATCGTGATGCAGCTGCTCGTGCCGTTCATCGCCGGCCAGCTGCTGCGCCCCGTGATCGGCCGCTGGATCGAGCGCAACCGCGGCGTGCTGCGCTTCGTCGACCAGGGCTCGATCCTGCTCGTCGTCTATGTCGCGTTCAGCGAAGCCGTGAACGAAGGGCTCTGGCACCAGATTCCGCCGACCGCGCTCGCGGGCCTCGTCGTCGTCAACGTCGTGCTGCTCGCGATCGCGATCGCGGTCACCTCGCTCGTCAGCAAGCGGCTCGGCTTCAATCGCGCGGACCAGATCACGATCATCTTCTGCGGCTCGAAGAAGAGCCTCGCGGCCGGCGTGCCGATGGCGAAGGTGATCTTCGCCGCGCACGCGGTCGGCGCGGTCGTGCTGCCGCTGATGCTGTTCCATCAGATTCAGCTGATGGCCTGCGCGGCGCTCGCGCAGCGCTGGAGCGCGCGCGACACGAGCCGCGAGCAGGAGACGGGCGGGCATGGCGGCGGGCCGCTCGGCACGGGCGCGAACGCCGGCGCGGCGAAGCGCTGAGCGCGACGGGGCGCGGCCGGAGCGAGTCGTTTCGGCCGCGCCGCGCTTGTTCGGCTTCGCAGATTCCTCCGCCTTTCCGCCTTTCCGCCTTTCCGCCTTTCCGCCTTTCCGCCTTTCCGCCTTTCCGCCTTTCCGCCTTTCCGCCTTTCCGCCTTTCCGCCTTTCCGCCTTTCCGCCTTTCCGTTTCCCCAATTTTTCTCCTCGTCGCTCTTTCGCTTTTTTTATCCTCCCGCCGTTCGTTCATCCGGACGCTCGCGACTCGCCCGACTTCCCCCCGTCCGCGCCTTCGATCCTTCTAGCGCTTCGCGCCCGCCGTCCGGCCGGGCTCGCCGATCCCGTCAGGCGTCGCTCAGCCCGCCGCTTTCACCTGCGCCAGTCCGGACGCCGCGCAACGCGCCTCACGAACCCGATGCGCCAAAACAGGGCATCGCTTCACGGAAAATTCATTCAACCTCGGCTCCCGGACGCCGTTAAGCCGGCTTCTCGTCACGGCTCGACGCGTCACGAGCGCGACGCGCCGCTTCCGGAATCGCCCCTGATGAACACCACCCGCCTCACCGTCAAAACCCGGCTGCGCATCCTCGTCGCGGTCGTCGTCCTCGTGCTCGCCGCCGTCGGCGGCATCGGCCTCACCGGCGTCGCGCGCGTCGGCGATGCGCTCGCGCACGTCTTCGAGGATCGCGCGAAGACGCTGCAACGGATCTCGTCGATCGACGAGCTCGTCACGCAAACGCGCTACGCGGTCGGCGACGCGGTGCTCGATCCGTCCGCCGCGAAAACCGAAGCGGTCGCGGCCGCATCCGCGCGCGATGTCGCCGCGATCGACCGCCTGCTCGCCGACTATCGCACGACGCCGCGCGCCGACACCGAACGCGCGCAGGCCGAGCGTCTCGCCGCCGACTGGGCGATGCTGCGCGACAAGGGCATCAAGCCCGCCGTCGATCTGCTGAAGGCGAACAACCTGTCCGAAGCGCAATGGGTCGTCACGCAGACGCTCGACCCCGTTGCGCAGCGCGTGAAAGGCGAAACCGCGCAGTTGCGCCAGTGGCAGCTCGAAGCGGCGCAGCACGCGTACGACCGCGCGCGCGGCGACGCGCGGCTCGTGCAGTGGGCGGTCGCGGGCTGCGTGATCGCGGGCGTCGCCGCCGTCGCGCTACTGTGCGCGGCGATGGCGCGCGCGCTCGCGCGGCAGTTGGGCGGCGAGCCGGACTACGCGGCGACCGTCGCGAACGAGATCGCGTCCGGCAATCTCGCGCTCGACGTGCATGCCGGCGATGCCGCATCCGGCAGCGTGCTGCACGCGATGCACGCGATGCGCGCGCGGCTTGCCGGGACGATCGGCACGCTGCAACGCGCGGCAGACGCGATCGCGCACGCGACGACCGACATCGCGCACGGCAACCACGATCTGTCGCGCCGCACCGACGAACACGCGGCCGGCCTGCAGCAGACGGCGAGCAGCATGGAGCAGCTCGCCGCGACGGTGCGCACGAACGCCGATCACGCACGGCAGGCGAGCTCGCTCGCGCTCGCCGCGTCGACGCAGGCCGAACAGGGCGACGCCGCGGCGCGCGACGCGATCGCGCGGATGGAAACGCTGTCGGTGCGCTCGCAGCAGATCCGCAGCATCTCGTCGACGATCGAGGGAATCGCGTTCCAGACCAACCTGCTCGCGCTGAACGCGGCCGTCGAGGCGGCGCGCGCCGGCCAGGCGGGCCGCGGCTTCGCGGTCGTCGCGCAGGAGGTGCGCGGCCTCGCGCATCGCAGCGCGCAGGCGGCGAAGGAGATCTCGGCGCTGATCGCCGGCGTGACGGGCGAAGTCGAGCTCGGCGCGGACACGGTGAAAGCGGCGGGCGGCACGATCGTCGGCATGCTCGCGTCGGTGCGGCAGGTCGCGACGCTCGTCGACGAGATCTCGCACGCGTCCGACGAGCAGCGCTCGGGCATCGACCAGGTGAACCGCGCGGTCGCGCAGATGGACGAGATGACCCAGCACAACGCGCTGCTCGTGCAGAAGGCGGCGAGCGCCGCGGGCGCGCTCGCCGACGAGGCGGCCGCGCTGCGCGAGGCGGCCGCGATCTTCCGGGTCGCGGCGTGAGCGTCGCGAAAACGCGCGCGACACAAGCTGTTTAGTATTTTTAGTAAACGATTATGATTCGATTAACCGTTCATACATAAGCACTTATAAGCCGGATCGGCGCAATTCCGGGGCGTTTCGCAACGATTTTTACTATACAATCGCGAACACCCTAAACATCCCGGCTCAACACGATGGGCACCACCATTCGCGACGTCGCACAGGCGGCCAGCGTGTCGATCGGCACCGTGTCGCGCGCGCTCAAGAATCAGCCCGGCCTGTCCGAAACGACCCGCGCCCGCATCGTCGAGATCGCGCGCCGCCTGAACTACGATCCGGCGCAGCTACGCCCGCGGATCAAGCGGCTCACGTTCCTGCTGCATCGCCAGCACAACAACTTCGCGACGACGCCGTTCTTCTCGCACGTGCTGCACGGCGTCGAGGACGCATGCCGCGAACGCGGGGTCGTGCCGTCGCTCTTGACGACGGGCCCGACCGACGACGTGATCCGCCAGATGCGCCCGCACGCGCCCGACGCGATCGCGGTCGCGGGCTTCATGGAGCCGGAGACGCTCGAAGCGCTCGCCGCGACGGGCCGGCCGCTCGTCCTCATCGACATCCGCGCGCCCGGGCTGCGCTCGATCAACGTCGACAACGCGGGCGGCGCGGCGCTCGCGATGCGTCATCTGTTCGCGTCGGGCCGCCGGCGCGTCGCGTTCATCGGCGGCTCGCTCGCGCACTACAGCATCGCGCAGCGCGCGCTCGGCTATCGCCGCGCGTTCTTCGACGCGGGCATGCTGTTCGATCCGTCGCTCGAGCTGTCGATCGACACGAGCCTCGGCCCCGATGCCGGCGCGGCGAACGCGATGCGGCAGCTGCTCGACGCGGGCGGCCCGCTGCCCGACGCCGTGTTCGCATACAACGACGCGGCCGCGCTCGCCGCGATGCGCGTGTGCGTCGAGCGCGGCGTGCGCGTGCCGGACGACATCGCGTTCGTCGGCTTCGACGACATTCCGGCCGCCGTGCACGCGGCGCCGCCCCTCACGACGCTCGCGATCGACAAGGAGGCGCTTGGCCGACAAGGCGTCGAGCTGCTGCTCGCCGATTCGCCCGCGCAGACCGAACTCAGCCTCCCCGTGCGGCTGATCGCGCGGGCCAGCAGCGCAGGCGCCGCCCGCGCGCCGCGCGCCCTCACCACGGTACTCGGATCATGACGACCTCAGCCACGCCCGCTCCCCGTCCGGCGCCCGACGCGCCGCACGCTTCCGCGCCGTACGTCGCGAGCTTCCGCGACCCGCAGTTCCTGCTTTCGCACGTCGAGGACACGCTGCACTTCTACGCGCCGAACGTGTTCGATCCGACGGGCGGCTTCCACCACTTCTTCCGCGACGACGGCAGCGTCTACGACCGCACGACGCGCCATCTCGTCAGCAGCTGCCGTTTCGTCTTCAACTACGCGATGGCGTACCGCCACTTCGGCGATACGCGCGATCTCGACCATGTGCGCCACGGGCTGCGCTTCCTGCGCGACGCGCACTGGGACGCCGAGCACGAAGGCTACGACTGGGAGATCGAGTGGCGCGACGGCGAAAAGCGCGCGACGCGCGACGGCACGCGCCACTGCTACGGGCTCGCGTTCGTGCTGCTCGCGGCCGCGCACGCGGCGATGGCGGGCGTCGAGGAGGCGAAGCCGCTCATCGCGCACACGTTCGAGCTGATGGAGCACCGCTTCTGGGATCGGGCGGCGGGTCTCTATGCGGACGACGCGACGGCGAACTGGACCGTGTCGAGCTACCGCGGCCAGAACGCGAACATGCACGCGACGGAAGCGCTCCTCGCCGCGTACGAGGCGACGGGCCACCTGACGTACCTCGATCGCGCCGAGAAGGTCGCGACCAACATCGTGCAGCGGCAGGCCGCGCTGTCGCAGGGGCTCGTGTGGGAGCACTTCCATGCGGACTGGTCGGTCGACTGGGAATACAACAAGGAAGACAGCTCGAACATCTTCCGCCCGTGGGGCTTCCAGCCCGGCCATCAGACCGAATGGGCGAAGCTCTTGCTGATCCTGGAGCGCCACCGTCCGCTCGACTGGCTGCTGCCGCGCGCGATCGAGCTGTTCGACGCGGCGTTCGCGCACGCGTGGGACACCGACCACGGCGGCCTCTGCTACGGCTTCGGGCCGGACTACATGGTGTGCGACCACGACAAGTACTTCTGGGTGCAGGCGGAAAGCTTCGCGGCCGCCGCGCTCCTCGCGCAGCGCACCGGCAGCGAGCGCTTCTGGGACTGGTACGACGAGATCTGGCGCTATAGCTGGGCGCACTTCGTCGATCATCGCTACGGCGCGTGGTACCGGATTCTCACCTGCGACAACCGCAAGTACGGCGACGAGAAGAGCCCGGCCGGCAAGACCGACTATCACACGATGGGCGCGTGCTACGAGGTGCTGCACGCGCTCGCCGCGAAGCGCGACGACGGCGGCCAAGGCGCGCGCGGCGGCGACGGCGAAGCCGCGCCCGCGAAACGCGGCCGCCGACGCAGCGGCGACGGCGGCAACGGCGAGGACAAAGGCAACGGCGCCGTGCGCCGCCGCAACGGAGGAGCTCGATGAGCGCAGGGTTTCCGCAATTCGTGTCGGCGGGCGACATCCTCACCGACATGGTCCGCACGGGCGGCGCACACTGGACGTCGCGCCCCGGCGGCGCCGGCTGGAACGTCGCGCGCGCGGTCGCGCGGCTCGGCGCGCCGAGCGCGTGCGCGGGCGCGGTGGGCCGCGACTGCTTTTCCGACGAGCTATGGGGCGAGAGCGCGGCGGCCGGCCTCGATCTGCGCTTCCTGCAGCGGGTCGAGCGCGCGCCGCTCCTCGCGATCGTCCACGAGACGCAGCCGCCCGCGTATTTCTTCATCGGCGAAAACAGCGCCGATCTCGCGTTCGATCCGAAGCGGCTGCCCGACGGCTGGCGCGAGCACGTGCAGTGGGCGCATTTCGGCTGCATCAGCCTCGTGCGCGAGCCGCTCGCGGCGACGCTCGTCGCGCTCGCCGCCGAGCTGAGCGAAGCGGGCGTGAAAATCAGCTTCGATCCGAACTACCGCAATCTGATGACGGACGGCTACCGGCCGACGCTCGCGAAGATGGCCGAGCTCGCCGACCTGATCAAGGTGTCCGACGAAGACTTGCGCCATCTGTTCGCAGGCGACGACGAAGCGAGTGCGATCGCGCGACTGCGCGCGTTCAATCCGCACGCGGCGCTCCTCGTGACGCGCGGGCCGGGCACGGCGACGCTCTATGCGAACGGCGAGACGCTCGACGCGCAGCCGCCGCGCATCGAGGTCGCGGACACGGTCGGCGCGGGCGACGCGACGATCGGCGGCCTGCTGTTCAGCCTGATGGCGGCGCCGGGGCGCGGCTGGCGCGAGCATCTGTCGTTCGCGCTCGCGGCGGGCGCGGCGGCTTGCCGCCACACAGGCGCGCACGCGCCGACGCTCGACGAGGTCGTCGCGCTCGTCGCGTCGTGACGTTCTTGCCGGCCGTCCGCGCGTGAACAGTCGCGCGCGGACGGGCCTGCCGAGCGCGGGCCGGTCGTACATATATGCCGGTCGTACCTGTACATAACCGGCCAAGCCTCGACTGGCCATGCCTCAGTCGAGCGTCTGCCACCTTCGACCGGCCGGGCCATGGCCTGACGTGCCTTGGCCGGTCGCGCTCAGCCGGCCATGCGCCTACCGGCCCGGTCGAATTCGCCCAGTACCTGACCGGCCGTGCCTGACCGGCCGTGCCCTTTTGCCGCCGCTGAAAGCGCGGCGTCGGGATGTTACGATGAGGCGTCCTTTCTCGGGAGAGGCAACATGGACGGCGGCAACACCTACACGAAGGGCCTTTATACGGCCAAGGCGCACACCCGCAAGACGGATGACGGACGCTTCCAGGGGTACGTGATCCTGTCCCGGGACGAAGGCGGCACGCCCGACAACACGGTCTACGAGGTCGACACGACGAGCGCGAACGAGGCGGAAGCGTTCGACGAAGCAAAGGCGCTCGCGCACCGGATTCTCGGCGAGCTCGAGCTGTGAGACGGTCGCGATCGGCGCAGCCAATTGGCCTGACCGCGCCGATGACGGCTTAGACGAACCGTCGGCGCGAGTCTCGGCGGTTCGGCGGTTCGGCGATAGCCAGCCGGCACCGAACGCAGCGGCTCGCGGCCGCACCGGCGCGCACTCGCCGGGCCGGGCGAGACGCGGCATGCCGCATCGAGCGCGGCCGCCCCGCGCCTCGCCGAACGTCGGCGTCACCAGAGCCGCGCGATCACCGACACGATGCCCATGATCACGAGCGTCGACATGAACGGAAACGGATAGACGCGCGAGCCGAACCGCAGCGTCACGTCGCCCGGCAGTCGCCCGACGCCGAGCTTCGACAGCCACGGCCACGCGCGCGTCAGCACCATCACGGCGATGAACGTGGTGAGCAGCCAGCGCAGCATCGCGTCGCCTCCCGCCCGCTACAGCGTGTGCGAGCGGTCGCCGCGCGCGAACGCGTCGAGCGTGCCGTCGATGCCGCGCGAAAACGCGATCACCTTGAAGAGCTCGCCCATCTCCGCTTCGGAAATCAGCTTCTGCACCGCGTTCGCGGCGGGCAGGAAATGCTGCGCGTCGGACGGGTCGATCTCGGCGAGCACGTCGGTGACGCCCGCGTTCAGCAGGAAGCGCGCCTGCGACGTGTAGCCGAGCAGATCCGCGCCCGCGCCGACGCCCGCTTCGTAGATCCCGCTGAACTCGACATGCGAGGTGATGTCCTGCAACCCCGGATAAAGGAAAGGGTCGCCGTGCGCACGGTGCCGGTAGTGGCACATCAGCGTGCCCTGCGCGCGCTGCCGGTGGTAGTACTCGTGGCTCGGAAAGCCGTAGTCGATGAAGAACGCCGCGCCGCGCGCGAGCATCGTGCAGACCGTGCGGACGAACGCCGCCGCCGCGTCGTGCGTCTCGGTCACGTAGCCCTCGTCGGCGTCGATCTCGACCAGGCGCGCCGCGTCTTCGGCGCGCGCGAGCGGCCGGTCGGCGAACGCGAACGCGCCCGCGTCGTCGATCGCGACGCCGCGCTCGCGCCAGCCGTCCGCATGTTTGACGACGAGCCGCACCGGCATCGCGTCGAGCACTTCGTTGCCGACGACGACGCCTTCGAAACGCTCGGGCAACGCATCGAGCCAGCGCACGCGCGCGGCGAGTCCGGGCGCTTCCGCTTCGAGCGTCTCGCGCTGGCGCGCGCGCAGCTCGCCGGACAAGTCGACGATCGCGTATTCGTCGAGCTCGAAGCCGAGCGCGGCGAGCGCGTTCAGGAGCCCCGCCGCGAGCTTGCCCGTGCCCGCGCCGAATTCCATCACGCACCGCGTACCGCTCGCTTCGAGCGCCTGCGCGACAGGACGCGCGAGCGTCTGCGCGAAGAGCGGCGACAGTTCCGGCGCGGTCACGAAATCGCTGCCGTCTTCGGCGCGACGGCCGAATTTCTGCGCACCGCCGCTGTAATAGCCCGCGCCCGGCGCGTACAGCGCGCGTTCCATATAGCGCGAAAACGGGATCCAGCCGCCCGCCGCGGCGATTTCGGCGCGCAGCGAAGCCGCGAGCGATTCGGACTGCGCGAGCGCGTCGGGGCCGGGAACGGGTAAACTAGCGGGTTCGTGAGCTATCGGATTCATCCCGGCATTGTAAATGACCGTCTTAGCCGACACCTGCGACACATCCTCGGCAAGCGCCGCACGGGTCGTGCTGATCACGGGCGCCGTGCAAACCGACGCCTTGTCGACGGACACCTTGCGAGCGGCGGATGCCGCCGCCCGGGCAGGCGACGCTCAGGCAGGCGACGCACGATCCGGCGCCGCGCGAACGGACTCGGCGCCGGCAAACGCCCCGCGAGCGGGCGCCGAGCGAACGAACATCGCTTCGGACACCGCACGTTCCGGCGGCATGCCCGTGGCGCCCGCCGCCGCGTCCGGCCCGAACGGCCCGAGCAGCCCGAGCAGCGCAAGCGGCGCGGCGGGCGGCACGACCGGCGCGGGCCGCCCGCCCGCCGCCACGCCGCCCGCGCTCGACACCGCGGCCGTCGGCCGCGCGCTCGCGCTCGGCTTCGCGCGGCGCGGCTGGGACGTCGCGCTCGCCGCCGCCGCGGGCGACGAAGCCCGCGCGGCCGCCGCGCTCGCCGCCGAAGTCGGGGCGCTCGGCCGCCGCGCGGCGGTGCTCGTCGCCGACCTGTCGGTCGAGGACGACGTCGCGCGGCTCGTCGCCGCCTGCGGCGCGGCGCTCGGCCGGCCGACGTGCGTCGTCGCGCAAGCCGCGCCCGTCGCGGACAGCGCGCACGACATCGGCTACGCGTCGCTCGCGGGCGCGATGGCGCGCAGCGTCGCCGCGCCGCTCGTGCTCGCGCGCACGCTCGCCGACGCGACGCCCGACGCCGCGCGCGACGACGAGCGCGCGCGCGCGGTCGTGATTCACCTGCTGGACGAGACGCTGTTTCATCCGGCGCCCGAGCGCTTGTCGCACTCGCTCGCGCAAGCCGCGCTGCACCGCGCGACGACCGCGCAGGCGCTCGCGCTCGCGCCGAAGGTGCGGGTCGTCGGCCTCGTGCGAGGACGCGCGCCGCGCGCGGACGACATCGCCGACGCCGCCTGCTATCTCGCGGACGCGCCGGGCGTCACCGGCGCGACGCTGACCGTCGACGGCGGCGAGCATCTCGCGCCGCCCGCGGACGAGAAGAATTGACGGGCGCGGCCGCGCGCGGACGTACGGACGTATCGACGCCGCGCCGGCCGCGCCCCTTTGCATGCATTACCCTTTGACTGGAACGACCATGTTTGCCGCCCTCCTGCACCCCAGGCTCGCCGATTGCCGCAGGCTCTACCTGCGCGACTACGAGGTGTACATGAACATCGGCGCCTTCGAGCATGAGAAGCGCGGCGAACAGCGCGTCGTCATCAACGTCGACCTGTTCGTGCCGCTCGCGCTGACGACGCCCGTCGAGGACAAGCTGCGCGAAGTCGTCGACTATGATCTGATGAAGCAAAGCGTCGCGCAGTGCGTCGCGCGCGGCCACATCCATCTGCAGGAAACGCTCTGCGACGCGATCGCGGCGAACCTGCTCGCGCACGACGCGGTGCGCGCGGTGCGCGTCTCCACCGAAAAGCCGGACGCCTATTCCGATTGCGACGCCGTCGGCGTCGAAGTATTTCGCATCAAGGACGAGGAGCGAGCATGAATGCGCCCCATACCCCGCATCTGAACGAAGCCGACGCGGCCGCCGCCGTCGAGGCGAACGCCGCCGAGATCGGCCGCCGCGCGCTCACGCGCCGCGAGCAGAAGGAAGCGTACGAAAACAACAAGCTGTTCAAGCGGCTCGCGCGTCAGGTCGGCCAGGCGATCGGCGACTACAACATGATCGAGCACGGCGACAAGGTGATGGTCTGCCTGTCGGGCGGCAAGGACAGCTACGCGCTGCTCGACGTCCTGCTGCGGCTGCGCGAGCGCGCGCCGATCGATTTCGACATCGTCGCCGTGAACCTCGACCAGAAGCAGCCGGGCTTTCCGGAGCACGTGCTGCCCGAGTACCTGGCGACGATCGGCGTGCCGTTCCACATCGAGAACCAGGACACGTACAGCATCGTCAAGCGCCTCGTGCCGGAAGGCAAGACCACCTGCTCGCTGTGCTCGCGGCTGCGCCGCGGCATTCTGTACCGCGTCGCGGGCGAGCTCGGCGCGACGAAGATCGCGCTCGGCCACCATCGCGACGACATCCTGCAGACGCTGCTTCTCAATCTCTTCTACGGCGGCAAGCTGAAGGGAATGCCGCCGAAGCTGCAGTCGGACGACGGCAGGAACGTCGTGATCCGCCCGCTCGCGTACGTGAAGGAAACCGATCTCGAGAAGTACGCGGAGCTGCGCGAGTTCCCGATCATCCCGTGCAACCTGTGCGGCAGCCAGCCGAACCTGAAGCGCGCGGAGATGAAGGCGCTGATTCGCGAATGGGACAAGCGCTTCCCGGGCCGCGTCGAGAACATGTTCAACGCGCTCGCGAACGTCGTGCCGTCGCACCTGATGGACGCGAAGCTGTTCCCGTTCGCGGACTTGCGCGCAACGGGCCGCGCCGATCCTGACGGCGACATCGCGTTCGACGAGGAGCCGTGCGGCACCGACGCGGGCGCGCCGGGCGGGGCGAAGTCCGTGTCGATCGTGCAGTTCGACGATCTGTAAAGCGCGGCGCCCGCGGCGGCCGACCTACGGCGAACGGCTTTCCGCGCACGCGGCGCGGCCGTTCGCCGGGCGCCGCGCATGATGACGACGCACCGTCGTTCGTGCGCACGTGCGACGCCGGGCCGCCGATGACCCGCGGCATCCTCGCGCTTTCCCTGTGCGCTCGCTCGAGCGCGGAAACGAACGGCGGCGCGCAAGCCTGCGCGCCGCCGTCCTCGTCGAATACGGCCCCGCCGCCGCCCGGCTTCATGCGGCCGGGCATCTTCCCCGCTTACTGAAGCTTCTGCGCGGTATAGACGTCGCTGCCGAACGACTGCAGCCCGCTCATTCCCGCATAGCCGAGATACGGCAGCCCGAACACGTCCTCGATGCTCTTCAGCAGCGCATAGTGGTTGTACGGCGTGTTGCTGACCGTGCCGCCCTTGATGAACGGCGACAGCAGCACCGCGCCCGTCAGCCCGCCGCCCGGCCCGGTGATGCCCGGCAGCGGCGTGTTCGGTCCGGCGGGCTCGCCGCAGCATGCGGACGCGTCGCTCGTGTCAGCCTCGTCGAACGTGATGATCAGGAGTCCGTCCTGCTTGAACGCCGCCGACGACGTGATCTTCGGCACCCAGTTCTGCAGGAAATCGTTGATCGCGGGCAGGCCGCCCGCCGTCGTGCCGTCCGCGCACGTCGGATCGTCGTGGCCGTCGTTGCAGAGATTCGGCACGATGAACGACAGCGCAGGCGTCGTGTTCGGATTCGCGAGATCGTTCGCGAGGTTGTCGAGCCGCACGACGTGCGCGTTGCAATCGGTCGGGTTGTCGACGATCGAATGGAAGTACACGAACGGATCGTGCCGCGTCGCGTAGCCGTCGGTCGCGGTCGCTTTCTGCGTGCCGTCCTGGCCGTTGAGCGGCGGATGCGAGCACGTCGTGCTGCCGTCGCGCGCGAGATCGTTGCCCATGTCTTCCATGTAGCCGCGCCAGTTCAGGCCCGCGGTCTCGAGCTGGTTCGCGATCGTCTGGACGGCGGGCGGATATACGCAGCCCGAGCCGACCACCTGGCCGTTCACGTCGGGAATCGTCGTGCCGATCCAGTCGCTGTAGTACTGGCAATCCGCCTGCGTCTGCGGATTCGGCGATTGGCCGCTCACCATCGCCAGATAGTTGTCGTTGCTGTTGTGGCCGATCCCGTAGTACTGCGTGAGAAGCGCGCCCTGGCTCGTCAGCGTCGTCGCGAGATACGGCGCCTGGCTGCCGGTGCCGAATGTCGCCGCATAGCCCTTGTTTTCCAGCACGATCACGAACACGTGGCCGATCTTCGGGATCGAGCCGAGCGTCTGCGACATCGCCGACGCCTTCGCGACGGCCGACGTGTTTTGCGCGGCGGCCGCCTTGCCGGCCACGCCCGGCGAATCGGCGCCGCCGCAGCTCGCGAGCGCGACCACCGTCATCACGGCGAAGAGCCCGCGCAGCGCGCGCCACAGCGAATCGAACGAAACTTGCATGATGACGAACCTGTGAATTCAGGGTGAAGGAAAGCCGAGCGTCGTCGCGGCCGCGCGCAGATCGCTGATGCCCGGAATGCCGGCCGCGCTCGTCAGCGCGCCCGTGACCGTGTTCGAGCACACGTTGCCGAACGGGCCGGTCGGCACGCTGAATGCCGGCGCCGAATCATTCGGCGACGAGAAATTCAGCGCGTACGCGATCGAGTTCGTGTCCGACAGCGTGCTGCGCACGCCGAGCGGATCGAGGCCGAAGCGCCACATCAGGAATTGATGGATCGAGCTCGGATCGAACTGCCAGTGGCTCACGTAGCCGCGCTGCGCGGTCGGCCCGATCAGCACGAGCGGCACGCGAAAGCCGAGATAGCCGTCGTTGCCGAGCAGCGCTTCGGCGGTCGACACCGGGCGCTGGAACGGCGCGACGTGATCGAAGAAGCCGCCCCATTCGTCGTACGTGACGACGAGCAGCGTGCGCTGCCAGCCGGGGCCGTTGCGCACCGCGTCGTAGATCTGGTTCAGGAAGGCCTGGCCGTTGCGGATGTCCGAGTTCGGATGATCGTCGCCCGACACGCCTTCCGGGTTCTCGCCGAGAAAGCGCGGATCGACGTACGAGAACGCGGGCAGCGCGCCCGCCGCCGCGTCGACGAGGAATTCGGAGAACAGCTTCGAGATGCCGAGATATTTCGTGCCGAACAGCGCGGTGAACGGCACGTCGCTGTAGTAGTACGTCGACGACACGCCCTTCGCGGCGAAGCGATCGAAGATCGTCGGCAACTGCGACACCGTCGACGTGTTGACGATCCGGTCCGTCTCGCCGCACATCAGATAGAAGCGGTTCGGATAGGTCTCCGCGAGAATCCCGCAATGGTACTGGTCGCAGACCGTCCAGTTCTGCGCGCACGGGCCGAAGAACGCGAGATCCTCGCCGAGGTAGTAGCCGATCGGGAACAGGTCGCCCGCCGTCTGGTTCGTGTCGGGCGTCTTCAGCCAGCCGTCCATCTTGCCGCCGTTCATCTGAATGCGGCCGCCCGTGTAGCTGTGATCCGGATCCGCAAAATTACAGCCTTGAAAGCCGTACAGCGGACTGATCGCGAGCCGGAACGTGTTCTGCATGTCGCCGAACGCATCCTGGAACTGCAGGCCCGCCTGCTTGCCGTTCGCGCCGGGCAGCCAGCCGAAGTAATGGTCGAACGAGCGGTTCTCCATCACGACGAGCACGACGTGATCGATGCCCGACTGCCCGGGCGGCGGCAATTGCGGCGGCTGCGGCGACGATGCGTCGCGTCGCGCCGTGTCGGCTCCCGACGATGCGGCGGCCAATGCCTGCGCGCCGCCCGAACCGTCGCCGACGCTGTCGCCGCCGCAACTCGCGAGGCCGACCGAGCTCGCGAGCGCCGCGGCGGCCGCGCTGATGAGACGCCGGCGCGTGTGGAAATGCGCCGACGAATTGTTCTGATCCTGACTCACTGTCCCTCCCCTGAAAAGCCGCGTGCGGCGCGATCGGTCCATGTCGCCGGGCTGCCGCCGCGTGATGCGAGCCGGAGTCTGCGTTTCGTCTGTGACACGCCGCTGACGATGAAAACGATTCGAGGGGAGACTCTCGTTTATTCAGATGTCCGAACATCATTCCTTCAGGACTGTAAAACATTGGCCAGACGCTGCATGTGCAAAAGAAATCCGAACGCGATCCCGCTGCGCCGCGAATCGCGTACGGCGATGCGACGTGTGTGACGCGCGGCGCGCGCAATGAAATCGGACGCGTCACTTCGAAGGAGCGAACGGGATGAGCGATGGCGAACGTGCGATTCGCGAGCGAGTCGACACCTGGCTCGCCGCGAGCCGAGCCGGTCTCGCCGTGCGCGCGCAGCGCACGCGGCCAGCCCCGGGCCCGGCGCCGACCTGATCCGCGCGGCACGCGCTTGCGGCAAGCCGGCCGCCGCCCCGATCCGCGCGGCGTGCGAGACACCTGCCGCGCGTCGAAGCGCGTCGCTCGGCGCTCGTTGCCCGCCCTCGCCGGCAGCGCGGCGCCCCGATTTCCGGCGCGATCGCCTGCCCGCCGCCCCCGCTCCGCCCCGACATTCGCGCGAGCCGCACTGCCCGTCCGCCGCCCCGCCCGCCGGCGGCCGACGCGCCCCTCCCGGCCCGCCGCGCGCCCGCGCCGGCGGGGGCCTGCATGCTAGAATGGCCAGCTTCGAACTCTCCCTACGAAACTGGCGCCATGAATATCGTGATTTTGGCGGCAGGCACCGGCAAGCGCATGCGTTCGGCGCTGCCGAAAGTGCTTCATCCTCTGGCCGGCAGGCCCCTTCTCTCCCACGTGATCGATACCGCCCGCGCGCTCGCGCCGTCCCGGCTCGTCGTCGTGGTCGGCCATGGCGCCGAGCAGGTGCAGGCGGCCGTCGCCGCGCCCGACGTGCAGTTCGCGGTGCAGGAGCAGCAGCTCGGCACCGGGCACGCGGTGCGCCAGGCGCTGCCGCTTCTCGATCCGTCGCAGCCGACGCTCGTGCTGTACGGCGACGTGCCGCTCACGCGCACGGCGACGCTCAAGCGCCTCGTCGACGCCGCGACCGACGCGCGCTACGGCGTGCTGACCGTCACGCTCGACGATCCGACCGGCTACGGGCGCATCGTGCGCGATCAGGCGGGCTGCGTGACGCGCATCGTCGAGCAGAAGGACGCGACGGCCGACGAACTGAAGATCGCCGAGATCAACACGGGCATCGTCGTCACGCCGACCGCGCAGCTGTCGATGTGGCTCGGTGCGCTCGGCAACGACAACGCGCAGGGCGAGTATTACCTGACCGACGTCGTCGAGCAGGCGATCGAAGCGGGCTTCGAGATCGTCACGACGCAGCCGGACGACGAATGGGAGACGCTCGGCGTCAACAGCAAGGCGCAGCTCGCCGAGCTCGAACGCATTCACCAGCGCAATCTCGCGGACGCGCTGCTCGCCGGTGGCGTGACGCTCGCCGATCCGGCGCGCATCGACGTGCGCGGCACGCTCACGTGCGGCCGCGACGTATCGATCGACGTGAACTGCGTGTTCGAAGGCGACGTGACGCTCGCCGACCGCGTGACGATCGGCGCGAACTGCGTGATCCGCAACGCGACGGTCGCCGCGGGCGCGCGCATCGACGCGTTCTCGCATCTCGACGGCGCGGCGCTCGGCGCGCACACCGTCGTCGGCCCGTACGCGCGGCTGCGGCCGGGCGCGGTGCTCGCCGACGAAGCGCACGTCGGCAACTTCGTCGAGGTGAAGAACGCGACGCTCGGCCACGGCTCGAAGGCGAACCATCTGACCTATCTCGGCGACGCCGACATCGGCGCGCGCGTCAACATCGGCGCGGGCACGATCACCTGCAACTACGACGGCGCGAACAAATTCCGCACGATCATCGAGGATGACGTGTTCGTCGGCTCGGACACGCAGCTCGTCGCGCCGGTGCGCGTCGGCCGCGGCGTGACGATCGCGGCGGGCACGACGGTCTGGAAAGACGTCGCCGAAGGCATGCTCGTGCTGAACGACAAGACGCAGACCGCGAAGAGCGGCTACGTGCGCCCCGTCAAGAAGAAGAGCTGAACCGTTTTTCGGGCGCGCACGGACGCGCCCGCATCATTGTCGAGTTTCGAGGATAGATTTCATGTGCGGGATTGTCGGCGCAGTTGCGCAACGTAACATCGTTCCGGTGCTGATCGAAGGACTGCGCCGTCTCGAGTATCGCGGCTACGACTCGTGCGGCGTCGCGGTGCTCGACACCGACGCCCCTACGCCGGGCGCGCCGAAGCGCGCGCGCAGCGTCGCGCGCGTCGCCGATCTCGATGCGCAGACGCGCGAGTCGCATCTCGGGGGCACGACGGGCATCGCGCACACGCGCTGGGCGACGCACGGCGCGCCCGTCACGCACAACGCGCACCCGATCTTCTCGTCGAACGCGCTCGCGCTCGTGCACAACGGCATCATCGAGAACTTCGAAACGCTGCGCGAGACGCTGCGCGGCAAGGGCTACGAGTTCGTGTCGCAGACCGACACCGAAGTCGTCGCGCACCTGATCCACAGCCTCTATCGCGGCAACCTGTTCGCCGCCGTCCAGGAAGCCGTCAAGCAGCTCCACGGCGCGTACGCGATCGCGGTGATCCACAAGGACGAGCCGCACACAGTCGTCGGCGCGCGTCAGGGGTCGCCCCTCGTCGTCGGCTTCGGCCAGGGCGAGCACTTCCTCGCGTCCGACGCGCTCGCGCTCGCCGGCAGCACCGACCACTTCACGTTCCTCGAGGAAGGCGACGTCTGCGAGCTGACGCTCGACGGCGTGCAGCTCGTCGATCGCAGCGGCGCGCGCGCCGAGCGCGAAGTGCGCGTCGTCAACGCGTACGGCGGCGCGGTCGAGCTCGGCCCGTACCGGCATTTCATGCAGAAGGAGATCTTCGAGCAGCCGCGTGCGATCGCCGACACGATTCCGCAAGCCGACGCGTTCGATCCGTCGCTGTTCGGCGACAAGGCGGCCGGCGTGTTCGCCGGCATCGACAGCCTGCTGATCCTCGCCTGCGGCACCAGCTACTACTCGGGCCTGACCGCGAAGTACTGGCTCGAATCGATCGCGAAGATCCCGACGCAGGTCGAGATCGCGAGCGAGTACCGCTATCGCGAATCGGTGCCGAACCCGCGCTCGCTCGTCGTCGTGATCTCGCAATCGGGCGAGACGGCCGATACGCTCGCCGCGCTCAAGCATGCGCAGGCGCTCGGCCACGCACACACGCTCGCGATCTGCAACGTCGCGACGAGCGCGATGGTGCGCCTCACCGAGCTGCAATTTCTCACGCACGCGGGCACCGAGATCGGCGTCGCGTCGACGAAGGCGTTCACGACGCAGCTCGTCGCGCTGTTCGTGCTCGCGGCGACGCTCGGCAAGCTGCGCGGCCACGTCGACGCGGCGCGCGAAGCCGACTACTTCAAGCAGCTGCGCCACCTGCCCGCCGCGCTGAACAGCGTGCTCGCGCTCGAGCCGCAGATCATTGCGTGGTCCGAAGAGTTCGCGCGCAAGGAGAATGCGCTGTTCCTCGGCCGCGGGCTGCACTATCCGATCTCGCTCGAAGGCGCGCTGAAGCTGAAGGAAATCTCGTACATCCACGCGGAAGCGTATCCCGCGGGCGAGCTGAAGCACGGGCCGCTCGCGCTCGTGACGGAAGCGATGCCGGTCGTGACGGTCGCACCGAACGACACGCTGCTCGAGAAGCTGAAGTCGAACATGCAGGAAGTGCGCGCGCGCGGCGGCGAGCTGTACGTGTTCGCCGATGCCGACACGCACATCGTCAACGACGAAGGGCTGCACGTGATCCGGATGCCCGAGCATTACGGGCCGCTGTCGCCGATCCTGCACGTCGTGCCGCTGCAATTGCTCGCATATCACACCGCTTGCGCGCGCGGCACCGACGTCGACAAGCCGCGCAATCTCGCGAAATCGGTGACGGTGGAGTAATCGCGCACCGCCGGGCGAGCGATCCGCCGCGCAACGCCGCGGATCGCTCGCACCGAACCCTCGAGCGTCACGCCCTCATCAAACCCGAACGAATGTGTCGGCTCCCGCGTTGATCGACGCCCACTCGTCGCCCGCCTCCACCTGCTGCGTCATCTGCCATAGCGTGTTGATCCTGTCGTTCGACGTGCCGGGCTCGCACTGTCCGACCCACGCGGTAATCGCCTGAAACTGATCCCAGTGAACGATGAACGCAATCAGGTCGCCGTCGACGTAGCCGATCAGCTCGCCGCTCGTCGAACCGCCCGTTTCGCTGACCGCGCTTCTGTACGTGCCCGTCACGCTGTCGTCCGATTGCTCGATCTGCATCGTCGAGCCGAGCTCGTTCTTCCACGTGCCGGAGAAATCGATCGGCATGCCGGTGCCGGCCTTGACGCGCTTGAGCGCATGTTCCAATCGCTGCATCTTTCGCCTCCTTAATTTACGAATCGACGGCAGCCGGCCGGGACGGGGCGCAGATCACGCCAAGGCTCTTGTTCTGTCGGCGTTGCAGCACGGATAAATAAAACAATAGACCATCCGCTCGCGACGGCGAGCGATGTTTCTCCGGATTTTCTGCCTCCCTTCGTGCGGCTGCGCGCCACGCGGCGCGCACGAAGCATGCGCATCGCCCGCCCCGGCAAGCATGCGAAGCGATCGTCGCGAGCTAGCCTGCCCCAACGGTGACAGGCCCGCCGCGATGCGCGCAGCGGGCCGCGCGTGGCGTCTACTTCTCGAGCTTCACGATGGTCATCACGCCATCGACGTTCTCGACGCGCACCTTCACCTTGTCGCCCGCATGAACGCCCTTCGCCATCGCGGCGTCCTTCGCCTTGAACGTCATCGTCATCGACGGCATCCCGACGTTGTCGAGCGCGCCGTGCTTCAGCGTGACCATGCCGGTCGCGAGATCGACCTTCTTGACCACCGCGTCGGTCAACGCCGCATCGGACGGCTTCGACGCGCCGCTCGATTGCATCGGCATGTTCATGCCGGCCATCCCGTCGGCGGCGATTGCGGGTGCGGCGGCGACGACAGCCGCGAACGTCATCAGTACAGCGATCGATTGCTTCATCGAGGTTCTCCAGTGTGAACGGATGGAAGATCCGCGCCGGCGCGGCCGGCAACGGGGGAAAGCGGCGCGCGGCCCGCGCTGCGCACGCGGCGGCGCTGCAACAGGAACCATGCGGCGGGAATGACGAACATCGACAACAGCGGCGCCGTGACCATGCCGCCCACCATCGGCGCGGCGATTCGCTGCATCACTTCGGAACCCGAACCATGCCCGACCATGATCGGCACGAGGCCCGCGAGCACGACGGCGATCGTCATCGCCTTCGGCCGCACGCGCAGCACCGCGCCTTCGCGGATCGCGTCGGCAAGCATCGCGTCGGTCGGTTGCTCGCCGGCGGCGACGCGCCGGTCGAACGCGCTCTTCAGATACAGCAGCATCACGACGCCGAACTCGGCCGCCACGCCCGTTAGCGCGATGAAGCCGACCGCCGTCGCGACCGACACCGCATGGCCGAGCATCCAGACGAACCAGAATCCGCCGACGAGCGCGAACGGCACGGTCGTCATCAGCAGCAGCGCGTCCGCCGCCGAATCGAACGTCAGGAACAGCAACACGAAGATCACGACGAGCGTCACCGGAATCACCGAGCGCAGCTTCGCGGCCGCGCGTTCCAGATACTCGAACTGTCCGGACCACGCGATCGAATAGCCCGGCGGCAGCGCGACTCGCTGCGCGACCGCGCGCTGCATCGCGTCGACGGCCGTCTTCAGGTCGACGCCGCGAATGTCGACGTACACGTAACCCGACAGTCGCGCGTTCTCGCTGCGGATCATCGGCGGCCCGTCGGCGATCGTCACCGCCGCGACGTCGCCGAGCAGGATCTGCGCGCCGCGCTCGGTGACGATCGGCAACTGCCGCAGCTTCTCGAGCGAATCGCGAACCTCGCGCGGATAGCGGATGTTGATCGGAAAGCGCTCACGCCCGGCGATCACCTCGCCGACGTTCTCGCCGCCGATTGCCGACGCGACGACCGACTGGACGTCGCCGACCGACAGCCCGTAGCGCGCGGCCGCGCGCCGGCCGATGTCGACATCGACGTAGCGCCCGCCGTTCAGGCGTTCCGCGAACGCCGACGTGACGCCCGGCACGCCCTTCACCGCCGCTTCGACCTGCGTCGCGATCCGGTCGATCTGCGCGAGATCCGCGCCTGAGATCTTCACGCCGACGGGCGTCTTGATGCCGGTCGACAGCATGTCGAGCCGGTTGCGGATCGGCGGCACCCAGACGTTCGACAGGCCCGGCACCTTCACGACGCGATCGAGCTCGTCGACGAGCTTCTCGGGCGTCATCCCGGGCCGCCATTCGCTGCGCGGCCTGAAGCGGACCGTCGTCTCGAACATCTCGAGCGGCGCCGGGTCGGTCGCGGTATCCGCACGGCCCGACTTGCCGAATACGGTCGCGACTTCGGGCACCGTCTTGATCAGGCGATCGGTCTGCTGCAGCAGCTCGGCCGCCTTCTGCGCGGAGATGCCCGGCAGCGCGGTCGGCATGTACAGCAGATCGCCTTCGTCGAGCGGCGGCATGAACTCGCCGCCCAGGCGCGACAGCGGAATCGCGGTGACGACGAGCGCCGCGACCGCGATGCCGATCGCAAGCCACGGCCGCCGCAGCGTCGCTTCGAGCAGCGGGCGGTAGAGCCTCACGAGCAGGCGATTGAGCGGATTCGACGCCTCGCGCGGAATGCGACCACGAATCAGATAGCCCATCAGCACCGGTACGAGCGTGACCGACAATCCGGCTGCCGCGGCGATCGTATACGTCTTCGTGAACGCAAGCGGCGCGAATAGTTTGCCCTCCTGACCTTCGAGCGCGAACACCGGAACGAACGATAGCGTGATGATCAGGAGCGAGGAGAAGAGCGCGGGCCCGACCTCCGCTGCGGATGCCGCGATCAGCTCCCAGCGAGCGGCCCCCGCGAGGGGCACGTCCGGATGCTCGTGTTCGTACGCTTCGAGATGCTTGTGCGCGTTCTCGATCATCACGACGGCCGCGTCGATCATCGCCCCGATCGCGATCGCAATGCCGCCGAGCGACATCAGGTTCGCGTTGACGCCCTGATAGCGCATCACGATGAACGCGGCGAGCACGCCCAGCGGCAGCGACAGGATCGCGACAAACGCGCTGCGCAGATGAAACAGGAACACCGCGCACACGATCCCGACGATCACGAACTCCTCGACGAGCTTGCCCTTCAGGTTGTCGACCGCGTGCTCGATCAGCTGCGAGCGGTCGTACGTCGTCACGAGCTCGACGCCCGCGGGCAGCGAGCGCTCGAGATCGGCGAGCTTCGCCTTCACCGCGTCGATCGTCGAGAGCGCGTTCTTGCCGGAGCGCATCACGATCACGCCGCCCGCGACTTCGCCTTCGCCGTTCAGCTCGGCGATCCCGCGCCGCATCTCCGGGCCGATCTGGACGCGCGCGACATCGCCGAGCAGCACCGGCGTGCCGGTATCGCTCGTTCGCAGCACGACGTTGCGGAAGTCGTCGAGCGAACGCAGGTAGCCGCTCGAGCGCACCATGTACTCGGACTCGGCCATCTCGACGACCGAGCCGCCCGATTCGCTGTTCGCCTTGCCGAGCGCGCCGGCGACGGCCGCCTGCGTGATGCCGAACGCACGCAGCTTGTCGGGATCGAGCACGACCTGGTACTGGCGCACCATCCCGCCGATGCTCGCGACTTCGGCGACGTCCGGCACGGCCTTCAGCTCGAACTTCAGGAACCAGTCGTTGAGCGCGCGCAATTGACCGAGATCGTGCCGCCCGGTCTTGTCGACGAGCGCGTACTCGTAGACCCAGCCGACGCCCGTCGCATCCGGCCCGAGCGCGACCGTCGCGCCCGCCGGCAGCCGGCTCTGCACCTGGCTCAGATACTCGAGCACGCGCGAGCGCGCCCAGTACTGATCGGTCTTGTCGTCGAACAGCACGTAGACGAACGCGTCGCCGAACGACGAATACGCGCGGATCGACTTCGCGCCCGGCACGCCGAGCAGCGTCGTCGTCAGCGGATAGGTGACCTGATCTTCGACCACCTGCGGCGCCTTGCCCGGATACGATGCCTTGACGATCACCTGCGTGTCGGACAGGTCCGGCAGCGCGTCGAGCGGCGTTCGGCTCAGCGACGCCACGCCCCACGCGGCGACGAGCGCGGCAGCGAGCAGCACGAGGAAGCGATTGCGGATCGACCATCGAATGACGTGCGCGATCATCGTGCGCCTCCGACCGGTTCGACCTTCGTCAGCTGATAGCCGTCGCCGGTTGCCTTGAACGCGAAGCGCACCGTATCGCCCGTCTTCACGCTCGCGAACGCGTCGGGCGCGGGCTTGCCGAACGACATCGTCATCGCGCCCCAGCCGAGCGCCGGCACCGGTCGATGCGAGAACGTGATATCGGTCGCGGTGATATTTTCGATCTTGCCGATGGTTTCGTAGGTCGGCGCGGCGGCGGTCCGCGACGTCGGCGTCGATCGCGACGAAGCCGCCGCCGATGACGAAGCCGCGCTCGCCGCGTGCGCGGCGGCGGCATCGCCCGTCGTTGCGCGCGTGCCGGACGCATCGGCTTCGAGCCGCGGCAGCACCGACTTCAGACTCGCTTCGGAGTCGATCAGGAACTGGCCGGACGCGACGACCGTTTCGCCTTCGCTCAACCCGCCCAGCACCTCGGTCTCGTCGCCGACGTCGCGGCCGGCCGTCACGTCCGCGGGCCGCAGCCGACCGTCAGCGCTCCTGACGATCACGACCGAGCGCTTGCCCGTGGCGATCACCGCCTCGGACGGCACGACGAGCCGGGGCGCCGCCTTCCGCGCGCCGACGCGCACGCGCATCAGCATGCCCGGCGTGAGCGCAAGCGCGTGGTTGTCGATCTCGAGGCGCGCCTGCTGCGTGCGCGTCGTCGCGCTGACGCCCGGCAGGATCTCGCGGATCGTTCCCTTCACGCGCTGCCGTGGATCGCCCGCGAACGTCGCATCGACGCGCAGGCCGGGCCGCAGGTCGGACGCCAGTGACTCCGGCACGTCGACGACGAGCCACAGCGTCGACAATCCGGCGATCTTCGCGATCGTCTGCCCGGGCGTCACCATCGCGCCGTCGCGCACGTTCAGTTCGCTGACGACGCCCGTCTCCGGCGACGCGAGCGCGACGTGCGTCTGCGCGCGCCCCGTCCGGTCGAGGCTCGCGATCACGCTGTCGGGAATCGACAAGGCACGCATCCGCGCACGCGACGCGGCAAGCAGCTCCGCCTCCATTCCGCCGCGCTTGAGCGCGAGATATTCCTCCTGCGGCGCGAGCCAGTCCGGCACGAACAGCGACGCGACCGGCGCGCCCTTCGCAATGCGCTGCATCGGCGCGCTCGCGTACAAACGGTCGATATAGCCCGTCACGCGCGATTGCACGACGGCCGAGCGCGATTCGTCGAATTGCGTCGTGCCGATCGCGTCGATGCTTTCGTCGACGTCGCGCCGGCGCACGGTCGCGTAGCGGATGCCGAGGTTCTGCTGCAGGCCGGGATCGATGCGCACGCCGACCGCGCCGCCGCCGTCATCCGCATAGACGGGTTCGAGCGGCATGTTCATGAAAGGCGACTTGCCGGGCTTGTCGAAATGCTGATTCGGCACCATCGGGTCGTGCCAGTACAGCACCTTTCTGCCCGTCTTCGGGTCGATTTTGTCGGCGGTGTTCGCGGTGTTCGCGGTGTTCGCGGCACCGGCCGCGGCCGAAGTCGCGGCTCCGTTCCCGTGCGGCGCGAAACGAGCGCCGGCGAAATAGCCAGCGCCCAGCAATGCAGCGGCGGCGAACGTCATCAGCGCCGCACGCATCAAGCGAGTGTGGTTCATGTGCGCTCCTTCACTGTGCGGCAACCGTCGTCGAGGGGACGACCTGGTATTCGAGCTGCGCCCACGTCTGCGCGACGTCGCGCTCGAGATCGAGCACCTGCAGCCGGGCATCGAGCCGTGCGCGGCGAGCGGCGAACGCGTCGGCGAGCGAGCCTGCGCCCGCGCGATACGCGGCGTCGGCGAGCCGCACGCGCTCGTCGGCCGCGGGCAGCAGCGATCGATCGAGCTCCGCGAGACGCGCGCGGCCGCTCGCGAGCGTCGCCGACTGCGTGCGAATGTCCGCCTCGACCTGGCGCCGCGCATCCTCGTACATCAGCCGCGCCTTCGTCGCGAGCGCGCGCTTCTCGGCGACGTCGCGATTCTGGCGGTCGCGGCGATTGAGCGGCAGCGGGATCGTGACGCCGATCGACACCATGTTGGCGTACGGCGCACCGCGCTGCTGATACGCGATCTCCCACGTCCAGTTCGGACGGCGCTCGCTGCTCGCGACGGCGACATCGGCGTCGGCGACCGCGACGTCGCCGTCGGCTGCGATCAGCGTCGGCTGCACGTGCCTCAGCTCGTCGGACGGCAGCGACGGCACGAACGACACCGGCGCGGGCGGCTCGCCCGACACGTCGGACACCGGCACGGCGGTCCGGCGCGACAGGTCGATCAGCGCGACGTCGAATGCCTGCCGCGCCTTCAGTTGCTGGTCGCGCGCCTGTGCGAGCAGCGCCCGCGCCTGCAAGGCGTCGGCGGCCATCGCCTTCGCGCCGCGATACGCGGCCTGCGTCGCGGCGAGCTCGCGATTCATCGCGTCGACGAGCTCGCGCTGCAGCGCGAGCGCCTTCTTCGCATAAGTGGCGTTGAGCCACGCGACGGCCGTCTGCTGACGGACGTTCGCGAGCTGCGCGAGATAGCCGGCGCGCTCGCGGCCGACGACTTCGTTCGCGAGCGCGGCGCGCAGCCGGCGCTTGTCGCCCGGCACCCACTCCTGCTCGATGCCGATGCGGCGCATCGTCATCGATTCCTGGCCAATCGTGAATCGCTGCGGACCGTCGATCGGCAGATTGTCGATGCCGGCCTTCAGCATCGGATCGGGCAGCTGCCCGGCCTTGACGACGAGCTCGGCGCTCGCCTGGACGGATGCCTGCGCCGCCTGCATCGCCGCCGATCGATCGGTGGCGGATTGCAGCGCGGCGTCGAGCGTGAAAGACGTCTGCTGGGCGAACGCCGCGGCGGCGTTCGCGAACGTGAGCGCCGCGACGAGCGTGCGCGCGCGCAGGCGCGCACGCCGGCCACGCGGCGCGCGAAACATGAAATGCATATCTTGAACCCCAGCGATGGAATCCCCGAGGGATTCCGCGTCCCGAATACGGGACGATCCCGCCGCGCGTGCGGCGAACCTATCGGAGAGGGGTTAGGCGGTGCGCGGAGGTCGCCACCATCCGCCCGGCTCGCGGACGGTGAGCGACTTCGCGTAATGGAAGGCGACCTGGCGGCTCGAGCCCGCGGGACGGACCAGGTCGGGCGCCGGCATCGGATGGTAAAGGCTGCCGAACTGGCATTGCACCATCACCTTGCAGAAGACGTCCTTCGCTTTGCCGCTCTTGTCGACGGTCGACGACTTCATTGATTCGCAGTCCTGCATCGGCGGCATTGCGCCGCCGTCGCCCATCGACATCGTCCGCTGCATCGGACAATCGCCGACAAGGCCGCTCGCCGCCAGCCCGGTCAGGGGCAGCGTCGCGCACCACAGCAGCACGAGGAGCAGGCGAAGCATCTTCATCGCGCAAAAGTATAGCGCAGCGGGCGCAAGTCGTTCGTTGCGTTCGAACAGGTTCTGGCGTGCGGCCGGGCTGCTGCCCGCGACCTGTCGGCACGCGGCGCGGCGGCGCGGCGTTGTGCGACTTCGAGCACCAGCCGGCTCACGTTTCGCCACACCGGACGAACCGCGCGAGCGCGCCGCGGCGCCGTATGCGAGTCACAACACGACCGGCGCGCTCGACAGCTCGTCGCCCGGCGCCCTGCGCGACGGATAGTGCCGCGCGAGCAGCGCGGTCACGCGCTCGATTCCGTGGATCGAGCCCGCCTCGAAGCGGCCGCGCCGGAACTCGGCCTCCATCGCGCGGCAAATCTCTTCCCAGTCGTCACTGTCGACGCGCGCATGTATGCCGCGATCGGCGACGATCTCGACGTCGTGATCGGCGAGCAGCAGATAGATGAGCACGCCGTTGTTGTGCTCGGTGTCCCAGACGCGCAGTTCGGAGAACACATCGATCGCCCGCTCGCGTGCAGTCACCCCCTTGAAGAGCATCGATGCGTGCAGCGCGCCCTCGACCGCGAAGCGCAACTGCCCGACGTGCTTCCCGTGGCTCGCCTTGACCGCCTGCTCGATCTTGCCGAGCGTGCGCTTCGGAAACGCGGCGCCGACGCGCCAGCGCGTCATCAGCAGATGTCGCGCGATTCGTCCGATATCCATCACCATCTCCCGGATGCGCCGCCGCCGCCGAACCCGCCGCCGCCGCCGCGGAAGCCGTCCTGTCCGCCGCCCCAGCCGCCGCCGCGGCCGCCGATGAACGGGCCGCCGACGCGCGCGCCCATCCCGCCGCCGAACAGCGTGAAGAAGAGCGCGATCGCGGCCGCCGCGACCGCGACGAGTAGCGCGCCGGACAACAGCCACGCGACGAAACCGACCGCGCCGCCCGTGACGACCGAGCCCGCGAACCGGCCGAACACCGCGCGCAGCACGCCGCCCGCAACGATCGTCATCACGAACAGCACCGGCAGCAAACGGCCGGGCCCGCCGTCTTCGCCGCGCCGCGCGCGCGGCGGCGGCAGCGGCTCGCCTTCGATCACGCGCATCATGCTGCCGACGCCCGCCGAGATTCCGCCGTAAAAGTCGCCGCGCAGAAAGCTCGGCACGATGACCTCGTCGATGATGCGATGGCTCGTCGCGTCGGTCAGCACGCCCTCGAGGCCGTAGCCGACTTCGATGCGCAGCGTGCGATCGTTCTTCGCGACGATGAGGAGCACGCCGTCGTCGACGTTCGCGCGGCCGAGCTTCCACTGCTCGACGACGCGAATCGAATACTGCTCGATCGTCTCGGGCTGCGTCGTCGGCACGATCAGAACGGCGACCTGGCTGCCCTTGCGCGTTTCGAAGTCCTTCAGCGACTGTTCGAGCGTCGCGCGCTGGGCGTCCGTCAGCGTGCCCGTCGCGTCCGTCACGCGCGCGGCGAGCGGCGGCACCGGCTGCTCGCCGCGGCAGACGCCGCCGAGCGACGCGAACGTGAGGATGGCGAGGCACGCCGCACGAAAGAACTTCAATTCGAGGCTCCGGCGGCCGGCGCGGGCGCGGGCGTGGACCCGAAGTCGACGCGCGGCGGCTTCGAGATCTCCGCTTCGTTCGCGACCGCAAAGTTCGGCTTTTCCTTGTAGCCGAACGCCGTTGCGGTCAGGTTGCTCGGGAACGAGCGGATCGTCGTGTTGTAGGCCTGCACCGAGCGGATGTAGCGGTTGCGCGCGACCGTGATGCGGTTTTCGGTGCCTTCGAGCTGCGCTTGCAGATCGCGGAAGTTCGCATCGGACTTCAGTTGCGGATAGTTCTCCGACACGACGAGAAGCCGCGACAGCGACGACGTCAGTTGCCCTTGCGCGGCCTCGAATTTCGCGAATGCCTGCGGATCGGACAGCAGCTCGGGCGTCGCGCGAATCGAGCCGACTTGCGCGCGCGCCTCGGTGACGCGCGTGAGCACGTCGCGCTCCTGATTCGCGTAGCCCTTCACCGTGTTGACGAGATTCGGCACGAGATCCGCGCGGCGCTGATACTGATTCAGGACTTCCGACCAGCTCGCCTTCACCTGCTCGTCCTGCACCTGGATCGCGTTGTAGCCGCAGCCGGACAACGCGAACGCGAGCACGGCGAGCGCCGCCGCCCGGACGAGATGTGTCCACGCCGCCGCGGCTTGCGGGATCGATGAGTGATGTCGCATCTGCTACCTCCGTTGCTGTTCGCCGGGAAGGCGTCGCGCCGATCGCGGACGGCCGGTTCCGGACGGCCGGTCCCGGATCGGCCGGTCCCGGATCGGCCGCGCCGGCTTCGAATCGATGCTACGTATGCGGTTCCGGATCAGCTTGATTTGCGTCAACAGTCGACTTGCGCGAGCGGACAACAGGCAACGTGCGCGCCGCCGCGCGCCGCTATTTCGAATCTTTGCACGATGCCCGTTCGATCCGCGCGGCGGCCGGCAAGTAGCGGGGCTCGATTGAGGCATATCAATTCGCACCTTGCAACCGGCACTACAGTGGAATGATCATCCGCCGTCGAACGATGTTCAGGCCCCCGAATTGAAAGCGTTCTATCGATTCGAAATTGCAACGGTCGCCGACCCGCTCGCAACGCGATTCGGGATTGCTTGCCGTGCGCGGGTATCGTCGGATGCGGAAGGGCAGTCCGCGCGATCGCTGCGTTCGTGCCGCTGCCTCGCCACCGTTACCCACTTCTTGGCTTCCCGCCGTATCTGTTGCTGCTCGCCGGTCCGCCCGCCCATCTTGTCATGCGTCGCGGACATCGACACCGGCGCGCATCCGGGAACGATGCGCGCCGCGATTCCGAAGACGACCATGAGCGGCACCGCTAGCGACACCGGCCCGCGAGCTTCCGTCTCCCGCGCTCGCGAAGCCGGCCGGAGAAGCGCAACATCGAAAGACGATTCGAAGCAGCCACACGGTGCGGCGCCGCGATGACGCAATGCGTCTCGCCGAAGCTCGCCGACGCGGGAGAAACCGACATTCACAGACGCGACTGGAGCGCTTGCCATGCACGACGCACATGTCCATCACGATCACCGCCACGACACGAACGAGCAGCGCGATCCGCATCGCGCGCGCGACACGCACGATGCATCGAAGCCCGGCGAAACAGTCGTCGATCCGGTTTGCAAAATGAACGTGCCGATCGACGCGAAACTCAGGCGCGACTACCAGGGCCGGACGTATCGCTTCTGCAGCGAAAAATGCCTGGCGACGTTTCGCGCATCGCCGCATAAATTCGTCGGGACGCCGAACCAGCCGGCCGGCGAATCCGCAACCAAGCCTGGCGCGATCTATACGTGCCCGATGCATCCGCAGATACGCGCAAACGCGCCGGGCAACTGTCCGATCTGCGGCATGGCGCTCGAGCCGCTCGCGCCCGGCGCCGTCGAAGAAAGGAATCCCGAGCTCGAATCGATGACGAAGCGCTTCTGGGTCGGGCTCGCGCTGTCGGTGCCGCTCGTGCTGATGACGATGGGCCGGATGGTGTTGCCGTTTGACATCGGCATGAGCATCGACGCGCTCCTCGCGCGCTGGCCGCTGCCGCACGGGATGTCCGCGTCGTGGTCGCAATGCGTGCAGGCGGCGCTCGCGACGCCTGTCGTGCTGTGGGGCGGCTGGCCGTTTCTCGCGCGCGGCTGGAAGTCGTTCGTGACGCGGCGGCTCAACATGTTCAGCCTGATCGCGCTCGGCGTCGCGGCCGCGTACGTGTTCAGCATGTTCGCGCTGCTCTTTCCCGACGCACTCCCGCAGGCGTTCCGCAGCGGCCACGAAATCCCGCTCTATTTCGAGGCGGCGGCGGTGATCGTGACGCTCGTGCTGCTCGGCCAGGTGCTCGAATTGCGCGCGCGCTCGCGCACGTCGAGCGCGATCCGCGATCTGCTGCAGCTCGCGCCGCATACGGCGGTGCGCGTGAAGCCGGACGGCGCCGAGGAGAGCGTGCCCCTCGAAGCGGTCGTCGTCGGCGACACGCTGCGCGTGAAGCCCGGTTCGAAGATTCCGGTCGACGGCGTCGTCGTCGAAGGGCATTCGAGCGTCGACGAATCGATGATCACCGGCGAATCGATGCCGGCCGAGAAGACGGAAGGCAGCAAGGTGACGGGCGCGACCGTCAACCAGACGGGAACGTTCGTGATGCGCGCGGAGAAAGTCGGCACCGACACGCTGCTCGCGCGGATCGTGCAGATGGTCGCCGAGGCGGGCCGCTCGCGCGCACCGATCCAGAAGCTCGCCGATCAGGTGTCCGGCTGGTTCGTGCTCGCCGTCATCGCGCTCGCCGCGGTCGCGTTCGCTGCGTGGGCGACGTTCGGGCCGGCGCCCGCGCTCGCGAACGCGCTCGTCATCGCGATCAGCGTGCTCATCATCGCGTGCCCGTGCGCGCTCGGCCTCGCGACGCCCGTGTCGATCATCGTCGGCGTCGGCCGCGGCGCGCGCGAAGGCGTGCTCATCAAGGATGCCGAAGCATTGGAGCTGATGGAAAAGATCGACACGGTCGTCGTCGACAAGACGGGCACACTGACGGAGGGCCGGCCCCGCGTTCAGACGGTCGTCGCGCTCGATGCGCGCGGCGAGCGCGTCTTGCTCGGCTACGCGGCGAGCCTCGAAGGCGCGAGCGAACATCCGCTCGCGCAGGCGATCATCGAACAGGCGAAGCAGGCGGGCGCCGCGCGCACGCCGGTCGAATCGTTCGATTCCGTGCCCGGGAAAGGCGTGAAAGGCGTGATCGACGAACACGCGGTCGCGCTCGGCAACGCAGGCCTGATGGCCGATCTCGTAGTCGACTGCGCGTGGGTCGAAGCGGAAGCGGACCGTCTGCGCGAAGCCGGCCAGACGGTGATGTACGTCGCGATCGACGGGCGGCTCGCGGGCTACGTCGGCGTCGCGGATCCGATCAAGGAAACGACGCCCGACGCCGTGCAGCTACTCAAGGCATCAGGCGCGAGCATCGTGATGCTGACGGGCGACAACCCGGTCACCGCGAACGCGGTCGCGAAGGCGCTGTCGCTCGACGGCGTGAAGGCGGGTGTGCTGCCCGAGGACAAGTACCGGCACGTGCAGGCGCTGCAGCAGCAGGGACACGTCGTCGCGATGGCGGGCGACGGCGTCAACGATGCGCCTGCGCTCGCGCAGGCGAACGTCGGCATCGCGATGGGCACGGGCACCGACGTCGCGATGAACAGCGCGCGGATCGTGCTCGTGAAGGGAGACTTGCGCGGCATCGCGCGGGCGCGCGCGCTCAGCGTCGCGACGATGAGGAACATCCGCCAGAACCTGTTCTTCGCGTTCGTCTACAACGCGGTCGGCATTCCGGTCGCGGCGGGCGTGCTGTATCCGTGGTTCGGCATCACGCTGAGCCCGATCATCGCGAGCGCCGCGATGGCGGCGAGCTCGGTGTCGGTTATCGGCAACGCGCTGCGGCTGCGTACCGTGAAAACCTGACGAAGCCCGCGCGGCGCGCATCGGCGCTTCGCGCGCCATCCTGCGCGTGGTGACGAGCCGCGCGGGACGGCGCCGGCCTCGCGCATCTCATGCCGTCAGGACGGCCGGACGAAAGCCCGCGGCTTCGATGATGGCCGCCACGCGCTCGGCGCCGAGCGTCGAGCCGACTTCGACGACCTTCGACGTAATGTCGGCCGAAACGGTCGCCGACGGATCGACGGCCGTGATCGCCTGCGTGATCGCGTTCGCGCAGCCGCCGCACGACATGTCTTTCACTTCGAGCTTCATGTTGCTTCTCCGAGGGATGTGAGGTGATCGAAGGATGAATCTTCCCACAGTGGGAAGGTCAAGCGATCGACGCTCGGCTAGCGATGGCGGAGCCGCGTGTCGAACGCGGACTTGAACGTAAGCGTCGCGAGATCGCGCGACGCGTTCGCTGCGTTCGGCGCGACCCTTGCAGTCATTGCGATCGCGACGGGCGATCCGCGCGCCGCCCTGCCCCCCGGGCAACGCGCGTTCGCCGCGACCGGCGTGCGAGACTCGCGCGTCAGCGCTTCGCCGGCGTCTGGCAGAGGGCGAGGTTGTGCAGGATCGCGTCGCCCGTCGAACGATAGTTGTCGGCATCGCACGGCGGCAGACCGAACGAATCGCTGTGCTCCTGCTGCGCGCGATAGGCGACCGTATCGGACAGCGCGGCCACGCATCGCGCATGGTCGCCGCGATGGTATTCGGTCAGCGCCAGGTCGCTCTTCGCCCGGTCTTGCTCGATCCAGTTCATGAAGCCGCCGCACTCGGCAAGCAGCGAGATCAGCGTCGCGCGCGCCGCATCGTAATCCCGCGCCGCGTACTGCTTGTGCGATTGCTCGGTGCGCACGGCCCGCGACCGGTCGGTGCACGCGGCGGGCGGGCGGCGATATTCGCCGTCGAACGACGCGCGCATGCCGCAATAGTCGCGGCACGCGTCCGAGCCGGACGCGTCCAGCTTGACGACGCCTTGCCCGCCGGATACGGCGATGCGGCATACCTTGTCGCCGTCGTTCACCACGCCGACGCGCCCTTTGAGCGTGCCGCTCAGCGAGCAGGTATGGCAGTTGCCGCCGATCGTTTCGACAGTGAAGGTGCTGCCCTTGACGGTCAGCACGCCGTGCGCGCTGCCGCCTTCGACGTACAGATATCGGCCCGGCTCCACCGCGGAGCCGGCGGCGATCGCCGATGCGCTCGCCGACAACGCGGCCGCCACGACCGCCGTTCGCATGCGGATTCCCCAGTTCATTCGCTCCCCCTCGTCGATATGCGAAGCAATGCGCGTGCGCCGCGATCGGTCGCATGCGCCGATCGCGGTGCGCGCGGCGTCACGCCGAATCGCCCGCAAGCAGCCGCAGCCGCCGCGCCTGCCGCGGCAGCACGACGTACATTCCGCCTGCGAAATACCACACCAGTCGGATCGCCTGACCGAGAAACGGATGGCCATCACGGCGCAGCGGCCACGTCAGCGCATCGATCGGCAGCGACACGAGCACGCTCCAGCCCACCGTCGTCAAGCCGACGAGCACCGCTTGCTGGACCGTCAGCCGGTCGGGCGCGTTCAATGCGTGCACCGCGAAGCCCTTGCGCACCATGTATCCGGTAATCGGCACGCAAACCAGGAAGCAGACGACGACGGCCGCGAGGCCGACCGCGATGAGCAGACCGGACGGCGGCCGATGACCGGACAAGGAACGGGTTTGCCACGCCCAAATACCGACGACCGCGACGCCGGCGATCCACACCGGCACGTTGGCGACCATCTGACGCCACATGCAGGACCACCACACCGACAAGCGCCGGCCGAACGTCATCGACGGAAGCATCTGGAACATATCAACCTCCATTCTTGTTATCTATTCTGCGAACGCGCGAATGCGGCGGCGTCCTATGGTTGATGCGTATCGCAGGGCCGGAGGCTTCATGCCCGGCCCTGCGGCGCGGGCATGCGAACCGCCCGCCGCTGCGCGCTTGGCTGCGCGCGGCCCGCGCGATTGCTGCGCGGGCGTTTTCGTTCGAATCAGCCGCCCCGCTTTCCCGCGGCCGGAGGCGGCGAACACATCGGTTCGCTCCCGGCCGCGCGCGGCGCGGGCGTCAGTTGCCGCCCTGGTCTTCCTTCAGTTGCGGCAGCGCCGACGACTCACCCGCCGCCAGCAGCCCGACCTGCGAGTAGATGCGCAGCTTCTCGCGCGTGTCGGTGATGTCGAGATTGCGCATCGTCAGCTGGCCGATCCGGTCGCGCGGCGAGAACGTCGACTGCACCTTCTCCATCGACAGGCGTTCCGGCTGGTACGTCAGGTTCGGCGAGCGCGTGCCGAGAATCGAGTAGTCGTTGCCGCGACGCAGTTCGACCGTCACCTCGCCCGTGACCGCGCGCGCGACCCAGTGCTGCGCGGTCTCGCGCAGCATGATCGCCTGCGGATCGAACCAGCGGCCCTGATACAGCAGGCGGCCGAGACGGCGGCCGTTTTCGCGGTACTGCTCGATCGTGTCCTCGTTGTGGATGCCGGTGACGAGGCGCTCGTATGCAATGTACAGCAGCGCGAGCCCCGGGGCTTCATAGATGCCGCGGCTCTTCGCCTCGATGATCCGGTTCTCGATCTGGTCGCTCATCCCGAGGCCGTGGCGGCCGCCGATCCGGTTCGCTTCGAGCAGCAGTTCCACCGCATCCTTGTATTCGACGCCGTTCAGCGCGACGGGACGCCCTTCTTCGAAGCGGATCGTCACTTCTTCCTTGTCGATTTTCACGTCGTCGCGCCAGAACGCGACGCCCATGATCGGATTGACGATCTTGATGCCGCTCTCGAGGCTTTCGAGATCCTTCGCCTCGTGCGTCGCGCCGAGCAGGTTCGAGTCGGTCGAGTACGCCTTCTCCGCCGACATCTTGTATTCGAAGCCCGCCTGGCGCATGAACTCGGACATCTCCGCGCGGCCGCCGAGCTCGTCGATGAACTGCTGGTCGAGCCAGGGCTTGTAGATCTTCAGGTCCGGATTCACGAGCAGGCCGTAGCGGTAGAAGCGCTCGATGTCGTTGCCCTTGTACGTGCTGCCGTCGCCCCAGATGTTGACGCCGTCTTCCTTCATCGCGGCGACGAGCATCGTGCCCGTCACGGCGCGGCCAATCGGGGTCGTATTGAAATACGTGACGCCGGCCGTCGAGATGTGGAATGCACCGCATTGGAGCGCGGCGATCCCTTCGGCGACGAGCTGCGCGCGGCAGTCGATCAGGCGCGCGCCTTCGGCGCCGTACTGGATCGCGCGCTTCGGGATCGCGTCGTAGTCGTCTTCGTCGGGCTGGCCGAGGTTGGCCGTGTAGGCGTAAGGAACGGCCCCCTTGATGCGCATCCAGTGCAGCGCGGCGCTCGTGTCGAGGCCGCCGGAGAACGCGATGCCGACCTTCTGGCCGGCCGGGAGATTTTCAAGAATCGTGGTCATGACGAAAACCGTTCAATCAGTTGGAAGGGGGGAATTTCGCGGAATCCAAGAGTATCGGCTGTGCCTGATTATGAGGCAAGTCTCTCGCGCGCCTCGTGTGGGCCGGAGATTGGGCGGTTCGGAGCCGGAAGCGGCGCTGTCGGCGCGGGTGGAGCCCGGCTGGCGGGGGGCGCTCGGTGAGGAAGCCGAGGGCCCGGGGCGGGCTTGGCGAGCATTTGGCGGTGCATCGGAGCGGGCTGGGAACAGCTTGGAGCGGGTTCGGAGCGGGTTCGGAGCGGATTCGAAGCTAGTTTGCAGCGCGGTTCAGCGCAGGTTCTCTCGGCCCGGGCGGCGGCACGGCTGCGGCAGGCTGACGCTTGGGCGGCCCGCATCCCGAGCGGCCGGACACGCGAATCGGATACCGTCGAGTGTGGAAAAACGCGGTCGAGCCTCGGCGGGGCATCGGGCGTGGGCGGGGTCCGACAACTGCCGAAGCGGACATGAAACGCGATCGGGCGGAGCCGAATGGCCGGCGCCCGCTCCAGCCGCGGCGGCGAAACCGCCGAACCGCCAGTCACCCGAAGTCGCGAGCCTGAAATCGGACCGGATTTCGGAACAGCGCGCAGCGCATCTGTCGATAAATGTCCGTCGTCGTCATCGGCCAGGCGCCGGGTGTCGGTGCGATCGCGTGTCGCGTGTCGCGTGTCACGCGTCGTCCGGCTCCTTCTGCCGCAGCGTGACGAACTCCTCGGCCGCGGTCGGATGAATGCCGACCGTCTCGTCGAACTGCGCCTTCGTCGCGCCCGCGCGGATCGCGACCGCGATGCCCTGGATGATCTCCGCCGCGTCGCGCCCGACCATGTGCGCGCCGACGACGCGCTGGCTGTCGCGCGCGACGACGAGCTTCATGAACGTCTTCTCGTCGCGGCCGGACAGCGTGTGCCGCAACGCCCTGAACGACGTCTTGTAGATGTCGACAGCGCCGAACTCGGCGCGCGCATTCGCCTCGGCGAGCCCGACCGTCGCGACCTCCGGCTGGCTGAACACCGCGGAAGGAATGTAACGATGGTCGGCCGCGATCCGCTTGCCGCCGAACAGGTTCGCCGCGAGCAGCATGCCGTCGCGCGTCGCGACGGGCGTCAACTGCGGGCGCGCGGTGACGTCGCCGATCGCGTGGATCGACGGCACCGTCGTCGTCGAATACGCGTCGACCTCGATCGCACCGTCCGCATCGCGCGCGACGCCGACCGCTTCGAGCCCGAGCCCGTCGCAATTCGCGACGCGTCCCGTCGCGTACAGCACCGCGTCGTAAGGGCCATGCTCGCCGGTCGCAAGTTCGAGCGTCAGCGCGCCGTCGGCGCCGCGCACGATCGCCTCGACGTTCGCGCGCGTATGGATCGCGATGCCCTGCTTCGTCATCTCGTCGTGCAACACGCGCCGCACGTCGTCGTCGAAGCCGCGCAGGATCTGCTCGCCGCGATAGAACTGGTCGACGTCGACGCCGAGCCCGTTGAAGATGCCCGCGAATTCGACCGCGATATAGCCGCCGCCGACGATCGCGATCCGCTCGGGCAGCTCGGGCAGGCTGAGCGCCTCGCGCGACGTGATCGCGTGCTCGATGCCGGGAATCGGCGGCATCACCGGCCGCGAGCCGGTCGCGACGCCGATGTGCCGCGCGGTGACGCGGCGCCCCGCGACGTCGACCGTGTGCGCGTCGACGAGCGTCGCGCGCCCCGCATGGATCTCGACGCCGGATTTGTTCAGCAGATCGGCGTAGATGCCGCTCAGGCGCCCGATCTCGCGGTCCTTCGCTTCGATGAGCGTCGGCCACGAGAACAGGCCGATGTCGAAGGTCCAGCCGAAGCCCGCCGCGTCCTCGACGTCATGGCTGTAGTGCGATGCGTAGACGAGCAGCTTTTTCGGAATGCAGCCGCGCAGCACGCAGGTGCCGCCGATCCGCTCTTCTTCCGCGATGCCGACGCGCGCGCCGCAGGAGGCGGCGATTCGGCCCAAGCGCACGCCGCCCGAGCCCGCGCCGATGACAAAGAGATCGTAATCGAATTCCATTGCGTCGCCTGATCGAAGCCTCGATCAGGCGACGATAGCAAGATTTCGCCTTTCTTGCGGCGCCGCGCGCACGCACTGTCATGCACCGCAATCATCTGTGGATTATCCGGCGCAAAAAAAAGCGGAAGGCGCTGCCTTCCACTGCCTTCCGCTTCGTGTCGCGCGAAGCCTTCGCGCCGACGCGTTACGCCTGCGACGCGTCGCTGTCCGGCGCGGCCGTGTTGTCGCCGCCTTCCGCCGCTTCGTTGTCGTCCTTCTTTTTCTCGACGAGATTCTCGAGCGCCTCGGCGCCCTTGAAGCCGGCGACCGCGGCCGCGGCCTTCGTCAGCAGACCGGCATCCGGATCGACCTTCTCGGCCGTCTCGACGGCCGCCACCGCGCCTGCAATCTCACCTACCGTATTCAAGATTCCCATCGCAATCACCGTTTAGGTTGAACGTGAGCGAGCATGATTGCATGGACATTCACGCAGCGCCGCGTTTGTAACATTCGGTAGCGCCCGTTACGTCGGCACGACCGCTCGCAAGAGCCGACGCGCATGACGCCGGCGAATGCGCACGTTCCACCGAACGAGGAACGCACGTGCGGCGCGCGACCGAAAACGATCTCGACGCCGCGCGCAAGCAGCTTAGCTCACTCGCGCCTGCGCAACTGTCAAACTATGTCGGAAGGATTTCGGCTGGCTTTCATTCGCAGGAATCCTCTACTTTCCCGCTCGCGCCGCAGCGCGCGGCGTTCACCGCGCACGCGCTTCCGTTCATTCGCTCGCACCGGATGCGGCCGCGGTGCTTGCCGGCACGCCGGACGCAGCCGTCGCCGTGGCGGCCGCATCGTTGGTCTTGCTGCTCACTTCATCGTCGTCCGTCCTCGTGCACGCGGCAACCAGCAATACGGCCATCACCGATGCAGCCCACGCGTAACGCTTCATCCTGTCGCTCCCGTAAGAAAACGAATCGTCGGAAAACGGCCGGCCGCGCGCCACGAACGACTGCATGCGCCGGCTACCTGAAAAACGCCATCTGCACGACCTTCACGATCACGAGCCCGACCGCGAGCACGAGGTAGCCGCGCAGCACGCCCATCCAGATGCGCGTCGACAGCGTGATCCGCGGCGCCGGCAACGCGTCGAGCGGCGGCATCCGCCACGTGTCGCGCAGGCTGCGGTCGAGGCCGGCGTCGGCCGCCCCGTTCGCGCCACCGGCGCGCTTGCGCAGCACGAGCGTCGCCGCGAGCCCCACCACCGCGAGCAGCGTGCCGCCCGCGAGCACCTCGAGCATCGTCTCGCCGCTCATGTCCGGATACATCACGGACGCCGTCAGGATAATCGACAACATCACGAGCACCCAGATCACCGCCCCCGTAAACAGATTCAATTTTGTCGAGTTGACCCACGGGCCGAGTACGGCCTTGTCGTTGCACAGCAGGAGCAGAAACACCGTCGCGCTCGGCAGCAGCACGCCCGCGAGCGTCTGCACCGCTTCCGTCAGCAGTCCGAGCGGACTGCCCGGCATCAGCACGAGCGCGGCCGCCGCGGCGACGATGCCGAAGTAGACGAGATAGAAGCCCTTCGCATCCGACACGCCGCGATGCAGCGAGTGGCGGATCTTGAACACGTCGCCGATCGCGTACGCGGTCGCGAGCGACACGGCCGCCGCGCCGATGATGCACGCGTCGAGCAGCGCGATTGCGAAGAGCGTCGCGCTCGTGTGGCCGGCGTACTTCGCGAGGCCGGCGATCACGCCGCCCGCGTCGGTGAAGTTGCCGGCTTCCGGACGGCCGTCGTAAAGCGCCGCGCAGAACGAGATCATCGCGATCGCGCCGATCATCACGAACACGATGCCGATCCAGAGATCCGCCTTCTCGTACTTCATGAAGCGCGGCGTGATCCGCTTGTCGATCACGTAGCTCTGCTGAAAGAACAGTTGCCATGGCGCGACCGTCGTGCCGACGATGCCGATCACGAGCAGCATCACGTCGGAGAGCTTCGCGTGCGCGGGCCAGGCCGGCACGAACAGGTCGCGCGTCATCTGATGCACGGGCGGATGGATCGACACGAGCACCGGCACGAGCAACAGGCTCAGCACGCAGAGCACGACCGCGAAGCGCTCGAACCGGCGAAAGTCGCCCGTGCTGACGGCCGCCATCGTCAGCGCGGCGGCAATGCACACGCCCGCGACCTTCGACACGCCGAAGAAATCGAGCACGAACGTGATGCCGATGAACTCGGTGACGATCGTCAGCGCGTTCAGGATGAAGAGATCGACCACGCTGAACGCGCCCCAGAACTTGCCGAAGCGCTCGAAGATGAGGCGCGCGTGGCCGACGCCCGTGACGGCGCCGAGACGCAGCACCATCTCCTGGTTCACGAACAGCACGGGCACGAGCAGCAGCAGCGTCCACAACAGCGACGTGCCGTAGTTCTGGCCCGCCTGCGTGTAGGTGCCGAACGCACCGGCGTCGTTGTCGCCGACCATCACGATGAGGCCCGGCCCGAGAATCGCGAGCAGCGTGCGCACGCGCGCCCACCATCCGCTGCGCGGCGCCGTGTCGTGATGCGCGATCGTGCCGAACGCGCCCTTGATGTCGCCCACGTGCGCTTGATCGAGCGCGGCGCTGCGCGGGAGCGCGATGGGCGGCGGCGAGACGTCGGTTGGCGTTGACATGTTGCTTCTCCGAATGCGTGTGGTTATCGTCGAAGCGCTTCGCCGGCATGCGCACACACAAGCGCCGCCACGCGGCGGCATCGCTTGCGTATGCCGAAGCGCGCCGCCGTTGTCAGGAAATCAGGTTTTTCAGGCGCTGCCAGAACGAGGCGGGCGCCGGCTTGCGGGCGGATTCGAGCGACAGCATCGCGTCGTATTGGACGCGCGACTCATCGACGTGCGGCAGTTGTGACAGAAGCAGACCGAATTGCATGATGATTCTCCGGGCGCGGGTTCCCGCGCATGGCGGGAAGCCGCGTGCTCGAAGCTCATGCGCGCGATGCGCTTATCGATCGAGCCCTACGCGCTTCCCTTGATGATCGAAATCGAAAAGATCCAGGGTGCGGCATATGGGATAACTGTCACTGTCCGGCATGTCGGCTCCTTGTCTGAAAATAGGGGCGTGACGTGCACGCATCCGCGGCGAACGCGCACGCGTGCACGCACGCTCGGCGCCGCCGTCACGCGACGACGCCAAGCGAACGCGCGCCGCGAACCGGGTTCGCGGCGAATGCCGAACGAGCGCGCGAAAACGCAGCGCTCATGCGGCGCAAATCAAGGGTGCACGGGGAGTGGTACTGCGAACTGCGACGCGCACCGTCTGCCTGATCGGCTCGACGGCGGCAATGAAAAGGGCGCGGACGTCTTGCCGTTCAGGCGGGAAAACTGCTCGAAGATCGACTACTGCAAGTGTCCAAGGCGCATGCCCCTTTTGTGGAGATGCGCGGATTCTATGGATGCCGCGCGCCGAAAGTCAATGACGATCTTCGGCATCACGAAAAAAAATCTCCGCGCTCCCGGCGCTGTAAGTTTTTACGCGATGAAACCGTGTCCTTTGCTTTCAATCGTCCATGGACGGAAACTGGGCCGAAAGCCCGAACGCCGCGTCCACGGCGTTCGCCGCGCGCATCGCCGAATGCGGCGCACGTTGACCGATCCGGCATTTTTATTCGTTTTTTACTTGCGCGGACATGTGCGGCACGCCTACAATCCGCCGCAATTCGTCACAGAAGGAGAGTCCCTCGTGGACACGTCCCCCAGTAGCAACAGTCCGACGCCGGTCGAAACCGGCAACGCAATCGCGAGATAGCCGCCTGGGTCTCCTTCGCCGCTAGCTCGCATTGGTCGAGTTAGCGCGCTTCATCGTCGGCGGCGTCCGTCCGCCCGTTCGCAGCACGCTTCCTCTGTTTGGGTCTTGTCGCAAGCCGCCTCCGGGCGCGCCAGGCGACGTCTTACGTCGTCCGGCACATGCCGGAGCGGACGGGAGCGAAGTCATGCTTGTTCAATTCTTCAAAGTTAAGCTTGGGCGCCACGCCCATCTCGCGAGCCACCGGATCGTCGTCGCGTCGATCTCGCCGCTCGCGCATGCGGCAGACGCATCGAGCAGCGGCACGCTGCCGGGCGCGGGGCTTCTCGTCCGGCCGGTCGGCTGCGCGATCGTCGGCGCCATCGCGGGCGCCGTCGCGCTCGTCGCGCTGCTGTCCGCCTCGGGCAGCCGCACCGGCCTGAATCAGGCCGTGCGCGTCAGCTGGTGGTTCTCGTAAGCACCGGTAAGCACCGGCGCGAGCCCACCGGTTCGCCGTGTCCGGCGGGCAACCTCGAGCGGCAAGCGGACGGCATCCTCGGCCGCATTCAACCAAGCAACGATTCGTCATGAAGAAAACCATTCATCACATGCTCGTCAAATCCGGCGTCGTTTCCGGCCTGCCGTTGCTGCTGTCGCTCGGCGTCGCACAGCCCGCGCTCGCGCAAGCGGCCAATGCCGCGTCGGCGCCGGCCGAAAACGCCGCGCCCGCGGCGGCGGCCGCGCAAAGCACACCCGCCGCGCCAGCCGCGCAAACTGCCGAGGTCGCGCCCGCGCCGACGGGCTTCTGGGAACGCTCGAACCTGTTCGGCGACATGGGCGGCCTGCGCAGCAAGCTCGGCGATCACGGAATCACGCTCAATCTGCAGGAGACGAGCGAATACCTGCGCAACCTGTCGGGCGGCACGCGCCGCGGCGGCGCATACGACGGCCTCACGCAATTCGGCTTCAGCGTCGACACCGAAAAAGCGATCGGACTGCCCGGCGGCACGTTCAACGTGTCGGGCCTGCAGATTCACGGCACGAGCCTCACGTCGCGCAACCTGCAGTTGCTGCAGACGGCGAGCGGCATCGAGGCCGAAGGAACGACGCGCCTCTGGGAGCTCTGGTATCAGCAATCGTTCGCGGGCGGCCGCGCCGACATGAAGATCGGCCAGCAGAGCCTCGATCAGGAATTCATGGTGAGCCAGTACGCGGGCACGTTCATCAACGCGACGTTCGGCTGGCCCGTGCTGCCCGCCGCCGACATGCCGGCGGGCGGCCCCGTGTATCCGCTGTCGTCGCTCGGCGTAAGGCTGCGATACAAGCCGTCCGACGCGTGGACGGTGATGGCGGGCGTGTTCGACGGCAACCCGGCGGGCGGCGTCGGCGACGCGCAGCGGCTCAATCGCCACGGCACGAACTTCAATCTGCACAACGGCGCGCTCTTCATCGGCGAACTGCAATACGCGCTCAACGCGCCGCCAGCCGATCCGAAGGCGCCGCAGCCCGCGGGCCTGCCCGGCATGTACAAGCTCGGCGTCTGGTACAACTCCGAGCGCTTCGACGATCCGCGCCACGACACGAACGGCGTATCGCTCGCCGATCCGGCGAGCAACGGCATCGCCGCGACGCATCGCGGCAACTACGGCTTCTATGCGGTCGCCGACCAGATGGTGTGGCGCCCGAGCGCGGACAGCCCGCGCTCGCTCAACGTGTTCGCGCGCATGATGGGCGCGCCCGGCGATCGCAACGCGGTCGATTTCGCGCTGAACGCGGGCGTCACGCTGAAGGCGCCGTTCGCGGGGCGCGACAACGACACCGCGGGGCTCGCCGTCAGCTACGCGAAAGTCGGCTCGCATGCGCGCGGCATCGACGGCGACACCGGCGTGTTCACGACGCCCGGCTATCCGGTGCGCCGTGCGGAAACGCTCGTCGAGGCGACGTATCAATATCAGGTGACGCCGTGGTGGCAGTTGCAGGCCGACTTCCAGTACGCGTTCCGGCCGGGCGGCGGAATTCCGAATCCGAACGAGCCCGGCTCGCGGATCGGCAACGAAGCGATCGTCGGCGTGCGCACGACGATCACCTTCTGATCCGATTCGCCTCCCTCGCCTTGCACGCCTTTCGGGCTTGGCGCGCGCGCCGCTCGCCGCGGCGCCGCGCGCATTCACCCGTCGCTCGCATGCTGTCAAATCGCTTAAACCGATTTGTCACCGGAATGCCATCAGAAAGTCGGCTCCGCGCCTTACAGTAGCCGTTCGGCCGCGCGCAAGCAGCGCTCCGCGTAACCTGGCAATTGCGGAGTGCGGCCGGATACGGCATGCTGAGCCGGACGTCCGCCCCACACGAACGCCCGGCCTGGCGCCTCCCGACGAGAGTCGCATTCACGCGGAGCTATCAGCTTGTCCTGTCTCGATCTCGCCGTTCGCCGCCACGATCGCTCGACCGATCGCGCGGCTGCCGTTCGCACGCGTCGTCGCATTCGCGAGACCGCACGATGAAAACGCTGACGTGGCTCGCCAGCACCGTTGCCGCGCTGCTCGCGGCCGAGCTGATCTCGTTCGGCGACGTCGGACACTTCGTCGCGCTGCTCGCCGTATCGCTCGCCGCGCCGTGCGTGCTCGCCGCCGTGTTCGGCTGCGCGTACACGCTGTTCGCGGGCATGCTCACGCAACGCTTTTTCGCACGCGCGCCGCACGAGCCGCGGCACAGCCCGCCCGTGACGATCGTCAAGCCGCTGCACGGCACCGAGCAGGCGTTGTTCGCGAACCTCGCGAGCTTTTGCGAGCAGCGCTACGACGGTCCGATCCAGTTCCTGTTCGGCGTGCACGATCGCGACGATCCCGCGCTGCATGCCGTCGATGCACTGCGCCGCGCGTTTCCCGACGCGCACGTGACGATCGTCGCCGACGCGCGCCTGTACGGCCCGAACCGCAAGATCGCGAATCTCGTCAACATGCTGCCCGCCGCCGTGCACGACGTGCTGATCTTCGCGGACAGCGACGTGAGCGTCGGCCCCGACTACGTGCGCCATATCGTCGGCGAACTCGACGAGCCGGGCGTCGGGCTCGTCACCTGCGCCTATCGCGGCCGCCCCGATCCGGGCTTCTGGCCGCGCGTCGAGGCGCTCGTCACCAATCATCAGTTCCTGCCCGGCGTCGTCGCGGGCCTCGCGCTCAAGCTCGCGCGGCCATGCTTCGGCCAGACGATCGCGATGCGCCGCGCGACGCTCGACGCGATCGGCGGCCTCACGCAGTTCGCGCACCATCTCGCCGAGGATCACGCGATCGGCGAAGCCGTGCGCGCGCGCGGCGAGCGGGTCGCCGTGCCGCCGTTCGCGATCGAGCACGGCTGCGTCGAGACGCGCGTCGCGCAGCTCGCCGCACACGAATTGCGCTGGAGCCGCACGATCCGCGCGGTCGACCCGGGCGGGCATCTCGGCTCGCTGCTCACGCACCCGCTTGCGCTCGCGCTGCTGGGCGTCGTGCTGTCGCACGGCGCCGCATGGGCGTGGCCGCTCGTGCCCATCACGCTCGCCGTGCGCATCACCGCGAAGTGCATCGTCGATCGCGCGACGAAGCGGCCGGTGCGCGATTTATTGCTGCTGCCGCTCGCGGATCTGATCGCATTCGGCATCTTCGTCGCGAGCTTCTCGTCGTCTCGCGTGATCTGGCGCGGCTTCAGCTTCGACGTCGACCGCGACGGCCGCCTGTGCCCCGCTCCCGAAAAAAGCCCGAACGTCTGATCGGCGCCGCGCGCCCGCAATACTTTTCTTCGTCATGCAAAACGAACCGACCCGACCACGAACCGACACTCACGCGACGCTCAACCGACGACTGATAAAACACGCGGGACGCGTCGCGGCGCTCGCGGGCCTCGCGATCTCGCTCTGGCTCGTCGCCCGCGACAATCCCCGCGCGGTGCTCGACCTGATGCGCGCGGCCGGCATCGGGCTCGTCGTCGCGGCCGCTTCGCATCTGCTGCCGATGCTCGCGAACGCGAAGGACTGGCAAACGCTGATCGCGCGGCCGGACCGGCCGAGCCTGCGCGCGATGCTGCGGCTCGTGTGGATTCGCGAGTCGGTAAACGGCCTGCTGCCCGTCGCGCGCATCGGCGGCGAGCTCGTATCGTTCCGCCTGCTGCGCGCGCAAGGCCTGACGGCGCCCGCGGCGAGCGCGAGCCTCGTGTCCGACATGCAGTTGACGCTGATCAGCCAGGCGCTCTTCGCGCTCGCGGGCGTCGGCTATCTGCTCACGCGCGCGACCTCGGACACGCTGCGCGTCGCGGGCGTGTTCGCGTGGGGGCTCGCCGCGCTCGTGCCGCTCCTGATCCTGTTCGCGCTCATTCAGCATGCGAAGCCGTTCGAGCGCGCGATGCACGCGCTCAATCGCGTCGCGGGCGGCCAGCTCGCGTCGCTCGTCGAACGCTCCGCGCAGATCGACGATGCGCTGAAGGCGGTCTGGCGTCGGCGCGGCACCGTCGTGCGCTATCTGTTCTTCTGGCAGCCGCTGCAGCATCTCGCGACGTCGCTCGAAATCTGGCTCGCGCTGCATTTTCTCGGCACGCCCGTGTCGCTCGTCGACGCGCTCGCGATCGAAGCGCTGATCCAGGCGCTCAGCAGCGCCGCGTTCTTCGTGCCGGGCGGGCTCGGCGTGCAGGAAGGCGGCTTCGTGCTGATCGGCGGCGCGCTCGGACTCGATCCGGCGACGTCGCTCGGACTCGCGGGCGCGCGGCGCATCCGCGATCTGCTGATCTTCGTGCCGGGCCTGTTCGCCTGGCAGTTCGCGGAAGCGTCGGTCGCGACGGGCACCTCGTAGGCGATCGACGCGGTTCGTCGCGCAACGCGCGATCGCCGTCACGCCACTTTCAATTTCCGCGTGCATGATCAAGCGCGGCCGTCTCGCATCCTGCGTCGGCGAGCGCGGCCGTGCTCGCCGCCCGATCCATGTTCGCGCACCGACGCCTCACATCGCACGCCGCAACAATCACACCGATTGAAGCCGCGCGCGAATCGCGGCGAAGCGGAGCTCGCGCTGTCGACGGGGCGACGCTTTCCCGCTGCGCCGAATTCGAGTAACGTTTGCGAGCCGTTGGCGGAATCGAGGACCGCCGGATCGTGACGGGCAACCGATCACGCTCCACAACCCCTACAAGATTTCACAACAAAAAGGAGAGGGCATGCGATGGCAATACCCAACCGCGGCCGCGCTCGCGATCGCCGCATTCGTGTGGGCCTGCGCGCGGATCGTGTCGACCGATGCCGCGCCCGCCGCCGCGCCGGCTGAGCAAACGGCATCGACCGCTCCCGCCGCGCAGGCGAACGCATTCACCATCGCGTCATCGGCGACGCCGCGCCCCGCGCCGCCGCCGCTTCCCCCTCGCGTCACCGAGTACATCGCGCACGAATACGCGGACTCGGCCGTCACGCGCGAGGCGCTCACGCAGATCGCATACGGCTGGAGCGAAGCCGTCAACGACGTCCACGATCCGGGCGACGCAAAGGTGGCGGGCGACGCGATCGCGAAGGGCATCGCGTGCGCGCTGAGCGCACGCGTGCTCGTGAAAGCGGGCGTCGACCAGCAGACGATGCTCGACCGGATCAAGAGCACGCGCGCGATCATGCTCGACACCGAAGCCGACACGCTCGCGTACATCCGCTTCCAGTCGCTCGCGGGCGGCCAGTTCTACGACGATCCCGGCCCCGCATCATGCGGCTTCAATCCGACGTCCATGCCGAATTGAGTGTGCCGACGCCGTAGCGCCTCAACCACCACCCGAGGGAACCATCGATGAAAAAGTTAGTGACGCTGATGATTGCCGGCGCGCTGGTCGCGCTGCCCTACTCGACGAGCCTGCGCGCCGCGCAGACGACGGCCGCCGCGACCACCGCGACTGCCGCGCCCGGTTCCGCGATCGTGTTCGTCAACGGCATCAACAACACGTTCGACGATGCGATCGCGAGCCTGCAGGTGCTGAAGAACGAGCTGAACGCTCGGGACACGAGCAATGCATACGTGTACGGCAACGCGTACAACGCGACGCAAGGCACGTTCAACGACTTGTGGCAGGTGTTCAAGCAGAAATCAGTCGAAGGCGCGAGCCCCGCGGATTTCTGGCGTGCGATCGACGGCGGCACGATTCCGGCGGACGGCATGGACGCGGCGCTGCAACAGAAATACATCGACATCCTGACGAAGAGCGAGATTCCCGAGCTGCCGGATCATCTGAACCAATACCGCACGTATCTGCAGCAGAGCCGCAAGGTCGTGCTCGTCGGCCACTCGCAGGGCACGCTGTACGCGAACTTCGAGATGAACCTGCTGATCACGGGACCGGAGCGCGCGCAAGGCAAGATCAGCTCGGTGAACGTCGGCAACGCGGCGCGCTATCTGCTGCCGGGCTCGAGCTATCTGACGTCGTCGTCGGACACGGTGATCGGCAGCCTCAGCCTCGTGCAGACGGTGTTGCCGTCGAATTTTTCGCTCGGCATGCATCTGCTCACCGATCCGCTCGGCCATTCGTTCACGAAGATCTACATGAACGAGTCGTTCGCGGCGGCCAAGCAGATCCTCACGCAGGTGTCGCAGCAGGCGGGCGGCGTGGTGACCGCCGCGCGTTGAGCCGGCGCGGCGTGACGGCGGGCGCGGCGATGCGTGCGGCGATGCGTGCGCGACCTCGATCACACGCGTGATGCGGACGCCGCGCATCGATGCCGAAGCGCGGAACGCCGAAGCGCATCGACGAAAAGGCCCGCGAGCGGGCCTTTCCACCGGATCTGCGCGACGTCGGGCCGCTCAGAAGATGTTGCGCAGACCGATCGCGACGCCCGTCTGGTTGCTGCGGCCCGGCAGCTCGACCGTCGCCGCGCCGTTCACCTTGTTGAAGTCGACGGTGCCGTAGATCTCGGTGCGCTTCGACAGCGCGTACTCGACGAGGCCGACGACCGTGTAGCGGTTGCCGCTGTCGAGCTGGCCGTTCGCGACCGTCGCGTTGCGCATCCGGTCATAGTAGAACGCGCCCGTCAGCGTGAGCGCGGGCGTCGCCTGCCAGCTCACGCCGGCGAATGGACCGTCGTCGATCCGGCCCGTGCGCTTCGGCGCGCCGTTCGTGAAGAGGCCCGGCTGCTGCGCGAGCAGCGAGTCGACGAAACCCGTGTCGTCCTTCGAATGCAGATAGCCCGCATAGATCTTCGCCTTGCTGAACGCGTAGACGACGTTCGCGTGATAGATCGTCTGCTTGCGATTCGAGTTGTCGCTGTTCTGCTGGACGCCCGCCGCGACGCTGACCGGCCCGGCGACATACGACAGCGAGAAGCCGTACATGTTGCCCGCGCCCGTGTGGCCGGGGATCTGGCCGGAGAAGCCGCCCGCGCCCGTCGACGACGTCGAGTCGGTGCCGAACGAATACATCGCGCCGATCGTCAGGCCGCCGAACGTGCCGCGGTACTTGACCGAGTTGTCCGTGTACAGGCCCGCGCCGAGCGCAACCGGCAGCCACGCGTTCTCCAGATAGTTGCCGACCGTCAGCGGATCGTACGTGTCGCTCAGCAGATCGAACAGCACCGTCTTCTGGCGGCCGAGCGTCACGGTTCCGTACTGGCTCGACAGGCCGACGTATGCGGCACGATTGAAGATGCGCTTGCTGTCCGAGAACGAGCCGTCCTGCAGATTGACGCCGCTCTCGAGGTTGAAGATCGCCTTCAGGCCGCCGCCCAGGTCTTCGCTGCCGTGCAGGCCGATGCGGCTGTTGGTGATCGCGCCGTTCGTCATGAAAACGCGCCCGTCGTTCTGCGCGTTCGAGTTGCTCAGGTAGCGCAGGCTCACGTCCGCGACGCCCCAGAGCGTCACCGAACTCTGCGCCATCGCCTGCTGGCCTGCGATCGCCAGCGTCATCCCTCCTACCAGTCCCGCGATTTTGGTGGTTTGCTTCATGAGCTTTCCTTTGTGAATTGTCTCCATCTCTTCTCCGGCCACGGCCGCGGCCGACTCCGCCGCGCGCACGTGCCGCGTGCGGCGAGTCCACGAATCATATGACGATGTAAGCTCTGTAAAAAAATAAACGCCGCGAGAATCGCGGCGTTGTAGTCGTGGCGCAACGGTGCGCGCCGGCGGACGGCGCTCGGGTGCTCGGGTGCTCAGGCGCCCTGTGCGTCGCGCTCGCAAAAGCGCAGGCGGTTGCCGAACGGATCGGCGATCTCCATCACCCGCCCCCCGTCGTATCGCTCGATGCCCGGGCGCGCATACGGATAGCGCTTGCCGTTCAGCTCGGCATGTAGCGCATCGATGCCTTCGAGCGGCACGAAGACGGTCGAGCCGGGCGTCGCGTCGCCGTGGTGCTCGCTCAGATGCAGGATCAGACCGCCTCGCCGCACTTCGGCGTAAAGCGGCAGATCGGGCTCGAAGCGATGCTCCCAGCCGACCGTGAAGCCCAGGAAATCGACGTAGAACTCCTTTGCCTTCTGCTCGGAGAAGATGCGCAGCACCGGAATCGCGGAAGAAAACTGCACGGATGCGCCCTCGCTATCGTTCGTGTTCAATGCGTCCGATGGATTCGATGGATTCGCCATGCCGCGCACCTCGCGCGGCGGCGTCAGTCGCGTTGCACGGCGACATCCGCATCGTAGCGCGCGCGCCGGACGATTTCAGCGAATGCCGCGACGAGCAGCAGCACCGCTCCCCACAATGCGCCGTCTCCGATCGTGCGCGTGGCGAAGCCGCCCCCCACCGCGCCCGCGAGAAAGCAGAAACTGATCACAGCGAGAAGGCCCGAATCGTGCAGCGCAAGCGCGTCGTAGCGCGGGATCAGGCCGGCGAACAGCAGTTGCGCGGCGCGCCGCAGGTTGCCCGTCGTCATCACCGACGTGTACGACAGATCCTCGAGATGCGTAAACGACAGCGTCTGCAGCGTCGCGGCGAACGAGATGCCCGGAATCAGCCACGCACTCGACATCGCGGGCCAGCCACTCGACGCGAACGCCAGAAAGACGATCTCGACGATCAGGCTGATGAACGCGGTGTGCCGGATCCAGCCCTTCTGCGCGGCGAGGCCGAGCGTATGCGCGACGAACACCGCGATCACGAATCCGACGAGCGGCGGCACGTGGTGCAGCGCCTGCGCCCAGTCGCCCGCCGACAGGTTGATGCCGAGCAACGCGACGTTGCCCGTCATCGTGTTCGCGAACACGTGGCCGTGGCCGACGTACGTGTATGCGTCGAGATAGCCGCCCGACAGCGTGAGCAGCGACGCGACCGTCAGGTTGCGGCTTGCGGCGTCGAGATTCATCGTCCGTCGCGCGCCGCTCAGACCTTCTTCAGGTAGCAAGCCTTCAGCATGAAGTTGCCGGCGTCCATCTTGCAGTCGACTTCGTGATCGCCGCCGACGAGCCGGATGCTCTTCACCTTCGTGCCCATCTTCAGCGTGATCGACGAACCCTTCACTTTCAGGTCCTTGATCAGCACCACCGCATCGCCGTCGGCGAGCACGTTGCCGTTCGCGTCCTTCACGACGGCGGACGCGTCGTCATCGGCGGCGTTCGCCTCGCCCGCGATCGGCCATTCGTGACCGCAGTCCGCGCAAATATAATGTTCGCCGTCCGGATACGTGTTTTCCATTGCGCATTGCGGGCAGGCGGGAAGAGTCGACATGGTGTTGCAGCCTTGTTTGCAGTTGAACGAATGCGTGAAAGTATACTCGCCTGCCTGTACGCGCCGCCCGCACCCGGCGATCCGCCTCACGATTCACTGCATCCGCCTTGCCATGACAGCCGCCAAGTTCTTCCTGCGCTACACCGCCGTGCCGTTCGTCGCGATCGTGCTCGTCGTCGTGTGGGCGTTCAACCGCGAATCGGACGAAATCGATGCGCGCCAGTACGCGGCGCTCGTCGCCGCCTATCCCGGCTTCACGCCGGATCTCCAGGACGAAGTGAACCGCGCGATGCGCGACGGCAAGCTTGCGAAGTCCGATTACTCGTCGATCGTGCGCGATTCGCTCAACCACGGCTACGTGCTCGACTGGTCGTCGACGGGCACCGATCTGAACACCGAACGCGGCAAGCTGCTCGGTCTCGTGAAGAACAACGCGCACGCGGCCGACTGACGTCCGCCCGGCAACCGGCGACATACCCGGCGCGCCGGGCGGCGCCGGGCTCGACGGCGGCGCTCGCGCGAACCCGGCGCCGACGCGCAAGCATTCGCGCCCGCCTTGCCGCGCAATGCGCGCCGCGCGCCGCCGCGGCCCGCCTACGCGAAGAGACCGCCGACGAGTCCGGCGAGCGCGCCGCCCGCGAGCAGCCACAGCGGATGCACGCGGGTGCGGTACGCGAGCACCGCGACCGCCGCCGTGATGCCCCATTGCAGCGCCGACCGGTTCGACGCCTCGGAGATCAGCACCGCGCTCGCGACGACGAGGCCCGCGGTGACGGGCATCATCCCCTGCTGCACGTAACGCCGCCACGGCTTGTCCTTGAAGCGCTCCCACGCGTGCAGCGCGAGCATCGTCACGATCGACGACGGCCCGAACTTCGCCAGCGACGACACGAGCAGGCCCGGCCAGCTCGCGACGTGCCAGCCGACGAGCGGCACGATCATCATGTTCGGCCCCGGCGCCGCCTGCGCGAGCGCGAAGAGCGCGGTGAACGCCTGCGCGCTCATCCAGTGATGGACGTCGACGACCTGACGCTGCATCTCGGGCAGGATCGTGTTGCCGCCGCCGAACGCGAGCAGCGAGAGCTGGCCGAAGATCACCGCGAGCGCGGCAAGCGTGTCGCTCATCGCCGCACTCCCTGCGCGCTCGCGTTCGCGCCGCGCGGCGCGCGCGATGCGAGCCAGATGCTCACCGGCGTCAGCACGAGCATCGTCGGCAACAGCGGCGTGCGCAGCACCGCGATCGCGACGAACGCCAGCGCCGCGACGCACGCGGCCATGCGCGCGTGGCGCAGCGGCTTTGCGACCTTCACCGCCATCGCGACGAGGAGGCCCGCCGCGGCCGCCGCGAGGCCGCCGAACAGATGATGGACACTCGGATTCTGCTGCGTCTTCGCATACAGCACGCCGAGCCCGATGACGACGAGCGTCGGTCCGGCGACGAGGCCGAGCAGGCCCGCGATCGCGCCCGGCACGCCGCGAAACCGCATGCCGACCGCGACCGACAGGTTGATCACATTGCCGCCCGGCAAGAACTGGCAGAGGCCGAGCAGATCGGTGAACTCGTCGGCGGTCAGCCAGCGGCGCTCCTCGACGAGCGCGCGGCGCGCGAACGGCAGTGCGCCGCCGAACGACATCAACCCGAGGCCGAGGAAGCCGACGAACAGATCGACGACGCGCACGTCGACAGCATGTCCGCCGCCAGCGGGTTCGGAAGAGGATTGCATGGGAGTCCTCGCGATTTTCACGAGCCGAGATTACGCCCGTTCGCCGCGGACTCCAAACGATTTTATCGGCGCGGCTTTGTGATCTAGAATCACAAGCATGGCACGCGATCTCCCACCGTTTCCAGCACTGAAGGCCTTCGAGGCCGCCGCAAGACACGAGAGCTTCAGCGCCGCGGGCGAGGAGCTGCATGTGACCCACGGTGCCATCAGCCGGCAGATCGCCGCGTTCGAGGCGTGGCTCGGCAAGCCGGTGTTCCACCGGCGCGGCAAGCGGGTGAAGCTCACCGACGAAGGCCGCCGCTATCTCGCGACCGTCGAGGCGGCGTTCGACAGCATCGCGCGCGCGACCGAGCAGCTGCGCGAGACGGGCGCCGCGCGCGTGCTGCGCATCAACGCGCTGCCGACGTTCGCGATGAAATGGCTGCTGCCGCGCCTGTCGCGGTTCCAGCGCGAGGTGCCGAACGTCGAGCTGAAACTGTCGACGTCGAATGCGCCGCTCGGCTCGCTCGACGGCTTCGACGTCGCGATCCGGCGCGGCCCCGGCCGCTGGCCGAACTGCGCGAGCGGCCGGTTCCTCGACGAAAGCATGATTCCCGTGTGCAGTCCGGCGCTCCTGAAGCGCACGCCGATCGCAAGCGCGGACGATCTCGCGCGCCACGTGCTGCTGCATTCGGATACGCGCCCCGACGCGTGGCGCGAGTGGTTCGCCGCGGCGGGCACGCCGATGAAGGGTCGCAAGAAGCAGTCGTTCGACCACTTCTATCTCGCGCTGCAGGCGGCGGTGGACGGCCTCGGCGTCGCGCTTGGGCCGCTGCCGCTCATCGCCGACGAGCTCGCGAGCGGCCGGCTCGTGACGCCGCTGCCGAGCCCGCGAATCGCGACGCGCAGCTACTGGTGGATCGCGCCGCGCGAGACGGCGGGCGAGGCGCTCGTCGGCCGGTTCTGCGCGTGGCTCGAAGCGCAGGCTCACGCCGGCTGAATATCCGGGCGGGCGTCGGGTCGGGAAGATCGGCCGGATGCTGGGTGCGGCGCCGATCGAGCGCCGGATCGATCGCGCGACGAACGCCGTGCGATCGCACCACCCGCCGCGCTTCGACCGCCGCGCTTCGACCGCCGCGCTTCGACCGCCGCGCTTCGACCGCCGCGCTTCGACCGCCGCGCTTCGACCGCCGCGCTTCGACCGCCGCGCTTCGACCGCCGCGCTTCGACCGCCGCGATTCGACCGCCGCGATTCGACCGCCGCGATTCGACCGCCGCACTTCGACCCGCTGCGATTCGACCACCGCGCTTCGACCACCTCACCCCGATCTCCGCGCTTCGCCCGCCCCACCTCGACCGACGCCCGCAGTTCCCCGCCCCCGAGCCGCCGCCGTCACTCACACCATCGGCCCCGGCTCCTTCTCCTTGCGCAACAGCGCATAGAGAATGATCGCGCCGAACGTCGCGGTGCCGATCCCGCCGAGCGCGAAGCCGCCGAACTTCAGCGAGAAGTCGCCCGCGCCGAGCACGAGCGTGACGGCCGCGACGATCAGATTCCGGTTGTCCGAGAAGTCGACACGGTTCACGACCCAGATCCGCGCGCCCGTCACCGCAATGAGGCCGAACACGACGATCGACACGCCGCCCAGCACCGGCCCCGGAATCGTCTGGATCACCGCGCCGAACTTCGGTGAGAAGCCGAGCACGATCGCGATCAGCGCGGCGGCGACGAACACGAGCGTCGAGTAGATCCGCGTGACCGCCATCACGCCGATATTCTCCGCATACGTCGTCACCCCCGTGCCGCCCATGCTGCCCGACACGATCGTCGCGAGCCCGTCGCCGACGAACGCGCGGCCGACGTAGCGATCGAGGTTGCGGCCCGTCATCGCGCTCACCGCCTTGATGTGGCCGAGATTCTCGGCGACGAGGATCACCGCGACGGGCGCGATCAGCAGCATCGCGTGAGGATCGAACGCCGGCCGATGGAACGCCGGCACGCCGAACCAGGCGGCGTTCGCGACGCTCGCGAAATCGATCGGCTTGCCGAGGCCCAGGCCGTTCGTCAGCACCGCGTAGATCGCATACGCGATCAGCACGCCGACGAGAATCAGCAGCCGCTGCAGCATCCCGCGCGCGAACACCGCGACGCCGCCGACGCAGAGCACGGTCACGAGCGCGAGCGTCGAATCGAACGTCGACGCGGAGACGCTCTTCACCGCGATCGGCGCGAGGTTGAGCCCGATCACCGCGACGATCGCGCCCGTGACGACGGGCGGCATCAGCGCCTCGATCCAGCGGGTGCCGATCGCCGACACGACGACGCCGATCAGCGCATAGACGACGCCGCACGCGACGATCCCGCCGAGCGCGACAGGCATGTTCGGGTTCGCGCCGCCGCCGCCGTAGCCCGTCACCGCGATCACGAGGCCGATGAACGCGAAGCTCGAGCCGAGATAGCTCGGCACGCGGCCGCCGACGAGCACGAAGAAGAGCAGCGTGCCGATCCCGGACATCAGGATGCAGAGGTTCGGATCGAAGCCCATCAGGAGCGGCGCGAGCACGGTCGAGCCGAACATCGCGACGACGTGCTGCACGCCCATCGCGAACGTTTGCGGCCACGGCAGGCGCTCGTCGGGCGCGACGACGCGGGCCGCGTCGTCGCGCGGCTGCGCGCGCCACCGCGGGAAATAGGAATCGGCCATCGCGGGATTCTCCTTGTTGTCTGGATTGAGGCGCGCGCGACGGCGCGTCGAGGCAAAATCAGGCGCGAGTGTACGAAGCGGGAATCGCGCTGACAAGCGGCGCGCAAAAACGCCCGCCGCGCGGCATGCGCGCGGACAGGAAACGCAAGGAACGGGAAAGGAAACGCGCGCGGAGACGGCGAAGGCGGTCCGCGTCGGCGAACCGACGGGGCGGAGGCGGCACGGAGGCCAAAAAGACGGGGGCGCCGGGCGCGCGGCCCGCGCCGCCGTGCGTCAAAGCCGGACGCACCGGCAAAGTCAGCCCGAGTCGCGATCGATGCGATCGATACGATCGATACGCCCGATGCCGCCATGGCGGCAAGCCATGGCGGAAGATCGCTGTCCCGACGCGTCCTGCCTAGCGGCCACGCAGCCGAGGCCGACGACGAAACGACCGCGCCGAAAAACAAAACGTGCGGCACGAGCCGCCCGCTTCATCGCAATGCGCGCCCCCACCGCAAACCGCACTACCGACAAGCCGATCGCCTAACCAACCGGCTCGCCGACGGCGCGGACGCCGAGCGCAAGCCGCGACGCTTACGGATTCAGATACTGGAACAGCGACAGATTCTGCATCTGCACGAACGCCTTCTGCGCGGCGCTCAGCGAATTCTGCAGTTGCAGGAACTGGCTGATCGCGGCCGGCAGGTTCGTGTCGGTCAGGTTCGACAGGCTGTTCGTCGTCTGAAGCGAATTCGTCGTCGTCACCGACTGCATCGCCTTCACTTCCTGCAGGCGGCCGCCGACCGACGCCTGCACGGTCAGCACGTTCGTCATCGTGTTCATCAGCTTCGTCGACGCGGTGGCCATCGTGTTCGTCAGCGCGGTCGACGCGGTCTGACTGTTGCCGACGGGCGACTTCAGCGCGGCGATTACCGTGTCGAGCGTCGCGAACACGTCGGTGCCCGCCTGCGGCGCGGGCGTCACCGTGAACGTGTCGCCCGCCGCCGGCGAGCCCGACACCGCGACCGTCTGGCCGCCGAGATTGATCCCCACGCCTGCCGAGTACGGCTGCGCGGCGGTCGTCGTCGGCGGCGCGACCGTGTTGTCGGTCACCGTGTAGGTCGGCGCGGCCGCCGTGCCGCCGAACGCGATCGTGAACTGGTGCGTATTGGTCGGATCGGACGGATTCGTGATGCTGACCGCGCCGATCGTGCCCGTGCCCGTGTTGCTCGCGCCCGCGGCCGGCACCGGCAGGCTGCCGAGGAACGGCACCGACGTGAACACGCTCGCGCCGTTGTCGCCCTGCGAGATCGTGCGCGTGTCGGCGATCTGCACCGTCCGCGCGCCGTAATCGCCGGCGTACGTGACGCCGCCGCCCGGCTTGTTCGAGAACGGCTGCGTCGTCGGCTGAAAGCCCGAGAACAGGTAGTTGCCGGCGCCGTCCGCCGTGTTCGCAAGCGTGAGCAGGTGGTCGCGCGAGCCCTGGATCTGCGCCGCGAGCGCCGCGCGGTCGCTGTCCGACAGCCCGCCGTCGCCCGCATGCATGAGCGCCTGATACGCGGCGTTGAGCACGTCGTTGACGCTCGTGAGCGTCGTGCTCTCGGTCTGCAGCGCGGTCTGCACGACCGACTGGTTCGACGTGTACTGCGCGAGCGTCGCCGACGTCGCCGACAACTGGACCGCCTGCGCGGCCGCGAGCGGATTGTCGGCGGGCGTCGTCAGGCTGACGCCGCTCGACACCTGCTGGTAGAGCTGAGCGATCTGCGCCTGCTGGTCGTTCATCATGTTGACGTTCAGGCTGTAGAGCTGAGAGCTGGAAATGCGCATCGCCGTCTACCTCGTTCAGTTGAAGAGACCGAGCACGGTCTTGAACAGCGAATCCGCCGTCTGGATCACCTTCGCATTCGCCTGATAGAGCTGCTGGTACTGCATCAGGTTCGCCGCTTCCTCGTTCTGGTTCACGCCCGACACCGACTGCTGCTGCGCCGTGATCTGGCCGACGAGCGCCGTCTGCGCGGTGCTCGACGCCTTCAACTGGCTCGCCGCGTTGCCGATCGCGTTCACGTAGCCCGCGTACGCGCCCGTCAGCGTCGTCGTGCCGTTGTTCATCGTCTTCGAGTTGACGAGCTGCGACAGCGCGAGCGCGTTGCGGCCGTCGTTCGTGCCCTTGTTCGCGCCGATCGTGAACTGGTCGCCGTCCGCGGGCGTGCCCGACAGCGACACGCTCACGTCGTTCATCACGGTCGGCGACGACGGCGGCTGCGTCGTGCTCGAAATCGTCATCGACGCGCCCTTCGACGGGTCGTACGGCACGGGCGTCGTCGCGCTCGTGATGTCGATCGACGTCTGCGGCGGGCCCGCGACCGTCACCGTCGTGCCGGCGGGGAAGCCCGACAGCGTCTTCGACGACGCGTTGTACGTGAGCGTCGTCGTGCCGGACGGCAGTTGATAGCCCGCGCTCACCGCGCCCTGCGTGATCGCGCCCGTGCCGCTGTTCGTCGGCGCGCTCGCCGCGAGCACGGGCGACGCGGCCGCGATCGCCGAGCCGTTCGCGGTCGCGAGCGCGAAGCCGTCGAGCGCGCCGCGCGTCGGCAGCACGGTGAACGAATCGCCCGCGGCGGGTGTGCTCGTGAGCGACAGCTTCAAGCCGCCGATCGTCATCGTCGGCGGCGTGGACGCCGGCGTAGCCGTGCCGACGACGCTGCCCGTCGCGCGGTCGGTCAGCGTGTATTTCGAGCCGTCGAACGACAGCGAGTAGTCGCTCGACGGCGGCTGCGTGCCGTCCGCGATCGACACGGACAGCGTCGCGCCGCCGGTGTTGCCCTGGTTCGAGTAGACGGTCGGGCTGCCGACCGTGAACAGGTTGCCGCCCGGATTGCCCGACAGATCGATGCCGAGCGCGTTCTGCGCGTTGACCTGCGACGCGAAGCTGACCGCGAGCGCGCCGAGCTGCGCCTGCGCGGGATCGAGCGTCTGGCGGCGGAACGCGATCAGGCCGCCCAGCGTGCCGCCCGTCAGCGACACGTCGGGCAGGTACTGGGTGTCGCCCGGCGGGTTCGCGCCCGCCATGCCCTTCGACACGATCGTGAGCTCGCTCGGATCGGACGGCGACGCGACGGCGGCGAGCTGATAGCTCGCGTTCCCGACGACGAGCGGCTGGCCGCCCGACAGGAACACGCTGTAGCTGCCGTTGCCCGGCACGACCTGCACGCCCGCGAGCTGCGACAGGTTCGACACCGCGAGATCGCGCTGGTCGAGCAGCTGGTTCGGCGGCTGGCCCTGCGAGCTCGCCGACGCGATCTGCTCGTTGAGCTGCGCGATCTGCGCGGTGTAGCTGTTGATCTGCGTGACGGTGTCGGTGAGCTGCGAGTTCACGGTCTGACGCAGTTGCGAGTACTGCTGGCCCGCGGCCACGAGCTGGCTCGCGAGCGTCTGCGCGTTGCTGATCGCGGTCTGCCGCGCGGACGGATCCGCCGCGTTGTTCGCGACCGTCTGCAGGCCGGTGAAGTAGTTCGTGATCGCGGTCGAGATGCCGGCCGTCGGGCTGCCGACGTAGTTGTTCAGTTGCGCGACGAGCGAATAGTAGGTCGACAGCGAGCTGCCCTGCGTCTGCGCGGCGTTGAGCTGGTTCGACAGATACTGGTTGTACTGGCGCTCGACGGTGACGGTCGTCACGCCTTGCGGCAGATAGCCGCTGCTCGTGTACTGGCCGCTCGCTTCCGCGTAGACGGGACGCTCGACGGAATAGCCGGGCGTCGCCGAGTTGCTGATGTTCTGGCCGGTCGTGGTGATCCCCCAGAGCGCGGCGTTCAGGCCGCTGATCCCGAGGTTCATGAGGGTATTGGACATGCGCGATCCTATGAGCCGGCCGCGCCGCGGCCGCCGGGTTGCGTGGACTCCCGGTATAACGGCCGCGCGTGAGAAAAATTGAGGGACCGCACGCGCAAAAATGCGTGCGGCGTCCCGCGGCCGGCGCGCAAGCGCGGCCGCAGGCGTCGCGGGCGGCCTCGCCCGCCGCGGATCAGGCCCGCGCGAGCTGCCGGCGCTTCATCTCCAGCTGCGTGATGAGGCGCTGCAGCGTGTTCTCGGCGTTGCCCGGCAGCGACACGAACCGAAAGCCGAGCTGGTAGCGGCGCGAGCCGTTCGGCGCGTCGGTCGAGCGGTGCGACACGAGCTGCAGGTCGAGCGACAGCATCCCGTGGCCGTTCAGGTTCAGCTCGACGTCGGGCAGCGTCGTGCCCAGCTCGAGCGCGGACACGCGCTCGTCGAGCGTGCGCAGCCCGAGGCCGCCCAGCGACAGGTTGTGCACTTCGAACCGGAAGCTCTCGCCGTCCGGCAGCCTGCCGCGGCATACGTACGGATCGAGGATCGGCGCGTCGACGCGGAAATATTCGCGGCGCTGCACGCAGTACAGCACGTCGGGGAAATCGGCTTCGAATGCGGGAAGGTTTTCGTAGCGGGTCTCGCGCGGGGTCGCGGTCGAGAATTCGACGCGCACGCCGTCCGGCGACGCGTGGAACACGCAGTGCGGCGCGGCGAGGATGCCGGCGTTCTGGTCGGCGAGCGCGCCCCAGTCGAACACGAAGGTTCGCGCGCCGACGTCGACGTCGAGGATGCGGGTGACGAGCTGGCCGCCCTGGTACTGGACGGTCAGGAAATCTCCACGATTGACGAGGTTGCGCAGCTGCACGCCGATCTCGAGCGGATTGCGGCGGCCGTAATCATGGCCGGAATGCGCGGCGGCGCTCGCGGCCTGACTCGTCGACTGTTCGGTATTCATGGCTTGCCGGTATTTATCTCGGTGCGCCCGGCGGGTTTGGGGGCGCGTTATGACCGGGGCGCGATCCGCCCGATCGTTGGTCTCTCACGTTTAGCGGCAACAGCAGCGCAAAGTTTAGATCGAAACCGGAGTTTATTTTTTTAGCAAACGTTAAAACCGCGCGAGGCCAGGCCTGGCGCGGTCCGAAATGTACCGAACGGTTGCTCGGTTCGGGTCAGCCGATCTGCTGCATGATCGAAATCAGCTTCTTCGCATAGTGCGGATCGGTCGCGTAGCCGGCCTTCTGCATCCCGTGCGCGAAGCCTTCCGCGCTGTGGCCCGCATTCAGCACGCCCGCGTAGCGCGGGTTGTTCTTCAGCAGGTTCGCATAGTCGGTCATCGCGTGCTCGTACGAGTCGTATGCGCGGAACTGCGCGACGACGCGGTGCGGCTTGCCGTTCGCGTATTCGGTCGTGACGGCCGACACCGTGCGCCCGGTCCAGCCCTTCGACGCCTTGATGCCGAACACGTTGTAGCTCGATTCGCCGTTCGCGCCGCGGATCTCGCGCTTGCCCCAGCCGGATTCGAGCGCCGCCTGGCCGACGATGAAGCGCGCCGGAATGCCCGTCGCCGCGCTCGCCGCCTGCGCGGCGCCCGCCATCTTCTCGACGAATGCGTCCGCGTTCGCGGAGCCGCCGTTGCCCTTGAGCGGCGGCGTCAGCGCGCTCGCCGCCGAATAGCCGCGCGTGCCCGCCAGCGCGCCGTTGCCGGCCGACGCGTTCGAGTTCGCATACGCCTTCGCGAGCGCGTTCATCGCCGCGATGCCGCCCTCGCCCTGCGCATCGGGCGCCACGTTCGCGTTGCGCATCAACTGCTTCGCCAGCGCGTCGGCGACGCCGATGCCCTTCGCCGACATCTGCTGCGCGAGCTGCTGGTCGAGCATCGACGTGTACATCTTCGACGAGCTCGAATCGAAGGGGCTGTTCGACGGCGTCGCGTCGCGCATGCTCTTCAGCATCATCTGCGTGAACATCGCGTCGAACTGGCCCGCGACCATCTTCACGCCTTCGCGCGGCGTCGCCGCCGCGGCTTGCGAGCGCAGCGCGTCGAACCCTTGAACGTCGAGCGCGAAGCGCTGCGACAGATCGTTCGCTTTCGTGAAAGTCGTCACTTAGATGATCTCCAGATCCGCGCGTAGCGCGCCTGCCGCCTTCATCGCCTGCAGGATCGACATCAGATCCGCGGGCGTCGCGCCGAGCGAGTTGAGCGCCTTCACCACTTCGGCGAGGTTCGCGCCCGCCGTCACCATGCGCAGCGCGCCGTTGTCCTGCTTCAACTGAATCTGCGACTGCTGCGCGACCACCGTCTGCCCGTTCGAGAACGGCCCCGGCTGCGACACGACGGGCTGCGTGTTGACGACGACCGACAGATTGCCGTGCGCGACCGCGCAGTTCTGCAGCGTCACCATCTGGTTCATCACGATCGAGCCCGTGCGCGCGTTCAGGATCACCTTCGCCGCCGCCTTGTCGGGGCTCACTTCCAGATTCTGCAGCCGCGCCATGAACGCGACCTGCTGCGCCGAGTCGGCGGGCGCCGTGAGCTGGATCGTGCGGCCGTCGAGCGCCGTCGCGGTGCCCGCGCCGAAGCTCGAATTCACCGCGGACACGATCCGCTGCGCGGTGCCGTAATCCATGTCGTTCAATTGCAGCTGCAGCACGCCGTTCATCTGCGCGATCGCGTTCGGCACCGAACGCTCGACGATCGCGCCGCCGGCGATCCGCCCGGCCGCGAGCTGGTTCACCTGCACGCGGCTGCCGTTCGCGCTCGCGCCCGCGCCGCCCACCGCCATGTTGCCCTGCGCGAGCGCGTAGACCTGGCCGTCCGCGCCCTTCAACGGCGTGAGGAGCAGCGTGCCGCCGCGCAGGCTCTTCGCGTTGCCGAGCGACGACACCGTCACGTCGATCGCCTCGCCCGGCCGCGCGAACGGCGGCAGCGTCGCCGTCACCATCACCGCGGCGACGTTCTTCAGCTGCATGTTCGTCATCGCCGACGAGCCGCCGTTCGCCGAGCCGTTGTTGATCGAGATGCCGAGGTTCGCGAGCATGTTCGCGAGCGTCTGCGTGGTGAACGGCGTCTGCATCGTCTGGTCGCCGGTGCCGTCGAGGCCGACGACGAGGCCGTAGCCGATCAGCGGGTTGTCGCGCACGCCCTGGATCTGCGCGAGCTCCTTCAGGCGCTCCGCGTGCGCGGCGACGGGCGCGAGCACGAACGCGCAGGCGGCCGCGAGCGCGCAGCACGCGGCCGCGCGGCAATTCGAACGGAGAACGCGCACGACGCGCGCGAGCAAGGTACGCATCGTCTTCACCACGGCGCGATATTGAGGAAGAAGCGCTGCAGCCAGCCCATCGTCTCGGCTTCGTTGATGTAGCCCTTCGCCGAGTATTCGATCCTCGCGTCCGCGACCTGCGTCGAATAGACCGAGTTCTGGCCCGAGATCGTGTTCGGATTGACGATGCCCGAGAAGCGCACGAATTCGTTGCCCTGGTTGATCAGCATCTGCTTCTCGCCGCTCACGACGAGGTTGCCGTTCGGCAGCACGTTCGTCACCGTCACGGTGATCGTGCCGTTGAACGTGTTCGCCGCGCTCGCGCCGCCCGTGGCCGCGAACTTGTTCGCGCCCTGCGCGGACAGGTTCGCCTTGTTGAAGAGGCCGCCGAGAAAGCCCGCCGTCGGCACGTCGAAGCTCGTGTTGCCCTGCCGGTTCGTGTTCGCGCCCGACGACTTCGTCGCGTTGATGTTCTCCGCGATCACGATCGTCAGGATGTCGCCGATGTTGCGCGGCCGCTGATCCTCGAAGAGCGGCCGGCCCGCATAGCCCGGGTTGTAGATCGAGCCGGGCGCCTGCATCGCGGGCGGCATCGGCGGCATCACCGACATCGGCTGCTGCGTGATCGGCTCGCGCGGCAGCTGCGCGCAGCCGGCCAGCGCGAGCGCGGCCGCGGCGAGCGCCGCCGCGATGCGCGCGCGGCGCGCCGGTTGCGGGGAGAAACGAACCTGCTTCATGGCGTCTGACCTGGGGCCGGTTAGCGCGACATCTGCGTGACGGTCTGCAGCATCTGGTCGGACGTCGTCACGGCCTTGCTGTTGATTTCGTACGCGCGCTGCGTCTGGATCATGTTGACGAGCTCCTGGACGACGTTCACGTTCGACGCCTCGACGTAGCCCTGCTTGAGCGTGCCCGCGCCGTTCAGGCCGGGCTGCGACACGTTCGGCTGGCCCGACGACGTCGTCTCCGCGAACAGGTTCTCGCCCTTCGCGTCGAGGCCGGCGGGGTTGATGAACGTCGCGACCTGGAGCGCGCCGATCTGCACCGCGTTGTTCGAGCCCGGCTGCGTGACCGACACGACGCCGTCGCTGCCGATCGTGAGCGACGTTGCGTTCTGCGGGATCGTGATCGCCGGAATCACCTGATAGCCGCTCGACGTGACGAGCTGGCCCTGCGCATTGGTCTGGAACGAGCCGTCGCGCGTGTAGGCGTTCGTGCCGTCCGGCATCAGCACCTGGAAGAAGCCCTGGCCGTTGATCGCGACGTCCTTCGAGTTGCCGGTCTGCTGCAGCGCGCCCTGCGTGTAGAGGCGCTCGGTCGCGACCTGCTGGACGCCCGTGCCGAGCTGCAGGCCCGACGGCAGCTCGGTCTGCTGCGTCGAATTCGCGCCCGGCTGGCGCACGGTCTGGTACAGCAGATCCTCGAACACCGCGCGCGAGCCCTTGAAGCCATTGGTGCTCACGTTCGCGAGGTTGTTCGAGATCACGTCCATCTGCGACTGCTGCGCATTCATGCCGGTCGCGGCGATGTAGAGGGAACGGTTCACGTGTTGACTCCTTGTCTGGCGCTTGCCGCGCTTAGCTGAAATTGAGCAGCTGGTTCGCCGCCTGCTCGTTCTGGTCGGCGGACTGGATCAGCTTCGTCTGCAATTCGAACGCGCGCGCGTTGTCGATCATCGACACCATCGCCGCCACCGGATTGACGTTGCTGCCTTCGAGCGAATTCGGCACGACCCGCACGGCCGGATCGGCATCGGCGGGATTACCGTCCGCGGTGCGGAACAGGCCGTCGTCGCCGCGCTTCATCGCAGCGGGATCGGGATTCACGAGCTTCAGTTGATCGATCATCGCGACGGCGGTCGGCGGATCGCCCGGCATCAGCGCCGACACGGTGCCGTCCTGGCCGATCGTCAGCTGCGCGTTCGGCGGCACCGCGAGCGGGCCGCCGTTGCCGACGACGGGCAGGTTGTTCGCGGTCACGAGCTGCCCGTTCTGGTCGACGTGCAGGTTGCCCGCGCGCGTGTACGCCTCGGTGCCGTCCGGCAGCATCACGGACAGCCAGCCCGGCCCCTGGACCGCGACGTCGAGCGGGTTGCCGGTCCGCTCGATCGGGCCCGGCGTGAAGTCCGCGACGGGCGTCGACGACAGCGTGTAGGTGCGCGTCGTCGACGGATCGACGTTGCCGCTGCCGTCGTCGAAGTTCATCGGCACCGCGCGGAACGTCGCGAGCTGCGCGCGGAACCCCGTCGTCGACGTGTTCGCGAGATTGTTCGCGACGACGGACTGCTGCTCGAGCGACTGCGTCGCGCCCGTCATCGCCGTATAGATCAGTCGGTCCATGGCTGGCTGTTATCCGCGAAGGCCGCTTACAGGTTGATGAGCGTCTGGTCGACGGTCTGCTGCGTCTTGATCGTCTGCGCGTTCGCCTGGTAGTTGCGCTGCGCGGTGATCAGCTTCACGAGCTGGCTCGTCAGGTCGACGTTCGAGTTTTCGAGCGCGCTGCCCTGCAGCGTGCCGTGGTTCGTGCTGCCGGGCGCGGAGATCTGCGGCACGCCCGACGCGGCCGTCTCGACGTACTGGTTGTTGCCGACGCTCACGAGGCCGTTCGGATTGTTGAAGTTCGCGAGCACGATCTGGCCGAGCGTCGACGTCTGGCCGTTCGAGTAGTTGCCCGTGAGCTTGCCGTCCGCGCCGATCGAGAACGTCGTCAGCACGCCGCTCGCGAAGCCGTTCTGCGTGAGGTTGTTGATGCCGTTCTTGCCGCCGTACTGCGTCGTGCCCGTCAGGTCGAGCGTCAGGTTCTGCGGGTTCGCCGCGCCCGTCGTCGTCGGAATCGAGAACGAGAACTGGCCGACGTTCGTCGTCGGCGCGCCGGCCGGCGTCGACGTGCTCGTGATCGTGCCCGCCGTGTTGAACTTGACCGAGCCGAGATCGGTCGGCGTCTGGCCCGACGGGCCCGCGTACGCTTCCCACTGACCCGTCGTCGAGCTCTTCACGAAGTACAGGTTGACGTTCTGCGAGCCGCCGAGCGAATCGAACGCCTGCACCGACGTCGTGTAGTTGTAGCTCGTCGGATCCGAATAGTTGAACGGCGTCGTCGCGGGCACCGCGTCCTGCGAGTTCAGGTTGAACTGGCCGGTAATCTTGCTCGTCGCGGTCGGCGCGATGTTGGTCGTCGGCGCCTGCAGCGGCACGGTCGCCGCGCTGTTGATCACGCCGTTCGCGTCGGCCGCGTAGCCCATCAGGTTCAGGCCCTGCGAGTTGACGATGTAGCCGTTCTTGTCGCGCTGGAACGTGCCGTCGCGCGAATACGTGACGACGCCGTTGTTCGACATCTGGAAGAAGCCGTTGCCGTTGATCGCGACGTTCAGCGACGAGGTGCTCGACGTGATCGTGCCCTGGCTGAACTGCTGCTGCACCGACGCGAGCATCGTGCCGATGCCGATCGGATTGTTGACGGCCGACGCGACCGAATTCGCGTACATGTCGGCAAACTGCGCGGTGCTTCCCTTGAAGCCGACCGTGTTCGCGTTCGCGATGTTGTTGCCGATCACGTCGAGGTCGCTCGACGCGCCTGCCAAACCGCTCAAACCTTGTTGATAGCCCATCTCGGTCTCCGTGGCGAAGAAGCTGGATCAGTTGGTGGAAGACGAGGCGCTGCCGTTCGACGCGCTCATCGTGGTATTCGGGAAGATCGATGCGACCTGGCTGAAGCCGACCGTCGATCCGTTCGACAGCACGAGCCCCGGCGTGCCGTCGGCCTGCTTGACGACGCTCAGCACCTGCGCGGACGACAGCGTCGTCGGCGCGTACTGCTTGCCGGACGTGTCGGTGTAGCTCGCGCTGATCGTGTAGGTGCCGTCGGGCAGCTTGTTGCCGGCCGTGTCGGTCGGCGTCCAGTTGAACGGCACGGTGCCCGCCGACTGCGCGCCCGCGTTGATCGTGTTGACGACGACGCCCGACGCGTTCTTCACGGTGATCGTCAGGTTCGACACGGCGCTCGTCAGCTGCACGCCGAACGGCGACGCCGCGCCGCTCTTGACGGGCACGGTGTTGCCCGGCGCGAGCACGTTCGAGCCGATCAGCATCGCCGCCTGCGTCTGCTGGCCGGCCGTGAGCTGCGACGACAGCGACGTGAGCGACGTGTTCAACTGCGCGATGCCGCTCACCGTGTTGATCTGCGCGAGCTGCGACGTCATCTGCGCGCTGTCGACGGGACTCGTCGGATCCTGGTTCTGCAACTGCGTGACGAGCAGCTTGAGGAACGTCGTCTGCAGGTCGCTCGCCGACGTGGTCGACAGCGAGCTCGCGACGTTGATGTTCGCGTTCGAGCTGCCGGTGCCGGTCGCGCCGTTCGTCGTGCTCGTGCCGGTCGTGCTCGTGCCCGTCGTGCTCGACGACGAGCTGTTCGCGCTCATCGTGTCGAACGGCAGCGTGTTCACGGTCGTGCCGCTGCCGCCGATGGTCGTGAAGGAGGATGTCATACCGGTTCGCCTTCCTCTGCTATGCGTGTTTCGGTCGATGGAAAAGGGTGCGTCAGTTGCCGATCGTCAGCGTCTTCAGCATCAGCTGCTTCGCGGTGTTCAACGTCTCGACGTTCGCCTGATACGAGCGCGACGCGGAAATCATGTTGACCATCTCCTGCACCGGATCGACGTTCGGCATCGTCACGTAGCCGTTCTGGTCGGCGGCCGGGTTCGACGGGTCGTAGGCCGTCTTCATCGGCGACGGATCGTCGATCACCTTGGTCACCTGCACGCCGCCGACGCCCTGGCCCGACGCGGTGCGCGCGCGGCCCATCGGCGCGGTCGCGAACACCACCTGCTTCGCCTTGTAGGGCTTGCCGTCGGGACCCGTCACGCTGTCGGCGTTCGCGAGGTTCGATGCCGTCACGTTCAGACGCTGCGACTGGGCCGACATCGCGGAACCCGCGACGTCGAAAATGTTCATCAACGAAGGCATGCGTACTCCTTATCGCGTTGCGCGCTCATCCAAACGTTTCCCGTGACGCGCGCAGCACGCGGGAAACGCGCCGAAGCGGCGCGTCACGAACTCGAATTCGACGTGATCGCGGCGATCATCGTCTTGATCTGCTGCGTCATCACCGTCATCCCGGCCTGGTAGTGCACCGCGTTGTCGGCGAACTGCACGCGCTCGGTGTCGAGATCGACGGTGTTGCCGTCGAGCGCCGGCTGCTGCGGGATCCGGTACTGCGCGCGGCCGTAGTCGTCGCTCGGGCCGCCCGTCGGGATCAGCTTCACGTTGCCCGCCATGTGCGAGCCCGACGTCGTCGCCATCGACATCCCGCTCGTCACGCCGGCCGGCTGCGCGAGCGGAAGCTGCGCCGCGTTGCCGGCGGAGCGCGCGCCGTCCTGCTTCAGCGCACGGGCGAGCGTCGACGAGAAATCGACGTCGCGCGCGCGGTAGCCGGGCGTGTCGGCGTTCGCGATGTTCGACGACAGCAGTTCCTGCCGATACGTGCGCACGTCGAGCGCCTGGCGGCCGAATGCGAATTCGGCATCGAGTTTGTCCAGCATCTGCGAGTCTCCGTCTGAAGATGCGCCGCTCTTTCGCCGCCTGCGGTCGACCGCGAACCGCGGGCGGCTGACCACGGACGGCCAAAGAGGCTTTTTCCCATGGGACGCATGGTAGGCGGACGACGCAACGGGCAATCGGGCGAATAACCGGCAAAGGGCCCCTCTATTCGCGGTTTGCCGGCGAACGCCCATCCCTAGAATGCAACTCCGTACCAAACGGTTTCGAGGAGGGCGCGATGACGACAGACGCAAGCCGCGCGACGCGCACGCGCTTTGCCGTGGCGCTCGCGCTGGCGGGCTGGATGTGCGCCGCGCTCGCGCAGCAGGCGGGCGACGGCGGGATGATCGTGATTCCGGGCCGCGGCGAATCGGCGGAGATGGCGCTCGCGAACGCGAACGCGGCGAATGCGGCGAGCCCGCACGGCGCCAATGCAGCGGGGGCGGGCGCGCCGGCCGCCGCAGGATGGAACGGATCGGGCAATGCGGCAAGCGCGGTCGGCTGGAACGCTCAGGCCGCCGCGCAGGCGGCCGCCGCGTGGAACGGCCGAGCGGGCGCGCCGTCGGAGGCCGGATCGAACGATTCCGCCAACGCCTCTACGGCAGCCGAGCAGAGCAACGGCCAGATCGTGATCGAACCGGGTCCGGCCGCATCGAACGGCCGGATTGCGGCGTCGCCCGCAACCGGATGGAACCGGACAGCGAATGCGGCCGCCCCGCGAAGCGGATGGACCGGCGAAGCGAATCCCACATCGACGACGGCCGGATCGAACCTTCCCGCAAGCGCCGCGTCGGCGAGCGCCCGATGGAGCAATCCGGCCGGCGCGACCGCGCCCGGCGCAGCGAACCGGAGCAATCCGCCCGCAAGCGCCGCTGCCGGCGTCAATCCCGCATTCCGCGCGGGCGCCGCATCGCGCGCGCCGGTCAACGCGCAGCAGATCGTGACGGTCGTCGCGCAGGGCGCGGCCGCGCCCGCTGGCCGGCCCGCGAACGCACGGTCGGCCGCCCAGCCGTGGCAGGCCCAGCGCGCCCAAGCCGCCGCCGCGCAAGGCGGCGTGATCCCCGTCTCGTTCCGCTCGGAGCCCGCGCCGCGCGCGCTGCCGGCCCGTCCCGCGCCGATTCGCACGGCCGCGCCCGCAGCGAACGCACCTGGCGCGCAGACGGTCGCCGCATCGGCCGCCTCCGCCAACGCGACCGCCGCCGCCCCGGTCCCGGCCGGCCAGCAGGACGGCGAAACGATCCGCCGCGCGGCGCTCGCGTTCCTGCAGCAGCAGGCGGCGGGCCTGCCCGGCAAGACCACCGTCACCGTCGCGGCCGCGTTCCCGCGCGGCCTCGCCGCGTGCACGACGCTCGAGCCGTTCCTGCCGTCGGGCGCGCGCCTGTGGGGCCGCACGACGGTCGGCGTGCGCTGCGCGGGCGAGCGTCCGTGGACGATCTATCTGCAGGCGAAGCTCGCCGTGCAGGCGACCTACTACGTCGCCGCGCGCCAGATCTCGCCCGGCGAGGCGCTCTCGGCCGCCGACCTCGTCGCGCGCGACGGCGACCTGACGATGCTGCCGCTCGCCGTGATCACCGATCCGACCGAGGCGGTCGGCGCGACCGCGCTCACGCGGGTCGCGGCCGGGCTGCCGCTGCGCCGGGATCTCCTGAAGAGCGCGGCGTCGGTGTCGATCGGCCAGACGGTGCGGGTCGTCGCGTCGGGGCAGGGATTCACGATTTCGGCCGAGGGCAGCGTGCTCAACAACGCGGCGCCCGGCCAGCAGGTACGGGTGCGGATGGCGGCGGGCCAGATCGTCACGGCGATCGTCAAGGACGCCGCGACGGTCGAAATCCCCCTCTAAGATTGCAAACTTTCGTTGATTCAGGGATTTACCGAAAAACGGGTGCTAAAGTTCGGGCCGGCCTTGCCGTTATCGTGGTCAAACCCGTACAGGAAACACCATCGTGAAAGTCGATTCCACCACTACTTCGAACGCCCGCACGCTGTCGAACGCCAGTGCGGGCGCGGCTCGCACGCAAGCCGGCCAGCCGGCCGCGGCCCAGGCGCCAGCCGGCGCCGCGGGCGCGCCGACGGGCGGAGACGCGAACGTGAGCCTGTCCGGCCTGTCGTCGACGCTGCGCAACCTGGCCGCATCGGGCAGCGCCGACATCGATACCGCCCAGGTCGAGGCGATTCGGGACGCGATCAAGAACGGCACGCTGTCGATCGACACGGGCAAGATCGCCGACGGCATCCTGCAGACCGCCCGCGAGCTGCTGAAGCAGCCGCCGCAATCGGGCAACGGCTGAACCGGCTTCGCGGCCGGGCGAAGGAACGCGAAACATGGCGCGCGGACGGTCCGCGCGCCGCCATGTCGAGCCAAACGAGATGAGAGACGAACTGCTGGCCACGGTCAACGACGAGCACGCGACGGTCGAAGCGTTCGCGTCCCTGCTTGCCTACGAGGAAAAGGCGCTGACGACGGCGTCGCCGCTCGAGGCGCTGCCGGGCATCGTCGACAGGAAATCCGAGCTGATCGAGAAGCTCGCGCACCTCGAACGCCGGCGCGACACGCTGCTCGCGTCGCTCGGCCTGCCGGCCGGCAAGACGGGGATGGATCGCGCGGCCGAAAACGACGTGCGTCTCGCGAACGGCTGGCAGTTGCTGCAGCAATCGGCCGAACGCGCGCGCCACGCGAACGCGATCAACGGGATGCTGATCCGCATCCGGATGGACTACAACGAACGCACGCTGTCCGTGCTGCGCGCCGCGCCGCAGCGCAACGGCTTTTACGGGCCGGACGGCCGCGTCGCGGCCGCCGCGCGCTAGGGTCTCTTGTCCGGATGCACCGAGCGCGTTTCATGATCGACGTGAGCTCGGAAGCGCGCCGTGTCGCAATCGACCGTGATCCACTCGCGGCGGCCGCCGTTCCGGCGGCTTGCGCCGCCCGCTGACTTCGTTTCGCCCTTCTCGTCATCCAGGTGGCGGATCGGCTCACCGCCCAAGACGCTCAAAGATCGCCTTCTCGAGCACGGCAAGCTGCTCATGGATGAGCTGCCCGGTCCCGCGTCCCGTGCGCCATTGGCCCGATCGTTCCGGGTCCGGGTCCGCATTCCGGGTCCCCCTCGCTTCCCCCTTGCGTTTGTGCGGCATAGCGGCTCCTTCGTCGTCCGTTTGCGCCCCGCAAGCAAGCATTCGGTCAGGCCCTGCGTTCACGTCGAACCTGGCCAGCAAACCGCCTCTTCCCGTCGCAAGTCGTAAGTCCGGCTTATCGCCGCGTTGTCTCGCTTTCTTTTCGCCAAAGCCGCATTGCCTTGCCGGTATGCGCGTCCTTCTCGGCGGCAATCGAGGAAAACACTCAAGACGGCTTACCGGTCCGGCGTCGCGCTCTTTGTCCCTCCGGATCCAATCGGAAATTCCACCGCAAATCGGCGTTTTTTCCGCATGCCGCGTTTCATTCCGCAAAAGGCACTGGAAACCAATGCAGCGAAATCGCTGATCCGCATGGGCGGTCGGTTTTGGCTGATTACAACGGTTGTCGCGATTCGGCGCCGTGTTTTCCATCGGCTGCGCCAATCGCGCTCGCGATGGCTTTCCTACGATGTTTTCACGGCCCTACCACGCAGCGCAGGGTACGTACCGGAAGAACATCCCGCCGCAAGGCAGCCTCACATTTATCCAGGAGCCACCATGGCATTCCCGACCAGCGTCAATGACCAGATCACCGATTCCGTCACGCAGGCCAATACCAAGGTATTGGGCGACGCGCCGGCGATCGCGATGGGCAACCTCTATCAGGCCACGGCGCAAGCGCTTGCCAACACCGCCCACAACGCCACCAACGCCCAGCAGCAAAGCTACGTCACGACCCAGGCCGCCACCACGATGGGCGTCGCGACGCTGTACTCGCTCGACACCGCCGCCACCGGCGTGGCGACCAAGGACATCCTGAGCACCGGCGTCCGCGGCCTCGGCAGCTGATAACCGAAGCCCATAAACCATTGAGGAGCCCGACATGGCTTTTCCGACCAGCGTCAATGACCAGATCACCGATTCCGTCACGCAGGCCAATACCAAGGTATTGGGCGACGCGCCGGCCATCGCGATGGGCAACCTGTACCAGGCCACGGCGCAAGCCTTGGCCAACGCGGCGCACAACGCGACCTATGCGCAACAGCAGAGCTACGTCACCGCGCAAGCCGCCACCACGATGGGCGTCGCAACGCTGTATTCGCTCGACACGGCCACGACCGGGGTAGCCACCACGAAGATCCTCGGCACCTGAGGATTGCCGGAAACAGTTGACCCCAAGGAGTTGAGCACATGGCCTTTCCCACTGCCGTCAACAACCAGATCACCGATTCGGTGACGCAGGCGAACACCCAGGTGCTGGGGGTGTCTCCGTCCATTGCGATGGGCAACCTGTATCAGGCCACGGCGCAGGCGTTGGCCAACGCAGCGCACAACGCGACGCTGGCGCAACAACAGATGTACGTCACGGCACAGGCTGCGACCACGATGGGTGTCGCGCTGCTGTACTCGTTGGATACCGGCAGTACGGCAATGGCGACGAAGAAGATCCTCGGCTGAGAGCCCATGCGTTGATCACCGACCTCCACCTGTCATCCATATATGAAGGAGCATGAATCATGGCATTTCCCACTTCAGTCAACAGCCAGATCACCGACTCGGTTGCGCAAGTCAACACGAAGGTGCTGGGCGACGCGCCATCCGTCGCGATGGGCAACCTGTATGTGGCAACGAGCCAGGCGCTGTCGAACGCCGCACACAACGCCACCAACAATCAGCAGCAATCGTACGTGACGATGCAGGCATCCACCACGCAGGCCGTGTCCACGCTGCTGACGGTGGAAACGGGCACCACGGGCGCTGCCACCGCGGAGATTCTCGGGCTGAGGTAACCGCGCCTGACGCCCGCGGCCGACGCACTGGGGCACGCGGGCGTCGCGCGCATCGGCTATCGGGTACCCGGCAGCACCGGCCCGCGCGATGCCACAGCTCGCCGTAGATCAAACGGCCGCCGCCGCGATGGCCATGACCTATCTCGCGATGGCCGACAGCATCGGCATCGCGATGAGCAATGCCGTCGCCAATCAGCAGCGAGGCCAGGTCATCGCCGGCGCGGCCACGACCCAGGTTCTCGCATTGATCATCGCAAAGGGAAGCCAACAGGGAAGCTAATCGCCATGAGCACCGATGACAGCACCGTCAACAGTCAAATCGTCGACGCCGTCAGCAACGTCGTCACGCTGACCACCGGCCAATCGCCGTCACAAGCGTTCGGCATGCTCGACGCCGTCCTGCTGGAAACGCTCGGCATGGCCATGCACAACGCGGTGAATCGCCAGCAAAGCGCCGGCATGATCAATTCGGCCGCGCTGACGGCTGCGTGCGCGAAGATCCTCGCCGTGCCGTTCCCGGCGCCGCCTCCACCTCCGCCGCCCGCGCCGCCACCGCCGCCCGAAGTGCATCCGCTGCCGGGGCCCGACGAATCAATGTCGCCGGCCTCCGTCGTGGAAGCCGCCGTCAAGGAAAGCGAGACGGCCTTCGGCGAAGCCAAGGCCGCCCTCGACGAGCTGAAGGCCTCGGCCGACACGGCCGTGAAGGACGCGGGCGACGCCGAGTATGCGCTGGACCAGTTCGCGCAATCGGTCACGGTCGCGCTGTCGAAGCCGGGCAGCGACACGCCGAACCACGGCGGACCGAGCGGCAAGAATTGAAGGATTTCGCGCTGCCTGCTGACACACTCACTCCACCGAAGGAAATGTCATGGATCCCTCGAAGGTCAACTCTCAAGTCATCGACGTGATCAACCAGAGCCAGCTCGCGACGATGAGTCCGCAGGTGGTGTTGACGAGCGGCGCGGGCAAGGCCTATCAGTCGGTCGCCCAATCGACCGCGCTCGCGGTGCAGGACGCGACCGACGCGTTGCGCAACATCACCACGATCGCGACGACGGCGGCCGGCGTGGCGATGGCGCAGCTCCTCGCCACCGGCAAGCCGCAATACGCGACGGCGCTCACCCAGGCGCAGGAGATGATGAAGTCCGCAACCGACGACTACGCGAAGATCGGCTCGGCCGCCGCGACCGTGCTCAAGGGATTCCCGGCCGGCTGAAGCGAACCCGTAAGCCCCCGCAGTCCGATCAAGGAGCATCGCCATGACCGTATCCGTTGCCGGCAAGCTGATACCGCTGCCCAACGCGCTGTCCGACATCGGACGGCTCGCGCTCGCGTTCGTCGACGGCGGCATAGAGTGGCTGGTCTGGGCCGCCACCGCGCCGTCGGCGCGCTACGACTTCGCGGACGAGACGGAGCTGATCGCCACGGTCCAGCGAGGGCTGCACGCGTCGCGCTACACGCTGCTGCCGCAGCTCGGGCTGACGATCAGCCCGGTCAAGCTCATGACGCTGAGCCTAGCCGACTTGAACACCCTCGCGCGCGCCGAGAGCGGCGACGGCTCTTCCGTCGTGGCCGCGCAAGTGGCGAAGGTCCTCTCGGAACACGGTCTCGTCACCCGCGACGAGCTGACCGCGGGCGTCAGCTTCCTCGCGCAGTTGGGCGTCAAGTCGGCGCCACTGTTCCAGGCTCTCGGCTTCGACGACAGCCTGGCGGTCACGAACCTGATGCACCTGCCGCAGGGCGCACGGCAACAGCCGCTGCAGCAGGAGGCCGCATCGTTCGCGTTGAAGCAGGCGCGCACCGTGCTCGAATTCTGCGACTTCTACCGCTTCTATCTCGACTACGCGCAACAACTGAACAGCAGCGCCGCCACGCCCGAGCGGCGCGAAGCCGCGGCTACGGACGCCTCGGAAGCGCTGCTGCCGATTCTTTTCGGCGCACTGGACTGTCCGCAGGTGCAGGGCCTGGCGGGTCCGTCCGACGTCGCGCAGACCGTGCGCAACTGGCTCGCTCAAGGCCGAATGGTGGGCTTTGCGAGGCTGTCGCAAGGCGCCCAGCAGATCGTTCAGCACACCGCCTACAAGGGCGAGACCGGCGAAGCGGCCAAGCGCATCGTCGAGCTCTTCATGCACGCGGCACAGTCGTTTCTGGCCGCCCACCAGCCCGACCGCGGCACGATGGGCCAGGATGGCGCGACCTGTCTGTTCCCCATCGAGTCCGCTCAATTGCGTGCTGAATTGCAGTTGAGCGGCAACGGCGTGATTTCGCTGAACGACTTCGGCGCGAGACCAACCGCGCCGGCAGCGCTCGCGCCCGCCGTGACGGAAACCGCAATCGCAGAACAGGAGAACGTATCGTGAGCATTCCCAAGATACCGATTTCGAACGCATCCGAACGGCCGGAAGACTCGCAAGCGGCGGCCGAGCGGCTGAGCGTGCGTGCCCCTTCCGGCGTCGCGCCGTCCATCACGCCGGCCGACGTACCGGCTGAATTCACGAACCCGCACGCCGCCGTCGCCGACATGCGCAAGGAAGCGCGCGCGAAGGCTCAGCAGATGGTCGTGGAAGCCAAACTGGCGCTGCTGGAATCGCTGCGCGCATTGCACACCGGCGGAAAGACGGATGTCGTTTCCACCGTTGCGGTTCCGGCGTCGAAAAAGCGAGGCGAGCGATGAATCCCCAAAACGACGAGTCGACACCGAATCTTCCCGAGTCCATTTCGCAGATCGCCGAGATGCAGGCGCAAAAGGCCGTCGATCACGCGGTCGCGGCCAGCGACGAGGCGATGCGGGCCGCGTTGAACAGCACGGCGCACGCAGGCGCAGCCGATGGCGATCATGCCGCGCGCGAAGCGATGACGCTGGCGGAGCAGGCGCTCGCGGCCGCGCTGAGCGGCGCGGCCGCCGGCGAAGCCGCCGTGGCTCAGGCTTTGCGGCAAGCCGGAGAAGCCGGGCCCCGTGCGGCCGAAGAGGCGCAGCGACAGGCGGAGCAAGCGATGGCCGCTGCGGCGGCGGGGGCCTCAACATCTCGGGCGGAGTAGCGCAAGAACATCCTCGGCTTCAAAAGAGGGCCGCTCGCGGCGGGCGGCTTCGCGTCACGCCAGGTAGCGATCGAACCGCCGCAGAACGAAGCCGATGTCTTTTGGACTGCCGATGATGAATTCGTCGTGATGCGGCAAGATCGTTCGAGCGCTGTCATTGGAACTTAGTCCAGGAGCATGTATGGAAGAAACGCCCGAACAGCGATCGGCACGGCGTGCGATGAGCGCCTGGCTGACCAAGCAGATCAACGATGTGGCGACGCCCGCCGGCATCGCGACGCCAGCCATCCGCAGCCAGGTCCTGGAGGCGCTGCAGGAGATCGATGCCCGCATCGCCGAACTGAACCGGTCGCTACAGGAGAAGTACCACGTTGCCCCGGGTCGGGAACTGGTGAAGTTCTACATGAAGGGCGGCAATGCATTCGAATGCGTACTCGACCCTCACGGAGAAGCTGCGATGCAAAACGGCGGCGGCACGTCGGACTGGGATACGCAGATCATTGTCGATCCGTGGGCGCCGGTGCCGCTGCAAGCCATCATCTATGGCCTGCTGGAGGAATTGGTGACGGACACGATGATCCAGGCCGGCGTAGATATCGCGTTGGCGGCCGGAGACTTTGCCGACGGAACGGTCGCGCGCTGGACGACGCGGCGAGCCGATCTCAATGGAGTGAACTACTCAGCCTATGCGCTCGAGTATGACGACCCGCAGTCGCTTCGGCAGGTGTTCGACCAGCAGCGACTGGGGCTCTGGACCAACGACCGGCGCCGGGTGTCTGCGCCAGACATCGACCACCCGGAACGCATCCCAGGCATCCTGCTCAATGACGCGATCCGGCCGTTCATCCTGCACCGGCTCGGCTACACTTGGCACGCAACACTGAATCCCCAGTCGCAGGATCAATGGAACGTGGGGGATATTCGCAAGCCGGTTCTGATGGAGCTGATCGACGTCACGCTGCCGCGGCGCGACACGATCGAGGCGGTGGCAGTCTGGGAGGAACTGGCTCAGGGGCAGGTCACCGTCACCGACCAGGCGGTCGCAGTGGATCGCCCCAATGAGGACGGCACCCTCGTGTTCCTGCCGTTGCCGGACATCATGTACCACCTGCGCGAAATCGCCACGATGCTGTGCGAGATCGCGGACGGCAGCTCGCGTCATCCGGATAAGCTCGAAAGGCGCTTCAAGCGCTTCAAGCAAATCTGGATGCTAGGCGGCCAAGAACAAATAGGCAACCAAGAACAAATCGGACACATACTCAGCAAGATGGCCGGAGTGGCGAACATCGGCGCAAACCCTCCTGTGCACAAGGAAAACGTCACCCAGTGCATCGAAAAATACGGCGGCGATCTGAAAGACGCCATTCTGAGAGACAAGGACGCCGCGTTCAAGCTAGCGCGCAGCCTGATGGACTGCATTGCCCAAAGAACGGCGGAACAAGACCACAGCTTCACTGAGAATGGCCTCGTTAGCCTCTCGTGGCTGAAAGACTTCGACAGAGGGCGAAACGAGCTAAGGGAAATCGTCGATGAAGTTGCCAAGGGCGTGCCCGACGTCGTCGAGGGCGCGCTCGAAGCGGCGTATAGCGACGATCTGGTGCTGATCCGCTTCCTGGAGGAGAACGAATACCTGACGCCGAGGCAAATCGGGCTGTCGGGCGTGTTCAGGGCGGCCGTGATTCGCGTGCGAACCCCGATGCAAGTGGATGCGCTCGGCACGTTGTTCCTGGCTCGGTTCGGCCTGCATTTCGACGGGCCCAAGAGCGCCGAGGCCGAGCATTCGGTTCGCTACCGGGCCTACGGCGTGCCGCGCGCTACCGGCATCACCCACGAACTGACGATGGTGGCGTTCGACGAGGGGAAGGCGACCACCTATCTGTCCATTACCACCGCAACTCCCGGCGAAGCGCCGTTCCGGCGCGACGCGGTCAACCCCTACGTGAACTTTGCGTCGTTGCCGGAAATTGCCGCGCAACGCAAGATCGCCGCGGCACTGATCGAAGACTACCTGATCCGCAACGTAATCTCACGGCAATACGAGGCGCTGAAAACGCTGCTTCCCGTGGTGTGATCGAGCGCCTGGCGAGGCCGCGCGCCGTCAAAAAAGGAGCAATGGCATGACCTTCTACGCAGGATTCGACATCGACGAGTTCCCTGGTCTAGACCAGCTCGCCTGGTTGAAGAAGGCCACCAACCTAAGTTGGTGCGGCTACCCTCTCGCCGACCAGTGGAAAGGCCGTCGCATAGACCTGATCAAACAAGGCTGGGGCCTGCTGCCCGTCTATAAGAGCCAACAGACTGATCCGACTAATTCGAATCCCGAACAGCAAGGTAAAACGGACGGCGAGCAAGCGGCCGACCTGATGCGTAAAGAAGGATTTCCACGGAACGCCTACGTGTTCATCGACTGGAAAAGCAGCAGCCTTCCCGGTAACGCCCAGACCTATCTCAGCGCGTGGGCCGACACCGTGCAGAAGAATGGCTATATGCCGGGCGCCCACTGCTCGACTGCCTTGGCCTCGTCCATCGCGTCGCTGATGGACAAAGCTGCGGCGAAGCCGCGCATCTGGGCGACGAAGGCGCCGACCGACGAGCCACATCTGTATTCAGGCGCCGTCAGCGACTTTCCGGCCAAAGACCCCGCCGGCTCCGACTATTCGACCGCGACGGCCTGGCAATACCAGACCAACGCCGTGTTGATGCTGTGGACGATGCAGGTGGACTTGAGCTCATCGACGCTGGAAAACCCGTCCGCACCTTCCGCATCCTAACTGTCTACGGAACGGTTCGCCGCCGCGAGCCATCGAAAAGGAGCAACACCATGTCGTTCTATGCTGGCTTCGACACCAAAATCTTCCCCGGCCAACTGCAACTGGACTGGCTGAAGTCCAACAGCAACCTCAGTTGGTGCGGCTACTATCTGGCTCCCACGCCGAACCATCCCGACAAAAGTTGGATGAGCAACCGCCAGGCGTTGATCGATCAAGGCTGGGGGCTGCTGCCCATTTATGTAGGCCTGCAATCAGGATCGAAAAATCTGACCAAAGCCCAAGGCGCCACCGACGGCTCACAAGCCGCTCAACTGGCAGGTTCCGAAGGCTTCCCGCGCGACTGCTACCTATACATCGACTGGGAAGACGGCAGCCCTCTCGACAACAATGCCCAGGCCTATCTCGGCGAGTGGGCCATCGGGATCATGAAGAGCGGATATCAACCCGGCATCTATTGCTCGCACAATCTGGCCGCCTCGATGGCAACGCTGATGGCCGGTCTGAGCCCATCGCCCGAATTGCGCATCTGGGCATGGAACGTGCCGACGACGAACCGGCAACCGTATTTAGGCGCCCTTGACGCATTCCCCGCCGTCACGCCCGCCGGTTGCGGCTATGCAAGCGCCATGGCGTGGCAACACCTGCAAAACTGTGAGCTGATGCCGGGAACGATACAGATCGACCTGAGCGCGTCGAACCTGAAAGACCCGTCCGCCCCGTCCATATCGCGATGACAGCGGCCCGTCACGCAACCGAACTCCTGAATTCGCGCGGACTCAACCCCACGATGCGCCTGAAGCTTTTTTCGAAATGACTCAAGTCGCCGAAGCCAACGCTCAGCGCGACTTCGGTCACGCGCGGACAGTCGTCGCGCATCAGCATTTCCTTCGCCTTCTCGATGCGAATTTGCTGGAGCAGCGGCTTGAACGCGACATTCAACGTGTGACGGAACAGATAGCTCAAATGCGACGGACTCACGTGGGCGTGCTGCGCCAACTGCTCCATTGAAATCGGATTGGCGTAATGTTCACCAAGATAAAGCAGCGCCCTGCGCAGCGCCTTATGCAATCGCGCCAGCTCCGCGCCGTTGCGCGTCATCGCACACCGTGCCCAGTGGGCCGGCATCGCCGACGATCGCAACGTGGCGACATCCGGCGCCATCGTGCGCCGTGACGTCTCGTCGTCTCGATCGGCGACGCGCGTCGCGCCGACACGCTCGCTGCGCGGTTGCGAAATCACCCACGGCACGTGAAGCGCGACATCCGCGCGGCCAATCGCGGCATCGCCCGTCATGACCGCGAGACGCGCGATCACGCGCTCCAGCTCATACAGATTTTCCGGCCACGCATAGAGCCGGCATATCTCGAGCAGCGCGTCGCTGCACTTGCGCTCCGCGACATAGCCATGATGTTCGAGCGCCGCGACGATCAGCGGCGCGATGTCGTCCGGGCGCAGGCGAAGCGACGGCACCGTCACCGACAGGAAATCCAGTTCGGCCAGCAGGGCTTGCGAGAATCGCCCCTCTTCCACGCATCTTCGCAAGTCGGACGTCGTCGACGCGACCACGCGCACCTCGCACTCGTCCGGCACCACCAGCCATTGCCCGAGCCGCGAGTGCAGATGCTGCCGCAGCTGGTTCTGAAGCCGGGGAGCAAGCTCGTCGATGCCGTTGAAGAACAAGGTGCCGCCCGCCGCCTGTTTGAACCATTGCGCCGGCTCGCCGGCGGGATCGGCGCAGTTGACTTCGACGAACGGCCCGTCCCGCCGAGGCCCGCAACAATGCAGCGCCGCCGCCAACAGGGCTTTCTCGGTGCCGAACTCGCCGGTGAGCAACACGGGCAACGTGCTGTACGACGCCTTTTCGACGAAAACCTCGACATGGTGCAACGGCTCGGACACGCCCACGAGCAACAAGCTGCGGCTCAGACGTTGCTGAGCCCACCGTTGCACGTCATAGCGCTTGCACAGCAACGCGCAGCGATATGCAAAGGCGGCTCCCCGCTCGGCGAAGGCGTCCGATCGATCGGCGGCGCCCCGTCCATTCAGCCGCAGCGTGCCGAGTTGCTCGCCCGCATATGTCACTGGGAATCGAGCCGAATGCGCGGCCGGTGCAGTATGTGCGTCGACGTTCGCTTCCTCGAGCCATGCGAGATCGAACTGTTCGCCGCTGCGATTCAACTGAAGGACGCCCACGCCGCGCAGCCGCAAGGACGCGCTCCCCAGGCCCAGTTGCCGGACGAATGCGCGCACCAGCGATTCGAGCAGATCCGAAAGCGTTCGATATGGTCGATAGACGCTTCGCAACAGCGATTCCACGTCGTTGGCCTCGTTCGGACGTTGACGACTCGATCATTCCGGCATCGAGATGCGGATGCCGGGTTTCATCGATTGCCCGACATCGGCGGGCAGCCTTGCATTTTTGATGTCGGATCCGGGAACAGTCCACATCAGGCGTCTCCCCCGCATGAATTGGCATTTCGCAACGACGGCGCGCCGCAACCGCAAACCATCGCAGGTGCATGAAGTATGCAGGGCCTGCGTGGAATCGAATGAGACAAGCGAGCCGTTGTCAATCGTTGTTCACATCACATACGACACGGCGTCACGGAACGATAGAGCCGTCGCGGCAAACGGCCGCACGACGGCCGGCGAACTTCACGCATTCGATTGCGCTCCGCGTAACATGGCGACTGCAATTTGTCGGCTGACGTCAACGGTGGAATCGGGGCTGAATTTTTCAATCCGCGAATCGATTGCCTGAATTGGTTATCCCGAAGGAGAAACCATGGAAGCTTCGCCGGGACGTATTCTCGTCGTCGAAGACGACCCCATTACCCGCACGATGCTGGCCCGCTACCTGAGCGGCGCCGGCTTTGATCTCCTCACCAGCGGCAACGTCGCGCAAGCGCGCCAGGCGCTGCGCGCCGCGTCGGCCGACGTGCTGCTGCTGGACATCAACCTTCCCGACGGCGACGGCATCTCTCTTGCCCGCGAGCTGCGCGAGCACAGTACCGCCGGCATCATCTTCGTGACGCAACGCGACGGCGACCTCGATCGCGTCCTCGGCCTGGAAACCGCCGGCGACGACTACATCACCAAGCCGATCCGGCTGCGCGAGCTGCTCGCCCGCGTGCGCGCCCTGTTGCGCCGGCAGCGGCTGTATCGCGAGATCGCTCCGGTCGATACGGTGCTGACTTTCGACCGCTGGCTGATCGACCTTCGGCGCCGTGAGCTGGCGCTGTCGGGCGGCGCCGTGCTGCCCCTGACCCCGCGCGAGTTCGATCTGCTGGCCGCGCTCGTGATGGTTCGCGGCACGACGCTCACGCGCGAGTATCTGCTCGAAGTGGTCAGCAAGCGCGAGCGCGCGACGGACTCGCGTACCGTGGACACCTTGATCGCGCGACTGCGCCGCAAGATGTCCGACGACGCCGGCGGAATGCGCTGCCCGATCGGCACGGTAGCCGGAATCGGCTACCGGCTCGATGCCGTCGTGAATCGGGGCAGTTGACGACTGCGTCGCGCCCCCCGCGCGTCGCGCGCGATTTTGCGCAATGCTTCGAAGGCGTGTTCGAATTCGACGTCGAGCGCGATGAGGAGAACGGGAAGCTCCGATGCGTCGCTCCGATCGGCCGCCTGTTTCACTCGCTCGGCGAACCGCCCGAGTCTCACCAGCCCCAGTGCCACAGCCGAGCTCGTCAGCCGGTGTGAAAGCGCTTTGATTCGATCTGCGTTTTGCTCCGCGACGGCTTCGCCGAGGTCGTTCAGCAAACGTCGCCCGGCATGCCGGAACTGATGCACGAGCCAGCCGACCGCGTCAACGCCAAGCGCGTCGGCATGCTCGCTCAGACAAACGAGATCCACTGCTGCGTCCGTCGACCCGATCTCGCCTGAAGGCCGGGCCCGCGCGACAGCCGCGCCGCCCACGGTCTCGAGTACCCGGCGCAACGCGTCTCGCCGGATCGGCTTCGCCAGAACCGACGTGAAGACATCCGTCACGCCGGAGCTTTGCGCCCGAAGGAGATCCGCCGTCAGCACGACAATCGGCATCTCCCCCCGCTCCTGAGCGCGCGCATTCTGTGCGCGTATGCGACGTGCAGTCTCGATACCGTCCACGCGCGGCATATGAAGGTCCACGAATACGCCGTCGAAATGCTCGCGAGCGGTTTCCGCAACCGCAGCCTCTCCGCTGCTCACGGGCGTGGCATCGTGGCCCGCCTGAGCGAGGAGGCCGCAAATCACGATCTGATTGATCGGGTCGTCGTCGACGACGAGGAGCTTCAAGCGTCGCGACGGCGGTGACGCCGGTATGTCCCGCGGCGCCGCGACAATCGCCGCGGCCACCGGCACCACGACCTGGAACCGACTACCGATGCCCTGCTCGCTCGCCGCAGTGATCGTGCCGCCCAGCATGCCGACGACACGCCGGCACACGGCCAAGCCCAAGCCTGCCCCGCCGAAGCGTCGTCCGATCGATTCGTCGGCTTGAGTAAATTCGTCAAAGATCCGCGCCAGCATGTTTTCCGGGATACCTATCCCGGTGTCCTCGACGGTGATCTCCAGCTGCAACTCGTCCGCCGCGCTGCCCCGCATGGTCAACGAAACGCCGACGCGACCTCGCTCGGTAAACTTGACCGCATTGCTCAACAGATTCACCAGCACCTGGCGCAACCGTCCGGCATCGGCGTGCAACGCTTCCGGCACGTCACGATTGACGAGAACGTCGATGGTCGTCTGCCGGGCCAGCGCACGCGTGCGCATCAACTCGACGACGCTTTGAATCAGCTGCCGAGGATCGAAGTCGGCCGGAACCGGCTCATCAACCACGGCACCGAGGCGCACGTAATCGATAATGCTGTCGAGCAAGCCGGTCAGATGTTCGGCGCAATCTCGCGCAATCGCGACCTGGCGGCGCTGTATCGCATCCAGTCGCGAACCTTCCAGCAGTTGCAGCACGCCGAGCACGCCATTCATCGGTATGCGTACCTCATGACTGACTACGGCCAACAACCTTGTCTTGGCCTGGTCGGCTGCTTCGGCCACCTCCTTGGCACGCCGCAGTTTCTCGCGTTGGCGGATCTCGCTGCGCACACGCGCGAATTCCTGCCGGCGCATCCGCTCCGCACGCCAAACCTGTTGCAAGCCAACGGCAAGCGCGAAACCCATCGCAATCGACAGCGGATAGAGCAGCGGCGATGTCGCCGCGCACCGCCACCGCAGGATCGCGATGAGCCCGACTGCAAAGCTTGCGCCATTGATGGCGCTCGGCACGAAGCGCAGCGGCAGGACAGTCACGATCCCGAACAGCACGGTCTGCATGACCAGCAAATTCGACGGGCTCGCGACACCCTCGGCAATCGCCAGCACGTCGATTACGATTGCCCAAGCCAACAGCAAGCATTGGAGCGTGGTGGCCTCTACCGGCCGACGCAACCGCAACAGCAGCCATGCCGACCACAGGACCGCCGCAAAGCGCAGGCCGAACTGAATGACTGACCCGAGCTCAAGTGCGGCCTGCGTGATGTCGTTGAGCGCAAAAGACAGCGCGGCAATGACCGCCACCCATAATGCAGCGCGCGCCTGATACACGGTTTCCGACACGCGGCATCGGCGAAAGATCTGTTCGGTCTCGGCGTCGACAAATTCAGGAATTACGCCCCTCAGCGTGTCGGCAGTCATAGTTGTTCTGGTTAAGCATTACCCGTTGGATAATCGGGTTTGGCTGGCCAGTTTGAATTTTAGACGTTGAAATAATCGATAGTAGTATTCGTTTTAGAAATCAAAGGATCGCGATCCAATAACATCGTGAAAGCGGCGATAAGACCGATTTATCAAGCCAAATTCGAAAAGAAGCGATATAGGGAAATCTGGAATGGAAAATTGAAGGTCGGAGGTTTCATCGATTGTCCGGATCTGAAACCCGGCGAATGACACAACCATTCACCACGAACCCGAATGCGGAAAAGAAGTCGTTCACGAGAGGGGAAGGGATATCCGGGATTCCGTGCGCGAGGCAGGTTGACGCTTGGATGCCGGAATCAAATCGTCCGGAGTAACGCAGCGCGAACTGGTTCATCACGCGGGCCCCATCGTGCCGGGCACCGATCCATCGAGCAATGACGTGGCGCAGTGCGTGCCGGATCGGCTCGAGCGCGGCCTTGCGTTGTCGAACGCAAAGCGATCGCGCGTCCTGACGTGCGCGCGTGGTTGCAAACGCGGCGATTCGACGACGCTGGCCGTCCCCGCCGAGCGCCTTCCTTCAGGCCGTAAATGATCTTGAGGATGTCCCGCGCGAAGGCGGCGGCCGGGATCACCGGCTCCCGGAGCCGCCGGCGAAGCGCAGCGATCGACCGATATTCCCCGCCCCACGGACCGGTGTCGGCGGCCTCCCGCGCCCGGAGCCGCATGGCCAGCCGACGCCCGTCCCTGAACCCGGCCGTGACCGACTTGCAGCCTTCCAGCCGGCGCGCTCCGGCGAATTGCCGATCATCAATTGAACAAGCCGGACCTGGCTATCGTGTCCGAAAACGCACGTTGATCGCCCGCAGCGTCGGTCGAAATACGAAGAAGTCCGGCGACACTTCGATGCCTTGCGTCTTTGCCTTCCACACGCAAGGCGAGCCAGGCTCCCGTGTGGTCGGCACTGGATCCAAATCGGCAGACTCGCCGCCAGACTCGCCGCCAGACTCGCCGCCAATGCCATTCGACCGGCTCATTTTCTTTCCCCAATCGCCTCCGCCACTGCGCTCACGCGCGCCTGGTGCACCGCATCCCTGATCTTCGCCGACTCGCCCGCGAACCCTTGCGCGATCGCCCCCGCGTCGACCGCGCGCGCGGCGACGAGCGCCTGCCGCAGCCGCTCGGCCTGCGGATAAGGCGTCGCCTCGAGGCCGAGGCGCCCGCGCGCATCGGCCTCGCTCGCCTGCAGCACCTCGGCGAAGCGCGCCGGCTTGCGCAGCGCGTCGGCGCGCTCGAACAGGCGCACGAGCGCGGCCGCGCCCATCTCCATCACGCGATGCAGGTTGCCGTGCTCGCGCGCGACGACAAGCGCCAGATCGCGGCACTCGTTCGGCACCCGCAGCCGCTCGCACAACGGCTTCAGCAGCTCGACGCTGCGCCCCTCGTGGCCGATGTGGCGCGGCAGCACGTCGGCGGGCGTCGTCGCCTTGCCGAGATCGTGCGTGAGCGCCGCGAAGCGCACGGGCAGCGAGTAGCCCTGCTTCGCCGCGTGATCGATCACCATCATCACGTGCACGCCAGTATCGACTTCCGGGTGATAGTCGGCGCGCTGCGGCACGCCGAACAGCGCATCGATCTCGGGCAGGATCCGCACGAGCGCGCCGCACTCGCGCAGCACCGCGAACATCCGCGACGGCCTGCCCTCCATCAGCCCGCGCGCGACCTCCTGCCATACGCGCTCGGGCACGAGCGCGTCGACCTCGCCCGCGTCGACCATCTTGCGCATCAGCACGGCCGTCTCCGGCGCGACCGCGAAATCGGCGAAGCGCGCGGCGAAGCGCGCGACGCGCAGAATCCGCACCGGGTCCTCGGCGAACGCGTCGCCGACGTGCCGGAACACCTTCGCCCGCAAATCCGCCTGCCCGTCGAACGGATCGACGACCGGCCCGACGAGCGCGCCGTCCGGGCTCACTTCGCGCGCCATCGCGTTGACCGTCAGGTCGCGCCGCGCGAGATCCTGCTCGAGCGTCACGTCGGGCGCGTAGTAGAACTGGAAGCCGTGATAGCCGGCCGCGGTCTTGCGCTCGGTGCGCGCGAGCGCGTACTCCTCGTGCGTGTCCGGGTGCAGGAACACCGGAAAATCCTTGCCGACCGGCTTGAAGCCCTGCGCGGCCATCTGCTCGGGCGTCGCGCCGACGACGACGTAGTCGCGGTCGCGCACCGGCAGGCCGAGCAATTCGTCGCGGATCGCGCCGCCCACTGCGTAGACATTCATCGAGCCGGCCCGTACACGTCGATCACGCGGGTTTCGAGGCGCGCGCCGTCGATCCATTCGCGTACGGCGGGCAGTTCGGCGATGCGCGCGGCGTAAGCGCCCGCTTCGGGCGACAGCGGCGGCTCATACGTCCGAAAGCGCAGCACGACGGGCGCGTACATCGCGTCGGCGATCGAAAACTCGCCGAACAGGAACGGGCCGCCCGACGCGGCGAGACACGTGCGCCACAGCTCGTCGATGCGCGCGACGTCGGCGAGCGCGGCGGGCGTCGCGCCCCGCCCCGGATGCGACTCGCGCACGTTGAGCGGCATCTCGCCGCGCAGCGCGGCGAAGCCCGCATGCATCTCCGCCGACACGCTGCGCGCGGTCGCCCGCGCGGCCGGATCGCGCGGCCACAGCGCGTGCTGCGGGAAGCGCTCGGCGAGCGTCTCGAGGATCGCGAGCGAATCCCAGACCGCGCCGCCGTCGTCGTCGACGAGGCACGGCACCTTGCCGGACGGCGAATGCGCGCGGATGCGCGCCGTCGTGTCGTCGAGGCGCAGCCCGATCATCACTTCGTCGAACGGGATCGCGAAGTGCTTCAGCAGCACCCACGGGCGCATCGACCACGACGAGTAGTTCTTGTCTCCGATCACGAGTTTCATGGGTTCATCCTGTAGTTGTCGACGGTTCGGTCGGCCCGCGGCGGCCGCGGACGTTCCGCGCGGTTACCGGCGCGCGCGCCAGTCGGAAAAGCGCGAGCGCATCGCGGCATCGCCGATGTAGGTCGGCGCGATGCTTTCGAGGCTCGCGGGCGTGATCCCGAGCTCGGGTGCGATCGGCCCCGTCATCACGCTCGGCACCGACAGCGACGCGAGATTGTCGCGCGTGATCAGCGGCTCGCCCGGCAGCATCTCGAACACGCAGGCCTGCAGCCGCGCGAGCGCGTCGGGCAGCCGGACGATCCGCGCGCTGCGGCCGACGAGCCTGCCCGCGTAGCGCACGAGCTCCTCGAGCCGGTACGTGCGCGGCCCGCCGAGCTCGTAGGTCTTGCCGCGCGTCGCGTCGCGCGCGCACGCGTTCGCGATCGCCTGCGCGACGTCGCCGACGTAGATCGGCTGCATCAGCGCATCGGGCATCGCGAGCGGCACCACCGGAAAGATCCGCTGGAGCCGCGCGAACGTGTTGAGGAATGCGTCGCCCGGACCGAACACGATCGACGGCCGGAACACCGTGACGTCGAGCACGCCCGCCGCGGCCTGCGCGTGCAGCGCGGCCTCGCCGTCGCCTTTCGAGCGCAGGTACATGCTGGGCGCGTGCGGATCGGCGCCGAGTGCGCTCACGTGGAGCACACGCGGCACGTGCGCTTCGATGCATGCGGCGGCGAGCGCCGCGGGGAGCGCGACGTGCAGCCGCTCGAAGCCTTCGCCGTACGGCGTGCCGCGCCCGCCGTGCAGCACGCCGACGAGATTGACGGCCGCATGCGCGCCCGCGACGAAGCGGGCGAGCTCGCGCACGTCGAATGCGGCAAGCTCGACGATCTCGACGGGCAGCATCGCGAGATGCCGCGCATGCTCGCGGTGCCGCGCCGCGATCCGCACGTGCGCGCCCGCGCCGACGAGCGCGTTGACGAGCCTGCTGCCGATGAAGCCCGTGCCGCCGAGCACGGCGATGGTCTGGCCCTGCATGATCGTGCCTCACCAAAGCGCGCCGCCGCGCGACGCGCGGCGGCGAAACCCACACGAAACCCCGAATACGCCCGGAATGCGTGCGTTGCGTTCCGGGACGTTCGCGATGCGCGTTACGGCGCGATGAAGCCCAGGCGAGCCTTCAGCGACTGCGGCTTCTTCTCGAAGAGCGCCGCGTAGTACGTCTCGTTCGACAGCACGTTCTTCACGTATTCGCGCGTCTCGTTGAACGGGATCGTCTCCGCGAAGATCGCGCCCTCGACGGGCCGCGCGAGCGCCTGCCGCCACTGGGCCGGCCGGCCCGGCCCGGCGTTGTAGCCCGCCGTCGCGAGCACCGCCGAATCGTCGAACTTCTGATAGATGTCGGACAGATACCAGGTGCCGAGCTGCACGTTCGTGTCGATGTCGTGCATCTGCGCGCGCGTGACCGTGCCGAGGCCGAGCTTCTTCGCGACGAGCTGCGCGGTCGCCGGCATCAGTTGCATCAGGCCGCCCGCGCCCACCGACGAGCGCGCGTTCGTGATGAAGCGCGACTCCTGGCGGATCAGCCCGTACGCCCATTCGATGTCGAGCCCGTTGGTCCGCGCGTAGCGTTCGACGATGTCGCGGTACGGCGACGGATAGCGCAGCGAGAAATCGTGCTCGGCCGTCGTGCGGTCGGCGCTGTTGACCGTGCGGTCGAGCAGGTCGACGCGCTTGCCGTACTCGGCCGCGGCGAGCAGTTGCCGGTCGGTCATGCCGCGCAGCGGCCAGTTCCATTCGCGATTGCCTTCGAGCCGCAGATTGAGCGCGTAGAAACGCTGCGCGAGCGCGAAGCCCGGCACCTTGCTCATCGCGTCGATCTCGGCGTCCGTCACCTTCGTGCGCGGCGGAATCACCGTCTTCTGGCCGAGCTCCTCGCCCGCGAGCTGCCCGTAGAAGTTGAACTGCCCGGCGATCCGCTCGAATTCCTGGTTCGCCTGCAGCGTGTCGCCGCTCGCCTTCAGCGCGCGGGCGCGCCAGTAGATCCACGTCGTGTCGTCGCGCAGCGGCGCGGGCATCTGCTCGATCGAGCGGCGCACCATCGGCCAGTCGCCCACGAGGAGCGCCGCGCGCACGCGCCATTCGTACGCGGGATTCGTGAGCGGCGCGTCCATCGACCGCCGGTACCACGACGCCGCCTGCGGCAGGCGCTTGATCGCCGCCTGATAGCCGATCTCGCCCCAGCCGATCGCCTGCTCGGTCGCCGACAGCGTCGATGCGAGCGACGTGAGCTGCCCCACCGCCGTCTCCGGATCGTTGCGCGCCATCCGCGTGATCGCGAGGAGCGCGAGCTGCCGCGACGTCGCGTCGGCGCCGACGCCGCGCGCGAGGAAGAGCGGCGGCGCGCTCGTCGCCTGGTCGAAGCCGACCGGGCGCGGGCCGAGCGCGTCGGCGATCTTGCCGCCGAGCGTCGTGTAGTTCTGCTCGTACGCGAGGCGCACCTGCGCCCACACGTCGTCGCTCGAGAACTGCTTGTTCGTCGCGAGCGCAGTGATGAGATCGACGCACGCGTCGCCGTACACCTTCGGCTCGACGAGCAGCTCGCGCGCCATGTCCGCGACGTTCTCGCCGCGCGCCGCGCGCGATTCGAGCGAATAGCATTTGACCTGCGTGTCGTCGTCGAGCACGAAGCGCTTGTACTGCTCGTCGAAGCTGCGCCAGTCGTGGCGCGCGCCGAGCACGAGCAGGTAGTCGTTGCGCATCCGGTCGGCGATCGCCTGGCCGTCGTAGCGCGACAGGAACGACAGCACCGGCGCGTCGGGCGCGTCGAGCCGCGCGTGGCCCGACGAATCGAACAGCTGCGGCTTGATCTGGAAGTATTCGAGATACGACGGCGCAGGATAATTCGGGATCGTCGACGCGAGTTGCGCGGCGCGCACCGGATCGTTCCTGCGCGCGGCTTCGCGCAGCTGGACGAAGACCTGGTCGTCGTTCGACGACATGTCGTCGGCGGTCTGCGCGGCGCAGGCTGCCGTCCCCGCGGCCAGCACGGCCGCGACGAGGGACGCCGCAACCGCGCGATATACTCGGAAAAGGCTGGTTGACATCGTTGTGAACGGAGCACTCTAGTGAGCGAAAGCATAGCACGCGCCCCGGCGCCGAATCCGAAGCAAACGCTGCGCGAAACGCTTGCGCAGCGCCGCCTCGACGCGAATCGCTCGCCGCTCGCGCACGACGCGCTCGCGCGGCGCGTGCTCGCGATCCTCGCGGACTGCGCGCCGCGCACGGTCGGCTTCTACTGGCCGCTGCCGGGCGAATTCGACGCGCGCGACACGATCGCGTCGTGGCTCGCGGAAGACGCAAGCCGGCAGGCGGCGCTGCCCGTGATCGGCCAGCCGCGCACGCCGCTCGATTTCCATGCATGGACGCCGGACGCGCCGATGCGCGAAGGCCGCCACCGGATTCAGGAGCCCGCGGCGGGCGCGCGGCTCGTGCCGGACCTGCTGCTGATCCCGTGCGTCGGCTTCGATCACGGCTGCTTCCGGCTCGGCTACGGCGGCGGCTACTACGACCGCACGCTCGCCGCGTGGCCCGGCGCCGCGCGGCCCGCGACGGTCGGCGTCGCGTACGACGCGTGCGGCGTGCACGCGCTGCCGCGCGAAGCGCACGATCTGCCGCTCGACTGGATCGTCACCGAGACGCAGACCCACCGGTCGGACGGCTGACGCGCGAGCGGCGCTCCCGAAGCCGCTCGCGACTCGGCGCGACTCGGCGCGACGACGGCGGGCGGCGGGCGGCGGGCGGCGGGCGGCGGGCGGCGGGCGGCGCGCGGCGCGCGGCGCGCGGTGGGCCTCCGTCAAACGATCGCGGGCGAAAGAACGCACCAACGCACCAACGCGCCGCGCAATCGCCCTCGGACCGCGAAGCCCGGCGAGCCCGCGCCCCCGTGGGCCCGTTCCGCCTACAGCGACGCCGCCGCGCGCGCCGCGGTGTCGTACAGCCCCGACGCGTGGCGCAGCAACTGCGCGGCGTCGCCGATCTGCTCGTTCGTGAGCCCGCTGTCCTTCAGGGTCTCGATCAGACAGCGCTCGCGCACGTCGCGATACTTGAGGCAGAGCGCGCGGCCCGCGTCGGTCGCGTCAAAGAACACTTCCTTGCCTGTCTTTTCGCTTTTTACGTACCCTCTAGCTACCAGCTTCTTGAGTGCATACGTCGCGACGTGCGTGTCCTCGATGTTGAGCACGAAGCAAATGTCGGCGAGCTTCTTCTTGCGGTCCCGATGGCTCACGTGGTGCAGCAGCGACACTTCGACCGCCGTCATGTCCTTCGCCCCTGCGGCCGCCATGCACCTGACCATCCACCGATTGAACGCATTTCCCGCCATGATGAGCGCATATTCGAGCTCGGACAGCTCCGCGCTTGTCTCGGAAACGAGATGTTCGGACGATACGATCTTGGTCGGATGACGCTGCATGGCGAATCGGCGGACGTGAGTCGAGGGTGCGCGAAAGTGTACGCCAAGATCGTTTGCGCGGCGTCCGCCAGATATTTTTGACGATAAGTTATCGACATTTTATTGATAATGTATTCTCCATCCGGCCTAACGTCGCTTGCCTGCCATCGATGACCACTCCACGCATCTACCCGCTTGGCGATACCGCCCTCGTCTGCGAGGCGCCTCCTCCCGCGACGCTCGAATGCCAGCGCCGCGTGTGGGCGGTCGCGAGCGCGGCGGCGGGCTGGCCGCACGTCGTCGACATCGTGCCCGGGATGAATAATCTGACAATCGTGTTCGACCCGCTCGAAACGACGGCCGACGCGCTCGCGCCGCTGATGAAGACCGCGTGGCGCGACGCCGACGACGTCGCCGAAAGCGCCCGCGAGGTCGAGATCCCCGTCGAGTACGGCGGCGCGTTCGGTCCCGATCTCGACGCGGTCGCGAAGCACACGGGGCTCACGCGCGACGAAGTCGTGCGGCGCCATTCGAGCGGCACCTACATCGTGTTCTTCCTCGGCTTCCAGCCGGGCTTCACGTACATGGGCGGCCTCGACGGCTCGCTGCACACGCCGCGCCGCGCCGCGCCGCGGCTGGAAGTGCCGGCCGGCTCGGTCGGCATCGGCGGCGAGCAGACGGGCATCTATCCGGCCGCCGCGCCGGGCGGCTGGCAGTTGATCGGCCGCACGCCGCTCGCCCTCTTCGATCCCGCGCGCACGCCGCCGACGCTCCTGCAGCCGGGCGACCGCGTGCGCTTCACCGTCGCAGGGGTGCATACCGGATGACTTCACGCCAAGCCACGGGCGGCATCGAAGTGCTGCGCGCCGGCCCTCTTTCGACGATCCAGGATCTCGGACGCCGCGGCTATCGCCATCTCGGCGTCGCGCAGAGCGGCGCGCTCGACTCGCTCGCGCTCGAAGTCGGCAATCGCCTCGTCGGCAACCGGCCCGACGCCGCCGCGATCGAAATCACGCTCGGCCCCGCGTCGTTCCGCTTCCCGCGCGCGACGCGCATCGCGATCACCGGCACCGAGTTCGGCGCGACGCTCGACGGCGCGCCGATCTACTCGTGGTGGAGCATGCCCGTCGCGGCCGGCCAGACGCTCACGCTGCCCGTCGCGAAACGCGGGATGCGCGGCTATCTGTGCATCGCGGGCGGCATCGACGTGCTGCCGATGCTCGGCTCGCGCAGCACCGATCTCGCGTCGCGCTTCGGCGGCCTCGGCGGCCGCGTGCTGCGCGACGGCGACCGTCTGCCCGTCGGCACGCCGCCTGCCGGCGCGCCCGCGTGCGTCGGACCCGACGCGCCCGAGTTCGGCGTGAAGGCGCCCGCGTGGTGCGCGTTCGCGCGCGTCGACGAGCAGCCGCGCCGCCACAAGCACACGCACGCCGCCTGGGCGATGCCCGTGCGCGTACTGCCCGGTCCGCAGTACGCGAGCTTCACGCCGGCGTCGCAGCAGACGCTCTGGGACGAGGAATGGGTCGTCACGCCGAACAGCAACCGGATGGGCTACCGGCTTTCGGGCGCGAAGCTCGAGCGCGCCGAACCGGGCGACATGCTGTCGCACGCGGTGCTGCCGGGCACGATCCAGGTGCCGGGCAACGGCCAGCCGATCGTGCTGATGAACGACGCGCAGACGACGGGCGGCTATCCGCGGATCGGCGCGGTGATCCGCGCGGACCTCTGGAAGCTTGCGCAGGCGCGCCTGAACCTGCCGATCCGCTTCATCCGCGTGACCGCGGCGGCCGCGCGCGACGCGCTCGCCGCCGAGCGCGCGTACCTGCGGCAGATCGACATCGCGATCGAGATGCGCGAGGAGGCGCTGCAGCGTGCGCTCGCCGCGCGCGGAGTGGCGGCATGATTGAAGGGCCGGGTGCAGTTGCGCGGCCGGTCGCGAACGTTTGGGCAGAAACATCATGGAAATCGATTTGAACGCCGACCTCGGCGAAGGGTGCGGCTCGGACGAGGCGCTTCTCGACCTCGTCACGTCGGCGAACATCGCGTGCGGCTGGCACGCGGGCGGCGCCCAGGCGATGCGCGACTGCGTGCGCTGGGCGGTGAAGAAGGGCGTGTCGATCGGCGCGCATCCGAGCTTTCACGATCCGGAAAACTTCGGCCGCAAGGAAATGGACCTGCCTGCAGGCGAGATCTACGCGGGCGTGCTGTATCAACTGGGCGCGCTGTCTGCGATCGCACTGGCGGAAGGCGGGCGCATCGTGCACGTGAAGCCGCACGGCGCACTGTACAACCAGGCCGCGCGCGATCCCGAGATCGCCGACGCGGTCGTCTCCGCGATCCACGATTTCGATCCGTCGCTCACGGTGTTCGGTCTCGCGAAGAGCGGCTTCGTCGACGCCGCGCGTCACGCGGGGCTCGCCGCCGTCGAGGAAGTGTTCGCCGACCGCGGCTATCGCGCGGACGGCTCGCTCGTGCCGCGCAGCCAGCCGGGCGCGCTCGTCGACGACGAGGACGAGATGCTCGCGCGCACGCTCGAAATGGTCCGCGGCCAGCGCGTGCGCGCGGTCACGGGCGAATGGGTGCCCCTCAACGCACAGACGGTCTGCCTGCACGGCGACGGGCCGCACGCGCTCGCGTTCGCCAAACGGATCCGCGCGGCGCTCGAAGCCGCCGGCATCGACGTGCAAGCGCCCGGCGCGGTGCACGCGAGGGAACGCGCGTAAGGACCGGACGCGCAGCCGGCGGCGCTCGTAGACGCAGCGACCCGGCCTGGCGCGAGCGGCTTGCCGACGCCGCGCGCGCGTGCGCATTGCGCCACGCGCGACATGCCGGGTCGTCCGGGCGGCGGCAGCGCCAACGCGCGCCGCGCGCCCGGCTTGCGCGTGCGACCGCCCGGCCGGCCCGCGCGGCGCGCGATGGACGGCCACGAAGCATGAGAACCGCCCGGCGCGCGCCACGCGCCGGGCACACATTACGCCTTGCATGCGGCGGGCCACGCCCGCCGCACGAACGATTCGCCGACGCGGCGAAGGCCGGCGCGCGCCCACGCTCGCGCGCGACAGCCTTCGCCGCCGCCTGGATCGGGCGGGCGCGCGCAACCAGCGGCGCGCCCGCCCCGCAGTCCCGAGCGGCCGTCAGAGCCGCGAAGGCCCATCGGCGCGACGGCCGCGCGCCGATCGCAAGCCGCCGCGCGCCGCCCGAAGACGGCGCGCGTCAACCCATGTCAGGAGAATGTTCATGCAAGGCACCGTAAGTCTATGGCCGCTGATTGGCGTCGCCGTGATCATCGCCGGCTTCGCGCTGCGCTTCAATCCGATGCTGATCGTCGCGACCGCGGCGATCGCGACGGCCGCGAGCGCGCACTTCCCGCCCGAGCGGATCCTCGCCGCGATCGGCACGGGCTTCCTCAAGACCCGCAACATCCCGCTCATCATCCTGCTGCCGCTCGCCGTGATCGGCCTCCTCGAACGGCACGGGCTGCGCGAGCGCGCGCAGGCATGGATCGCAAACATCAAGGCCGCGACGGCGGGACGCCTCCTCATCATCTACCTGCTCGTGCGCGAGCTGACGGCGGCCGTCGGCCTGACGGGCCTGGGCGGCCATCCGCAGATGGTGCGGCCGCTGATCGCGCCGATGGCCGAAGGCGCGGCCGAGAACCGCTTCGGTCCGCTGCCCGACGCGATCCGCCACCGGCTGCGCGCGTATGCGGCCGCGACCGACAACGTCGGCCTCTTCTTCGGCGAGGACATCTTCGTCGCATTCGGCGCGATCGTGCTGATGGTGACGTTCCTGAAGGAGGCGGGCATCGTCGTCGAACCGATGCACGTCGCGCTCTGGGGCATTCCGACCGCCCTGTCCGCGTTCCTGATCCACGGCTTCCGGCTGTGGCTCCTCGATCGCAGGCTCGAACGCGAGTTGCGAGCGCTGACCGCTCCGCGCGCCGCGAATGCCGCCGCCGCCGACCAGGGAGGCCGCGCATGACGCTCACGATCAACTATCTGTTCTGGCTCGTCGGCCTCGTGCTGCTCGCGGTCGGCGCGACGATCGTCACGGACCGCGCGCATCCGCGCCGCTTCACCGCTGGCGGCTTCTGGCTGCTCTACGCGCTCGTCTTCATCGTCGGCGAAAAGCTGCCCGTCGAGCTCGTCGGCGCGCTCGTGATCGTGATGGCGCTGATCGCGGGGTTCGGCGGCGTGACGGCGGCGAAGCCGAAGCTGCCGTCCGACGAAGCCCGCCGCGCGAGCGCCGCACGCATCGGCAACCGCCTCTTCGTGCCCGCGCTCACGATCCCGTTCGTGACGGTCGCGGTCACGCTCGCCGCGAGCCATCTGCACGTCGGCGGCGCGCCGCTCGTCGATCCGAAGAACGTCACGCTGATCGGCTTCGGCATCGGCTGCGTGATCGCGCTCGGCTTCGCGTGCCGGATCACGCGCGACTCGGTCGGCCAGTCGCTGCAGGAGGCGCGGCGCCTCGTCGACGCGCTGTCGTGGGCGGCCGTGCTGCCGCAGATGCTCGGCATGCTCGGGCTCGTGTTCTCGGACGCGGGCGTCGGCAAGGCGGTCGCGCACCTGACGACGGCGTACGTGAACCTCGACTACCGGTTCGTCGCGGTCGCCGTTTACTGCATCGGGATGGCGCTCTTCACGATGGTGATGGGCAACGGCTTCGCCGCGTTTCCGGTGATGACGGGCGGCGTCGGCGTGCCGATCCTCGTCAACGTGTTCCACGGCGATCCGGCCGTGATGGTCGCGATCGGGATGTTCTCCGGCTACTGCGGCACGCTGATGACGCCGATGGCCGCGAACTTCAACATGGTGCCCGCCGCGCTGCTGGAGCTGCCCGACAAGAACGGCGTGATCAAGACGCAGATCCCGACCGCGCTCGCGCTGCTCGCGACGAACATCGTCCTGCTGAACGTCCTGATGTTTCGATGAACGGGCGCGGCGCATTCCCGCGCGGCCACGAAAAAAGCGCCCGAGGGCGCTTTTTCTTCGATCTGCCGATCGATTCGGCACGCAGCCGGCCACCGGCTGCATCCGTCGTGCAGCGGCCCGGCGGCCGCCGCGCGCGTCGCAAAAGAAAGCTCGACGCTCAAAGTAAAAAATGCGTCCGCCGCCGCCCGCATTGACCTCTGCTTCCCCCGGCCGGACGGCGGAACGTCGATTGAATAGGCGTATGTGCCTGCATGTTGGTTTGTTGTGGTGGTTGGCCCCGTCGTGCATGCAGACAACCGCTGCCGACACGCTGAACGCGTGCCAGCAACGCTACCCCCGCGCTGTTTTTATCGTTCCCCGTAGCGCATTTTCTTTTTCCTACTTGGTGAAAGGAGAATAGATTTAGCCCAACGGAGTGTCAATCGCCGGAACGCATTTCACCCGTCAACCTTGGTCAAAACCTGGGTTAATCCCTATTCGTTCGGGTTCCCGATCACCCGGCGTCGACGCGGTAGCCCTGCTGCCGCAGCAGTTCGAGCACGCCCTTCGGGCCGCCCAGGTGCAGCGCGCCGATCGCGACGAAGAGCGGCCGGTTCGGCGCGGCGATCGCCGTCATCCGCGCGACGAAGCGGCGGTTGCGCTCGTAGACGATCTTGTTGTCGATCGAATCGGCGATCGGCTTCGCGCGCGCGAGCCGCTCCGTCTTCGCGGTCGCCCATGCGGCGACCGCGTCCGCGTCGCCGATGCGCCAGAGGCGGTGCAGCGCGCGCACGTCGGCCGCGTTCTGCGCGGGCGTCTGCACCATGTCCTGCGCGAGCATCTCGCGCTGCTGCGCGAGCGTGAGCCCCGTGAATGCGCGCATCTGCTCGGCGAGCGTCTCGAGCCCGACGACCTTCCCGCCCTTTTTGCGCAGGAACACGTTCTGCAGCTGCGCCTCGGTGCCGTATTCGGTTTGCAGGCCGGCCGACAGCGAATCGTACGTCTCGACGACGAGCGACGCGAGCCACGGCCGCATGTTGCGGATGCCGGCGAGCGCGGCCGGATTGCCGCGCAGCCGGTTCGCGAGCTTCTGCCAAAGAGGCGACGGCAGCAGGCGCGGCAGGCATGCGTAGTTGCACACGCCGTACTTCGACACGTCGTCCTGCGATTCGAGCAGATCGTCCGGCGACAGCTCGAGCGCGAGCGTCGGCGATGCGGCGAGCGCCGCGAGGATCGGACGGCGGAACGGCTGGCTTGGCGGATAGTCGGCGGGATCGCCGACGTGCAGCGTGCCGAGCACGTAGATCGTGACCTTGCCTTTGGTCGCGACGTAGAACGGCATCCGCGCGGGCTGCGTGCGCACCGCGCCGCTCGCGACGGTGCCGTTCGACGTCGACGGCGGCGGCGCATGGAAGCCCGGCAGCGACATGCTCGGCGACGGGATCGGCGACTGCGGCAGCGGCGCGGTCGCGGCGCTGCCCGCCGCCAGCGCGCCGACGGACGGCCACGCGATGCCGCCCGTCGCGCACGCGCCGGCGAGCACGGCGCCCGCGAGCGCACGCGCGCGCCAGCGCCGTGGATGCCTGCCGGCGTGCGTCGCCGCGCGCCGGCCGCCGTTACGCAAGCGGCGCGCGGCTTCGCGCGCCGCCATTGCCTCAGGCATTCGCCTCCCCCACCTCCTCGGCGCGATGGCAGGCGACGAGCCGGCCGTCGACGTCGCGCAGCTTCGGCTCCTCGGCGCGGCACCGCTCGACCGCGTAAGGGCAGCGCTGATGGAACGCGCAGCCGGACGGCGGATTGAGCGGCGACGGCAGCTCGCCCTGCAGCTTGATCTGGATCTTGCGATCCGCCTCGAAGATCGCGGGCGTCGCCGACATCAGCGCGCGCGTGTACGGATGGCGCGGCCGCGCGTAGATCGTCTTCTTGTCGCCGAGCTCCGCGACGCTGCCGAAGTACATCACCATCACGTCGTCGGCGATGTGCTCGACGACCGCGAGGTTGTGCGAGATGAACACGTAGCTCGTCCTGAACTGCTCCTGCAGATCCATGAAGAGATTGAGGATCTGCGCCTGGATCGACACGTCGAGCGCGGACACCGGCTCGTCGGCGACGACGATCTGCGGATCGAGGATCATCGCGCGCGCGATCGCGACGCGCTGGCGCTGCCCGCCCGAGAACATGTGCGGATAGCGCTTCGCGTGCTCGGGCCGCAGGCCGACCGTGCGCATGATCTGCGCGATCCGCTGCGCGCGCTCGGCGGCCGTCAGATGCGTGTTGATGGCGAGCGGCTCGGCGAGCGTCTGCTCGACCGTCTTGCGCGGATTCAGCGACGCGAACGGATTCTGGAACACCATCTGCACGCGGCGGCGCAGCGCGGCGATCGTCTCGCGGTCCGCGCCCGCGACGTCGCGGCCGTCGATCGACAGGTGCCCGGACGTCGGCGGCTCGATCATCGTCAACTGGCGCGCGAGCGTCGATTTGCCGCAGCCGGACTCGCCGACGACGGCGAGCGTCTTGCCCCGCTTCAACTCGAACGACACGCCGTTCAGCGCCTTCACGGTGCCGTGCCCGAACATCCCTCTTCTGACCGTGTAGTGCTTCGCGAGCTTGTCGGCGACGAGCACGATGTCGTCGTGCGCGGCGGACTCGCGCGTTTCGTAGACTGCGTTCATCGCGCGCCTCCTTCCGTGTGCGTCGCTTGCAGGTTGAGCGGCTTGATGCAGCGCGCGCGCATGCCGGTGCCCGGCACGAGCTCGTCGAGCGCGGGGCGCGCCTTCGTGCAGCCGTCGACGACGTACTTGCAGCGCGGCGCGAACAGGCACCCGCTCGGCCGGTCGTCGCGGCCCGGCACCATCCCGGGAAGGGCGGCGAGCCGCTTCGCCCCCGCATTGTGCTCGGGGATCGCGGCGAGCAACGCTTCGGTGTACGGATGATGCGGCGACGCGAAGATGTCCGGCACGCGGTTCGTCTCGATGATCTCGCCCGCGTACATCACCGCGACGCGCTGCGCGACTTCCGAGACGACCGCGAGATCGTGCGAGATCAGCACGAGCGCCATCCCGCGCTCCTTCTGCAGCGCGACGAGGAGATCCATGATCTGCGCCTGGATCGTCACGTCGAGCGCGGTCGTCGGCTCGTCGGCGATCAGGAGCTTCGGATTGCACGCGACCGCCATCGCGATCATCACGCGCTGGTTCATGCCGCCCGACATCTGGTGCGGAAAGGTGTCGATGCGGTTCTTCGCATCGGGAATCCCGACCTGGTCGAGCAGTTCGAGCGCGCGCTTCTTCAGCGCGTCGCCGCGCAGGCCCTCGTGCAGCTTCAGCACCTCCTTGATCTGATAGCCGACCGTGTAGCTCGGGTTCAGGCTCGTCAGCGCGTCCTGGAACACCATCGCGATGTCCTTGCCGATGATCCTGCGGCGCGCCTTCGGGCTCGCCTTCAGGAGATCGACGCCGTCGAACGTGACTTCGTCGGCGGTGACGATGCCGGGCGCGTCGATCAAGCCCATCAACGCCATCATCGTCACGCTCTTGCCCGAGCCGGATTCGCCCACCACGCCGACCACTTCGCCGCGCGCGACGGACAGGTTGATCCTGTCGACCGCGGGCAGCCCGTTGAAGTTCACCGCGAGATTGCGGATGGTCAATAAGTCGCTCATGTCAGGCCATCCGTTTGAGTTTGGGATCAAGCGCGTCGCGCAGCCCGTCGCCGAGCAGGTTGATCGCGAGCACCGAGATCAGAATCGACAGGCCGGGCATCGTCACGATCCACCACGCATTGTCGATGTAATCGCGCGCCGATGCGAGCATCGCGCCCCACTCGGCCGTCGGCGGCTGCACGCCGAGGCCGAGGAAGCCGAGCGCGGCCGCGTCGAGGATCGCAGACGAGAAGCCGAGCGTCGCCTGCACGATCAACGGCGCCGTGCAGTTCGGCAGCACCTGCGAGAACATCAGGCGCAGCGTGCCCGCGCCCGCGACGCGCGACGCGGTCACGTACTCCTTCTGCAGCTCGCCGAGCGCCGACGCGCGCGTGAGACGCACGTACGCGGGCAGCGCGACGATCGCGATCGCGAACATCGTGTTGGTCAAGCCGGGACCGATGATCGCGACGACCGCGACCGCGAGCAGCAGCGACGGCAGCGCGAGCAGCACGTCCATCACGCGCATCACGGGCGTGTCGGCCCATTTCTGGAAGAACGCGGCGACGAGGCCGAGCACGACGCCCGGAATCAGCGCGAGCACGACCGACACGAAGCCGATCCAGAACGACATCCGCGCGCCGTACATCAGGCGCGAGAGGATGTCGCGGCCCGCTTCGTCGGTGCCGAGCACGAATTGCCAATTGCCGCCGGCGAGCCACGCGGGTGGAATCTTCACGTGATCACGGTACTGCTCGATCGGGCTGTGCGGCGCGAGAACCGGCGCCAGCAGCGCGACGACGACCAGCACGAGCACGACGACGCCCGCGCCGACCGCGCCGCGATTGCGGGAGAAGTTCGCCCAGAATTCGCGCAGCGCGAGCGCGCGGCCGCTGACGGGCGCCGCTTGCGACGGCATCGCGTTTTGCATGTCGCTCATTGCGCCTCCCGCGTGACCGCGCGTGCGCGGCCGAATGCCGCCGCCGCAGTTGACCGCTCAAGCAGCGGATGAATGCGAGTGTGGGGATGCATGTTCGATTACCTCGTATGGCGAATGCGCGGATTCAGCACGCCGTACAGCAGATCGACGACCAGGTTCACGACGATCACGAGCGTCGCGATCAGCAGGATGCCGCCTTGCACGACCGGATAGTCGCGGCGGCCGATCGCGTCGATCAGCCACTTGCCGACGCCCGGCCACGAAAACAGCGTCTCGGTGAGCACGGCGCCCGCGAGCAGCGTGCCCACTTGAAGGCCGATCACCGTGACGACCGGGATCAACGCGTTGCGCAGCGCATGCACGACGACGACGCGCGCGGGCGACAGCCCCTTCGCGCGCGCGGTGCGGATGTAGTCTTCGCGCAGCACTTCGAGCATCGACGAGCGCGTCATCCGCGCGATCACCGCGAGCGGAATCGTGCCGAGCACGATCGCGGGCAGGATCAGATGGCTCACCGCCGACGCGAACGCGCCTTCTTCGCCGGAGAGCAGCGTGTCGATCAGCATGAAGCCCGTCGTATGAGGAATCTCGTATTCGACCGCGAGGCGGCCCGACACGGGCGTCCAGCCGAGATACGCGGAGAACACCATGATGAGGATGAGCCCCCACCAGAAGATCGGCATCGAATAGCCGGTGAGCGCCGTGCCCATCACGCCGTGATCGACGACCGTGCCGCGCTTGAGCGCGGCGAACACGCCGGCCGGCAGCCCGACGGCGAGCGCGAACAGGAGCGCGCAGATCGACAGCTCGACCGTCGCCGGAAAGCGTGCGAGGAACTCGCTCATCACGCTCGTGTTGGTGATGATCGACATGCCCAGGTCGCCGTGCAGCGCACGGCCGACGTAGTGCAGGTACTGAAGGGGCAGCGGCTCGTCGAGCCCCAGGCGATGCATCGCTTCCGCGTGCATCGCGGGATCGACGCCGCGCTCGCCCATCATCACTTCGATGGGGTCGCCCGGTATCAGGTGAATCAGCGCGAACGCGAGCACCGTGATGCCGATGAAGGTCGGGATCACCATGCCCACGCGGCGCAAGACGAATCGGAACATGACGCTTCTCGATATTTTCTTGTGGGAAATGTGCGACCGGCGACGAGGAGCTCGTGGCCCCCCGTCGCCGGGTGATTATCGTGCAGTCGGCCTAACGGCGCACCGACGCCGCTTATTTCACGCTGACGCCGTCGAAGCGCGCATAGCCGAGCGGCTCGATCCGCATGTCGACGACGTTCTTGCGCACCGGCTGATAGACGGTCGAGTTCGCGATCGGCGAAAACGGCAGCTGCTGCGCGAAGATTTGCTGCGCCTGCATGTATATCTTCGTGCGGGCATCCAGCGACGTCGTCACGCGGCCCTTCTGAACGAGCTCGTCGAACGGTTTGTGGCACCACTCGGAGAAGTTGTTGCCCTTGACCGCCTCGCAGCCGAGCAGCGTGCCGAGCCAGTTGTCGGGATCGCCGTTGTCGCCGTTCCAGCCGATCAGCATCGTGTCGTGCTCGCCCGAATGCGCGCGCTTGATGTACTCGCCCCACTCATACGTGACGATCTTCGCCTGCACGCCGATCTTCGCCCAGTCGGCCTGGATCATCTCGGCCATCAGCTTCGCGTTCGGGTTGTACGGGCGCTGCACGGGCATCGCCCACAGCGTGATGGGGAAGCCGTTCGGATAGCCCGCCTTCGCGAGCAGCGCCTTCGCCTTCGCCGGATCGTAGGCCGCGGCCTTCAGGTTCTTGTCGTACGACCATTGGGTCGGCGGCATCGGCGCGCTCGCCGCCTGGCCCGCGCCCTGATAGACGGATTCGAGAATCGCCTTCTTGTTGATCGCCATGTCGAGCGCCCGGCGCACCTCGAGCTTGTCGACCGGCTTGTGCTGCACGTTGTACGCGAGGTAGCCGAGGTTGAAGCCCGGCAGCGACGGCATGTCGACGTTCGAATCGGCCTTCAGCGTCGCGATGTCGGCGGGCCGCGGATAGCTCATCACCTGGCACTCGTTGCGCTTGATCTTCTGCACGCGCACGCCCGGGTCGGGCGTGATCGAGAAGATCAGCTTCGAGATCTTCACCGCGCCCTTCTTCCAATAATCAGGATTGCCGTCGAATCGGATCGTCGCGTCCTTCGTGTAGCTGCGGAAGATGAACGGGCCCGTGCCGATCGGCTTCTGGTTGATGTCGGCCGCCTTGCCCGCCTTCATCAACTGGTCCGCGTATTCGGCGGACAGCACCGACGCATACTCCATCGCGAGGTTCTGGATGAACGGCGCGTTCGGCTCCTTCAGCGTGAAACGAACCGTATACGGATCGAGCTTTTCGATCTTGACGATCAGCTTGTCGAGGCCCATGTCGGTGAAGTACGGGAACGACACCGGATACGCCTTGCGGAACGGCTGGTTCGCATCGAGCATCCGCTCGAACGTGAACACGACGTCGTCCGCGTCGAATTCGCGCGTCGGCTTGAAGAAATCGGTCGTATGGAATTTGACGCCGTGGCGCAGATGGAACGTGTAGACCTTGCCGTCGGGCGAGATGTCCCATGTCTCGGCGAGGCCGGGCTCGACCTTCGTGCCGCCGCGCTCGAACTCGACGAGGCGGTTGTAGATCGGGAATGTCGACGCGGTGAAATCGACGCCCGTCGTGAATTGCGCGGAATCGAAGCCCGCCGGGCTGCCTTCTGAGCAGTAGACGAGCGTTTTGTTCGGGATCTGTGCGAATGCAGAGCCCGCGACGCCGAAAGATGCCGCTGCAACGCCCGCGATGGCGGTAACACGCAGTGCGCGCAACAGACGATTATGTTCCATGTTTCCTCCAGGTCTCCGGTTCAAGGCCGGCCTAGGCCGGCGTAGGCGGATATTACTTGAGCTTTCGTAAGAGGAACAAGCTGGAGAAAAATCCATTCGTCATGCGCACGCCATCGTGAAATGCGTTGCCCGGCCGCGCACAGCGCGTGCGCCGTCGAGCCGATTCGGCGCGATTCGCCGCGATCAGCGTTATCCCTTATATCTTCGTTTTTTCGTAACGGTCTTCGGCGATGGATCGGGTTCGATACGTGACGGGCACGGATTGCGCGATCTCCATTGGCGCGCGTTCGCGCCGGCGTCCAGCGCGTCGGCCGCGCGACCGGTCCGCGACCGGCCGTCGTCAATCGAGATCGTTGCTTCTCGCCGGCACGAACGCGACCGCGACGAACGACAGCGCGAGCCCGGCCATCACGTAATAGGTCGGCGCAAGCGGCGAGCCCGTCGTCTTGATGAGCCACGTGACGATGAACGGGCCGAAGCCGCCGAACGCCATCACCGCGACGTTGTACGCGAGCGACAGGCCCGTCGAGCGCGCGTTCGCCGGAAAGAGCTCGGCGATCATCGCGCCGAACGGCCCGTAGTAGCCGGCGAGCGCCACCGACAGGATCGCCTGCACGAGAATCAGCCGCGCGATGCTCGGCGACGCGTCGAGCCATATGAAGAGCGGATAGATCAGCACGAGCGTGAGCCCGAGCGCCCACAGCGACAATCCCTTGCGCCCGATCCGATCGGACCACGCGCCCGCGAGCGGCGACAGCACCGTCAGCAGCAGATTGCCGATGATCACCGCGTAGAACGACTGCGCGTAAGGCAGCTTCAGCTGCTTGACGGCGAACGTCGGCAGATAGCTGATGAGCACGTAGACGGTGACGGTCAGCGCGATCACCGAGCCGAGCCCGCACGTCACCGCGCGCCCGTGCTGCGCGAACACTTCGGCGAGCGTCACGCGCCGCGCGTGATCGCGCGCGTGCAGGAACGCCTCGGAATCGGCGAGATGGCGGCGCAGATAGAACCCGACCGGCCCGATCACGAGCCCGAGCAGGAACGGCACGCGCCAGCCCCACGCATGCAGCGCCTCGGTCGACAGGCCGCGCGTCACCGCCGCGCCGACGAGCGAGCCGATGAGAAGCGCCGCCGCCTGGCTCGCCATCTGCCAGCTCCCGTAGAACCCGCGCCGCGAGAACGGCGCCGCTTCGATGAGGAGCGCGGTCGCGCTGCCGAACTCGCCGCCCGCGGAGAAGCCTTGCAGCAGACGTCCGAGCACGATCAGCAGCGGCCCGCCGACGCCGATCGCCGCATAGGGCGGCGCGACCGCGATCAGGAAGATGCCGAGCGTCATCAGCAGGATCACGAGCGACAGCGCCGCCTTGCGCCCCGCGCGATCCGCGTAGAGGCCGAGCACGATGCCGCCGATCGGCCGCATGAAGAAGGCGACGCCGAACGTCGCGGTCGTCAGGAGCAGCGACGAATATTCGCTGCTGGTCGGAAAGAACAACTCGGCGATCACGACCGTCATGAAACTGAACACGATGAAGTCGTACCACTCGAGCGCGTTGCCGATCACGGCCGCCACCACCGAGCGCCGGTTCAGCGCATGTCCAGCCGTTTTCGTCGAAGCCGCTATCGATGCCATCCTCGCCCCTCGCTGTCGTCGTGCTTTCGTCGTGCCGTTGTCGTGCGTCGTGCGCCGGCGTCGCCGTAACAGGCTGACGCCGCGCCAACGGTCGTGGAGCGAGTGTAGAAAGCGGCGGAATCGATTTCAAGCAATAAAAAAACGCCCGCCGTCGTCGGACGGCGGGCGTTTTCCGCTTCGGTGCGATGCGACGCGGCGCCGCGAGACGCCGCGAGACGCGTCACGCCATTTTCGTGAACGCGCTGCACCAGCCCTTCGCCGACACCTGCTTGCCGGGGAATGCGCCGCACGGGCCCGACGCCGAGCCCTTCTTGCCCTGATACAGCATGCAGCCCGAACAGGCTTCGCCTGCCGCGTACTTCGGGAACTTCGCCTTGTCGACCTTGGTGGCGTCGGCCTTGTAGCCGAGCGCGACGGCGGTCGGATCGGTTTCGGACAGCATCGGCAGATCGGCCGAGAACGCTTCGCGCGTGAGCGCGAGCGCCGACACGGCGCCGACGCTCGTGATCAGGAAACTCCGGCGGGACGTTTTCATGGGAATTCGCTCCAACATTGTGGGTTGTCGCTGCTCTAGCGGCAGCAGCGCACAAGCATACCGCTCATGCGCCCAAATGTGACGCGGGTAATTCCGAAGATAAGCAAATCGAAAACAAGAAATCGGCACGCCGCCTGCGGAGGTCATGTGCGCGCCGCCATTTCGCCGACGCGCTGCGCGATCGCGAGCGCCGCGGTGAGCCCGGGCGATTCGATGCCGAACAGGTTCACGAGCCCGCGCACGCCGTGCTGCGCCACGCCCTGGATCACGAAATCGGCGGTGGGCTCGCCGGGCCCCGCGACCTTCGGGCGAATGCCCGCGTAGGCCGGCTGCAGCGCGTCGGCGGGCAATCCTGGCCAATACGCGCGGATCGACGTGTAGAACGCGGCGGCGCGGCGCGGATCGACGTCGTAGCGCAGCGTGTCGATCCATTCGACGTCGGGCCCGAAACGCGCCTGTCCGGCGAGATCGAGCGTCAGATGCACGCCGAGCCCGGCCCGATCCGGCACCGGATAGACGAGATGCGCGAACGGCACGCGCCCGGACAGGCTGAAGTAATTGCCGCGCGCGAGATAAAGCGGCGGCACCCAGCGCGAATCGAGCCCGCGGATGCGCTTCGCGAGCGCCTGCGCGCCGAGCCCCGCGCTGTTGATCACGCACGCGGCTTCGATCTCGGTCGGCGTATCGCCGCCGGCGCGCACGACGAAGCAGCCGCCCCCCGCGTCGATCGATTCGACAGGCGAGCGCAGCGCGCACGCGGCGCCGTCGCGCTCGGCGTCGCCAAGGAGCGCGAGCATCAGCTGATGGCTGTCGACGATGCCCGTGCTCGGCGAGAACAGCGCCTCGATGCACTCGAGCTCGGGCTCGAGCGCCTGCACTTCGTCGCGCGACAGCGACAGCAGATCGAGCACGCCGTTTTCCTCCGCGCGCGCGGCGATCGCCTTCAGCTGCTTCGCCTGCGCGGGCGACGTCGCGACGACGAGCTTGCCGCAGCGCCGATGCGGCACGTTGTGCGTCTCGCAGAAGTCGTACAGCAGGTCGCGCCCGTGCACGCACAGCGACGCCTTCAGCGATCCGCGCGGATAGTAGAGCCCCGCGTGGATCACCTCGCTGTTGCGCGAGCTCGAGCCCGTGCCGATCGCCTCGGCCGCTTCCAGGATCAGCGTCTCGCGTCCGCGCGCGGCCAGCTCGCGCGCGATCGCAAGGCCCACTACGCCGGCGCCGATCACCACACAGTCAATCCGCTCCATCGTCATTCGCGTCGCTCACGCTTCGAAAGCAGGACCTACGATTGTACGTCGCGCGACGCGTGTGCGCCTGCCGGCCGTCAAAAGCCGATCGGCCGGCGGCGCCCGGTGCTTTCGTCGGTGCGGATGTCGCGCGGCGCGATCGCGTCTCGCCCGTCGAGCCGCGCCGCGCCGAATGCGTGCAGCAGCACGCGGCGCATCGTGCGGGGCGGCATCGCGGCGAGCACGTCGAGCGCGTCGTCGCCGAGCGCGTCGGGGAAACGCCGCCCCCACGCGTGCGCGTCGCGGATCTCGCCGTAGATCGTCTGCGCGATGCGGCGCGCGCCCGGCGCGTCGGGCGGCTCGATCTCGTACACGTTCATCCGGTTCATGATCGGCTCGGGAATCGCGCTTGCATCGTTCGCGGTCGCGATCCAGATCACGTTGCCCGCGTCGATCGGCACCTCGGCGAATTCGTCGATGAACGCGCACGCGGTGTCGTGCTCGAGCAGCGCGTACAGCGCGCCGAGCGGATCGTATTGCGCATCGCTGCCCGCCTTGTCGATCTCGTCGATCGCGATCACGGGATTCGAGTAGCAGCCGTTGACGAGCGCGTCGAACACCTTGCCCGGCTTCGCGTTCTTCCACTGCGACGACGCGCCCGACAGCACCCAGCCCGCCGTCAGCGAGCTCATCGGCACGTAGTGATAAGCGGTCCCGAGCATCTTCGCGAGCGCCTTCGCGAAATGCGTCTTGCCGATGCCCGGCTCGCCGAGCAGCAGGATCGGCATCAATTCGAGGCGGTCGTCGGTTTCGAGGCAAAGCGCCACTTGCTTGCGCACGTCGTCGAGCGGCTCGGCGAAGTTGGGCAATTCCTGCGCGAGCGAATCGAACGCGGGCATCCGCGTCGGCTTCACGCAAAAGCGCAGGTTGCCCGTCTTCAGCATCTTTTCGTAAGTCGCGCGCAGCGCGTCGCTTGCGCCTTCGTTCAGATCGTTCAGCGCCGTCTCGATTCGATCCAGATCGTAGACCGTACTGAACGACGCCACCGCCAGTTCCTGCTTCACCATCGCCGTCGTCATCGCACACCTCGCCTTGCTGCCGCCGTCCGTCCTTCAGACCCCTACGATTTCAGTGTAGCCAGCGCGACATCCCGCGCAAGCGAGCAGCCGCCGGGGTCTGCTGCTAACATCCTCGCGATGCTGCACGCGACACGCGCCGCGCGTATGATCGTGAATTCACGTCGTGCGTGCGCGCATCGCGCCGCCGCCATTCCGTGGCGCGGTCCGCAGCCGTTGCGCATCGCGCCGCTCGTCGACGAGCCATGCCGATGCGTTCGCCGCTCGCGCCGGCTGCCGCGCCGCCGCCGCGGCGCGCCCGTTTGCCGCGCCGCCCGATGCTTGAAAAATCCGCGCGCCGCGCTCACCTCGTCGATGTCCCCGATAACGGCGCCGCGCGCGAAAGATGAACCGAGCAATTACCCGCGCGGTCGGAAGTTCGATGAATTCGTTTACGCGTAAGATGTCCGCCTGTCCCGCCTCCCGGTTCGCCCGCGCCGGAAAATTCGTACTCGAAGCCGGCGTCGCGGGCGCGCTGGTCGGCGCCGCGCTCTCCGCGCACGCGCAGAGCGGTCCGCAGCCCGTGATCGATTGGGAGATCGAGGTGGTACGCGACGGCCAGACGATCGACACGTTCGAGCAGAAGACCACCGTCGGCCAGGCCCGCTCGGACACGCACAGCTTTCCCGTCGCGCCCGCGTCCGGTTGCGGCGCCGCCGCGACGAACGCGTCGGCGGCCGCCGCGCCCGCGTCCGAACTGTCGCGCACGATCACGGTCGCACCGCTGTACGTCGAAGGCGACGCGGTCGCGCTCGCGATCGACGCGCAGGAAACGCTCGCCGACGACGGCGCGGCGCCGTCCGGCGGCGCGCCGTGCGCGTCCCCGCCGCGGCGAATCGTCGCAAGCCATCCGGGCCTGAACGCACGCGCCGCGCAGTGGACCGACTGGACCTTGGCCGACCGCGGCCCGCAACTCGTCTACCGCGTGCGCGCGCACGTCGTCGAGGACTGACCGACCATGCACGTGCCCGAGACCCTGCCGCTCGCCGAGCCGCAGCCTGCCGAGAACGAGATCACGGCGGTCAGCTGGAATCTGCACAAGGGCCGCTCGCCGCTCGGCTTCACCGCGTGGGACGCGATGCGCAGCTGGGTCGAATCGACGCACGCGGACGTCTATTTCCTGCAGGAAGCGATGGCGCGGCGCATGCCGCGCCCGATGCTCGCGTCCGGCTTCGGCAGGCCGATGGCGGAGCCCGTCGACGACGTCTGGCACTGCCAGGCGACCGAGATCGCGCGCGCGCTCGACTGGCAGATCGCACTCGGGCCGAACGTGTTCAAGCCGTCGTGGCGGCACGGCAACGCGATCCTGTCGCCGCATCCGCTCGATCTCGGCGGCCGCTGGGACATTTCCGCGCACCGCTTCGAGCGTCGCGGCCTCCTCGTCGCGCGCGCGACGCTCGCGGGCGGCGCGCCCGTCACGCTGCTGTGCGCGCACCTCGCGCTCACGCGCGCCGCGCGGCTGCGGCAGATGAGCTGGATCGCGCACTGGATCGAGCGCCACGCGAGCACGGGGCCGCTCGTCCTCGCGGGCGACTTCAACGACTGGCGCAACGACTCGATCCCGCTCTTCGGCGAGATCGGCCTGTCCGAAGTCGCGACGCTGCTCGGCGCGTCGGGCCGCACGTTTCCCGCGTTCTCGCCCGCGCTCGCGCTCGACAAGATGTTCGTGCGCGGGATGACGCCGATCGAATGGCGCGCGCCCGGCGACGAAACCGCGTGGCTGTCCGATCATCTGCCGTACGTCGCGCGGCTGCGGCTCGACTGACGCGCGCACGCACGCCGCACCGGGCGCAACGGCCCCGAAAAGCCCGCCGGAATCGACGCAACGCGCACCCAAGTTTGTCGGCGATTTCCTCGCGTTTGCCGGGGTCAAGCACGCGCGCGTCCAAGGCACGGTAAAATATGGCGTTTCCCACTCGTCTGTTTTATCGGGTAGGCGTGCGAATGACGTGCGCCATCGGCCGGTCCGCGGATCGGGCCGTCCCTCGGTTTCCGCATCGTTTCCGAATCCATGAGCAAATTCGACACCGCTACCGTCCTGTCCGTCCACCACTGGACCGACACGCTGTTCAGCTTCACTTGCACCCGCGACCAGGCCCTGCGCTTCAACAACGGCGAATTCACGATGGTCGGCCTGGAAGTCGACGGCAAGCCGCTCACGCGCGCATACAGCATCGTGAGCCCGAACTACGAAGAGCACCTCGAGTTCTTCAGCATCAAGGTGCAGAACGGCCCGCTGACGTCGCGGCTGCAACACCTGAAGGTCGGCGATGCGGTCCTGATCGGCAAGAAGCCGACGGGCACGCTCGTCGCCGACAACCTGCTGCCCGGCAAGACGCTGTGGCTGCTGTCGACGGGCACGGGCCTCGCGCCGTTCATGTCGATCATCCGCGATCCGGACATCTACGAGCGCTTCGACAAGGTGATCCTCACGCACACGTGCCGCCTGAAGGGCGAGCTCGCGTACATGGATTTCATCAAGCACGACCTGCCGGGCCACGAGTACCTCGGCGACGTGATCCGCGAGAAGCTCGTCTACTACCCGACCGTCACGCGCGAGGAATTCGAGAACGAAGGCCGGATCACCGACCTGATCTCGTCCGGCAAGCTGTTCACGGATCTGGACGTCCCGCCGTTCTCGCCCGAGCACGACCGCGTGATGCTGTGCGGCAGCACCGCGATGCTGAAGGACACGGTCGAACTGCTGAAGAAGGCGGGCCTCGTCGAAGGCAAGAACAGCGCCCCCGGCCACTATGTGATCGAGCGCGCGTTCGTCGACTGACCCCGTTTCTTAATCCACATCAAAAACCGGAGCCTGGCGCTCCGGTTTTTTTGTGTCGGATCTTGGCAACATGGTTACAAAACGTCATATTTGTATCTCAAAATAGTTACAAGTTCGCGTTGTGTTGCTGAAGTTGTCTGTCGGTGTTTGTCCTACGTCGGGAACATCCCGAGTCGCGGCGAGCGCCTTAAAACGTCCGTCCAGTATGACTTTGCATATAATTCTGCGATATCATGCGCGGCGCGTGAAAACGGTCCCACACACTGTTACAGTGCCAGACCAAATGTTACAAGATGTAAATAGTGTTTCCGCAGCATATTGCTGACTCCGCCCCGGCAGGCCGTGCCGGTCGCGGCGGTCGGCAGTCGTTCCAGTGGGTGTCTGAATAGCTTTCTGAACAGAAAGGGAGAGTCATGGATACGCCGTCTATTGCGCTGTCGAGTGCAGGCGCCCTAGCTTCGTCGTCGCGCGACCTTGCGACCGATGCAGGCATTCCTTTCGTTTCCCGCCCTACCATGCACCCGCCTGCCGCCGAACGGCTCGGCGCGCGCGTCGTGCAACTGTCCGCCGAACTCGTCGCCGCCGACGAATCCGCGCGCCGCCATCTCGCGGGCGAGCTGCACGACGGCCTCGGCGCCGACCTCACCGCCGCACGCTTCGCGCTTGCGAACATCGAAACCTGGCTGCCGGACGACGTGCCCGACGGATGCCGGCGCGCGCTCGCGCTCGCGCAGCAGGCGCTCGACGCCGCGACGGCAGCAAACCGCCGCCTGATCGACGGCCTCGGCACGCCCGCGCTCGAAGCGGGGCTCGTCGGCGCGCTCGCCGCATGGATCGGCGCGCACGGCGCACGCACCGGCCTGCGCACGAGCTTCGTCTGCGCAGCCGACGCGCGCGTCACGCAGCTTTCCGCCGACGGCACGCTCGCCGTATTCCGCGTCGCGCAGGAAGCGCTCGCAAATGTTGCCAAGCATGCGCACGCGTCGGCCGCCGACGTGCGGATCGACGTCGACGACACGCATCTGACCCTCGTCATCGCCGACGACGGCGTGGGCATTCCGGCCACGCGCCGCCACGGCTACGGGCTCGGCAGCATGCGCGCGCGCTGCGAAGCGCTCGGCGGCACGCTCGAGCTCGTTTCGCCGCGTTCGAGCGGCACGGGCACGGCGCTTTGCGCGCGCTTCGCGTGGGCCGCGCTCGTCACCCCCGCGCATACGCCGGCCGCCGCGCGCAGGATGCGCAAGGAGGCGCGATGAGTCTGCAGATCCTGCTCGTCGACGACCATGCGATCGTGCGCCAAGGCATCCGTCAACTGCTGATCGACCGCGGCATCGCGCGCGAGGTGATGGAGGCCGAGTGCGGCAGCGAGGCGCTCGCGATCACCGACAGGAGCGCGTTCGACGTGATCCTGCTCGACATCTCGCTGCCCGACATGAACGGGATCGAGGTGCTCAAGCGCCTGAAGCGCAAGCTGCCGGGCACGCCGGTGCTGATGTTCTCGATGTACCGCGAGGATCAATTCGCGGTGCGCGCGCTGAAGGCGGGCGCGGCCGGCTATCTGTCGAAGACCGTCAACGCCGCGCAGATGGTGTCGGCGATCAGCCAGGTCGCCGCCGGCCGCAAGTACGTGAGCCCGGCGATGGCCGAGGCGCTCGCCGAATACGTGTCGTTCGAGAACGAGCCGCTGCCGCACGAGAAGCTGTCCGACCGCGAGTACCAGACGCTTTGCATGATCGCGTCGGGCAAGCGGCTCACCGACATCGCGCACGCGCTGTCGTTGTCGGTGAAGACGGTCAGCGTCTACCGCACGCGGCTCCTCGAGAAGATGAAGTTGTCGAACAACGCGGAGCTCACGTTCTACGTGATGAGCAACCGGCTCGTCGACATGAACCCGGCAATCGGCGCGTAGCGCGACGCGCGTTCCCCGTACGGCCGACGCGTCCCGCGGCGCAGCGCCGCGCCGCGCGCAAGCGGTTGTTTTCATTGGACGATTTTTTGCGGCTCACGGCGCGATTGCGCATCGTCCGGCACGGGCAAGCGCGCCACATCCGCTAAAATGGCGGATTTTCCACTTTCCGGCGCGTCTCGCGTTTCCGGTAATCCTTCGCAATGTCTCTTTTCCGCAAGAAAAACGTCGACCGCATGATCGCCGGCGCGCACGCGGCCGGCCTCAAGAAGGCGCTCGGCGCGGTCGACCTCACCTTTCTCGGCATCGGCGCGATCATCGGCACCGGCATCTTCGTGCTGACCGGCACGGGCGCCGTGCAGGCCGGCCCCGCGCTGATGCTGGCGTTCGTGGTCGCGGCGATCGCATGCGGCCTCGCCGCGCTGTCGTACGCCGAATTCGCATCGACGATCCCCGTCGCCGGCTCGATCTACACGTATTCGTACGCGACCCTCGGCGAGCTCGTCGCGTGGATCATCGGCTGGGACCTGATGCTCGAATACGGGCTCGCGGCGTCCGCGGTGTCGGTCGGCTGGTCCGGCTACCTGCAGTCGCTGCTGCAGGGCTTCGGCGTGTCGCTGCCCGCGGCGCTCACCGCCGCGCCGGGCGCGCTGCCGGGCGTCGTCACCTACTTCAACCTGCCCGCGTTCCTCGTGATGATCATCATCACGACGCTGCTGTCGATCGGCATCCGCGAGTCGACGCGCGTGAACAACATCATGGTGTTCATCAAGGTCGCGGTCGTGCTGCTCGTGATCGCGGTCGGCGTCTTCCACGTGACGCCCGCGAACTGGAAGCCGTTCATGCCGCACGGCTGGAACGGCGTGTTCGGCGCGGCGGCCGTGATGTTCTTCGCGTTCATCGGCTTCGACGCGGTGTCGTCGGCGGCCGAGGAAGTGAAGAATCCGAAGCGCGATCTGCCGATCGGCATCATCGCGTCGCTCGGCGTGTGCGCGTTCCTGTACGTCGCGGTCGCGGCCATCGCGACGGGCATCGTGCCGTGGGCGCAGTACGCGAACGTCTCGCATCCGATCTCGTACGCGCTGCAAGTCGCGGGCGAGAAGTGGGTCGCGGGCTTCATCGACCTCGGCGCCGTCGTCGGCATGCTGACCGTGATTCTCGTGATGAGCTACGGCCAGACCCGGATCATCTTCGCGATGTCGCGCGACGGCCTGCTGCCCGCCGCGCTGTCGCGCGTGCATCCGCGCTTCGCGACGCCGTTCCTGACGACCTGGCTCGTCGGCCTGTTCTTCGGCCTGATCGCCGCGCTGATCCCGCTCAACGTGCTCGCCGAGCTGATCAACATCGGCACGCTCGCCGCGTTCTCGATGGTGTCGATCGCGGTGCTCGTGCTGCGCCGCACGCACCCGGATCTGCCGCGCGCGTTCCGCTGCCCGGGCGTGCCGGTGGTGCCGATCCTCGCGGTCGCCGCGTGCCTGTTCCTGATGCTGAACCTGCAGCCCGTCACGTGGATTGCGTTCGGGACGTGGCTCGTGATCGGCCTCTTCGTGTACTTCGCGTACTCGCGCCGTCATTCGAAGCTCGCGCACGGCGCCGAGCAGCACTGACGCGTTTCCCGCGTATCGCGCGCGGCGAGCCTGCCCCGGGCGGCTCGCCGACGCGCGCGACAAGCGCTCCCGACTTCCGGGAGCGTTTTTTTTTGCGCGCGCGACCGCTCATGCACGCTTTCATCGGACGCGCCATAATCGCGCCATCGAGCGGCCGGCATTTCCGCCGGCCGGGACGTCGCAAGGACCGGATCAATCATGGAAAGCATGGATCTCGACGTGCTGAGAACGGGCGCGCGCTGGCTTGGCGAAGGCCGCCGCGCGTTGCTCGTGACGGTCGTGCGGACCTGGGGGTCGTCGCCGCGCCCGGAGGGCGCGATGCTCGCGGTGCGCGACGACGGGCTCGTCGTCGGCTCGGTGTCGGGCGGCTGCATCGAGGACGATCTGATCGCGCGCGTGCAGGCGTCGGGCGTCGCGAGCTGGGCGCGGCCCGAGGCGGTCAAGTACGGCGTGACGGCCGAAGAGGCGCATCGCTTCGGCCTGCCTTGCGGCGGCACGATCGAGCTCGTGCTCGAGCCGCTCGCGCCGACAAGCGGCATCGCGGCGCTGTGCGACGCGGTCGAGCGCGGCCGGCTCGTGACGCGCACGCTCGATCTCGCGACGGGCGAAGCGGCGCTCGCGCCCGCGATCGCGACCGATGGGCTCTACTTCGACGGCGCGCGCCTCGTGACGATTCACGGGCCGCGATACCGGATGCTCGTGATCGGAGCGGGGCAACTGTCGCGCTATCTGTGCCAGATCGCGGTCGGGCTCGACTATCAGGTGACGGTCTGCGATCCGCGCGAAGCGTACACGGACGCGTGGGACGTGCCGGGCACGCGGCTCGTGCGGACGATGCCCGACGACGCCGTGCTCGACATGCGGCTCGACCGCCGCTCGGCGGTGATCGCGTTGACGCACGATCCGAAGCTCGACGATCTCGCGCTGATGGAGGCGCTGAAGACGCCGGCATTCTACGTCGGCGCGCTCGGCTCGCGGCGCAACAGCCAGGCGCGGCGCGAGCGGCTGCGCGAGTTCGATCTGAGCGCGGCGGAGCTCGCGCGGCTGCATGGCCCGGCGGGCATCTACATCGGCAGCCGCACGCCGCCGGAGATCGCGGTGTCGATTCTCGCCGAAGTGACGGCGGCGAAGAACGGTGTGTCGCTGCCGACGCTCCTGCAGGTCGAAGGGGCGAAAGCGGCGCGGGAGATGGCTGCTAGCAGCGATGCCGCCTGTGGGATTTAGCGCGGCGACGGCGCACATCGATCACTGGCCGGCTTCGTCGCTCTTCGTCTTTCGGCTCGTTGTTCGCCGCCGTATGTTGTTCGCCGGTCGCCGGTCGATCATGGATCGGTCGCCCGCTTGATCACGCGACTGTCCGGCCATTCGGTCAGCGCTCATCCGCATCGAGGAATTGCCCGCTCAGGCAGGCTTTTTTTTCGTCGGCTCGGCTTGCGTGCGTAGAAGCAGACAGGCGGGAAACGGCATATTCCGGCCGACGCTCCGGCGCCGCGGATGGAAGGCCGCTCATCCGGCAGTCAACTCGACAGCGAAAGAAGGCACGGCCCGCGCGGAACTCGATGTGCCGTGCGATGCGCGCCGATTCGATATCGACGACGAAGCGCACCGCACGCCGCGACGCGACGCCCCGGAACTCGCATCGCGATCGGCCGTCAGGACAAGCCCGCCGCGAGCGCCGCGGCGACCGAGCCGACGACGAGCACGACACCGACCGTGCGCCGCTTGTTGAGCTCGGTCCAGAGCAGCACGCCCGTCAGCGACAGCAGAACCATCGAACCCGCGATCGTATCCATCAGCAGCACCCAGAACAGATTCATTCCGACGCCGCGGTGCAAGTTGTTGAGCGTCGTGAGGAATGCGTTGTCGGTGCGCTTCACCGACGCGTAGCCGTTCCCCATCCAGTACTCGACCTGCACGTTGCCGTGCGGGCCGAAGATGCCGAACTGCCAGTGCTCGGGCTGCGTGACGCGGCGCTCGCCCCATGCGACGGGCTGCGCCGGCTCCTTCCGAATGCGGCCGAGCCGGCCGTCGAACGCGAGCTCGCGCCCGACCCAAGCGGCCATCGCGACGGGCGTCGCGGGCGCGGGCGACGGCAGCGCGAGCTGCAACTGGCTGACCTGCGGCTCGCCGGACGAGATCTTGAGCGGCGGCGCGCGGTGATTGAGCAGCACGCCCGTCACGCCGAACAGGAGGCCGAGCACCGCGCCCCACAAGCCGACCCAGCCGTGCACCTTGCGCAGCCACTTGATGAACGTCGCGCGCCGTGAGCGGCGGCGGCGTTCGGCCAGCTCGGCGTCGCCGAGCTTCCTCGGCACGCCCGGATACGGCACCACGACGCCGGTGTGTTTTTCGATCGATTCGGGCGCGTTCACGCTTCGGCTTCCATTCGCACAAAACATCGGGCGGCGCGCAACCGAGTCGCGTGCCGCCCGCTTTAATTAAATGAGAATGGATATCATTACATAAAATGCCGGCGGACTCAATGCTGTGGGCGGACGGTTGGACGGTTGGACGGTTGGACGGTCGGGGCGGGCATGGCCGTCGCGCCGTTCCGTCGTCGCGCAATTCCTCGTCGCACCGAGCCGCGGCGCACCGCGGGACGCCGCGACGTCTCGCATTCAGCGTTTCGGCAGCGGCGGAAAGACCGGCTGCGCGCCGCCGCCATCGCCCACGCCCGCGCCGCTCTCGAGCGCATACAGCCATGCGAGCAACTCCGCGACCGCCTGGTACAGCTGCGGCGGAATCCGCGCGTCGAGATCGACCTGCATCAGCAGCGACACCATCTCGGGCGCGGTATGCACGTACAGCCCGGCGTCGCGCGCCCGCTCGATGATCCGCTCGGCGACGAGCCCGTAGCCCTTCGCGACGACGCGCGGCGCGGCATCGCCGCCCTTCGCGTCGTAGGCGAGCACCGCGGCGCTCTTGCGCTTCGGCCCGCTCATCGCGTGAGCTCCCAGTCGTCGTCGGCCTCGGTCGACGAAGGCGGCACCCGACGCTCGGCGCTTGCCGTCCCGGCCGCCCCCGCCAAGCCCGCCGCACCCATCTGCCCCGCTTCACCGCCCGCGGCCGCACGCGCGTACGCGGACGCCGCCGCCGCCCGCGCAACCGTCGTGCCGAAGCCGTCCGGCACGCCGTCGATCGCGCGAATCGACAGGTCGCTCACTTGCAGGCCGAGCGCCTGCAGGCGGGCGCGCAGCGCGTCGCCGTGCGGTGCGAGCCGCGCCGCGCCCGCCTCGGTCGCGCGCAGCCGCGCGGCGAGCTGCTCGCCGTTCAGCACGAGCTCCGCGTCGATCGTGCCGAGCGACGGCAGCGCGAGCGTGAGGCGCGTGCGCCAGCCGCCCGCGTCCGGAAAATCGGCGTCGGGCGCGGGCCGTTCGCGGCCGTGCCGCTCGTCCGGCTCGATCGTCCAGTCGAGCCGCGCGCCCGGCCACGCCTCGCCGATCCAGCGAAACTGATCGGTCGCGAGCAGATCGAGCTGCTGACGCACGATCGGCAGCGTCGCCGCATGCAGCGATGCCGCGACCGATGCCGGCGTGTCGGCGTCCGAAGGCGGCAGGCCGGCTCGCGCGCCGGCCGTCTGCGCGGATGGCGCGGCGGCAGGCTTGCCGTCCGCGTCGGCGAGCGCCGTGTACGCGTCGACGGAGCGCGCGAGCGCCGCCGCGTTCGGCGGTGCGCGGCCCGCCGCCGCGCCTTCGCCCGCATCGCCCGCGGCCTGCCCCGGACCGCGCGCGGCCGCCTGCGCGGGCGCGTCACGGCCGCCTTGCGGCAGCGGCAGGCGTGCGGCGAGCAGATCGGCAAGCGCGTCGTCGAGCGCATCGCCCGCCTGGGCGGTCTGCGCGCCCGGCTGGCCGCCCCTCGCCAGTCGCGCCTGCGGCTCGCGTGCGAGCTCGGCCGTCGTGCGCTGGCCGGCGAGCCATTGAGCGAGATGGGATTCGTAGAAGAGGCCGCTGTCCCCGACAGCCTGCGCGAGCGCGGCGCTCAGCGCGGCGGCGGGCGACCCGGCAGGTGGCGCCTGCGCGGCGGTCTGCGCGGCAGCGGACGGCGCGGCATTGCCGGCGCCGGTATCGAGCGGCAGGAACAACGGCTCGAGCAGCGCCGCCGCCTGCGCGGCGGAAGCGGGCGGCGCGGGCAGCAGCGGCGCGGCGCCGATCACGGCGGGCGTCGCGCCGCCGCCGTAGCGGGAAATCGCGTCGAGCGTGAGCCCGACCTCGGACAGCGCGGCCTGCGCGGACGCGGGCGGCGGTGCGCCTGTCGCGCCCTGCGGCGGCGCGGTGGCGGGCGGCGCGCCGGACGTGCCGACCTGCGGCGCCGCCGCGCCGCCCGCCGAGGGCTGGATCGCGTCGAGAAGGCTGTCGATGCGGCTCGCCAGGATGGCGGCGGCAGCGGTGTCGATACCGGTCATCGTGAATCCTGACGCGCGCCGGATGAAAATCGGGCAATCCGCGGAAACGAACGCGCGCCGTTCGTCCGCGCAAGCCGGCGCGAAGGCGGCGGCGCGCCCCGCCCGCCTTCAGCCGCGCGCCCGGTACAAGTCCTTCAGCGTCGAGCGGCCCGCGTGGATGAACGCGGACAGCCGCGCGACCTCGGGACTCGCGAGATCGCGGATCGCGGCGTCATCGGCGAGGATGCGGCGGATCAGCTCGAACTTGCGGGTGCGCTCGGCGTCGTCGAGCAGGACGCCCTGCTCGGCCTCCCTCAGCCCATCGACGAGCCGCAGATACTCGTCCTGCAGCCCGCTCAGCGCATGCCACGACGCATCGCGGGCCGCGACGAGCATCCGTCCGGACACGTCGGCGATCGCTTCGTAGCGGGCAAAGTATGCGTCCTTCCGGTTCATCGCGACTGTTCCGTTCCTGCTTGTGCGGTCATCCTGGCGACTTCGGGCCCGATGCCCGTCCATGCGTCCTCGAGCGTCGCGAGAAGGCCGTCGACCTCGATCAGCATCGCTTCGCTCGCGTCGACGTTCGCCTGCAGCAGACGCCGGCAGATGTACGCGTAGAGCGCGTCGAGGCGGGACGCGACATCGCCGCCGGCGTCGAGGTTCAGCGACTGCTGCAGGCCGCTCTCGACGATGCGGATCGCCTTGCCGATCGCCTCGCCGCGCGCGGCGACGTTGCCTTGCTGCAGATGCAGCCGCGCGTGCGCGATCGCCTGGCGCGCGCCTTGGTAGAGCATTGCGATGAGCCGGTGGGGAGACGCGCCCATCACCCCTGTTTCGACGCCGACGCGCGCATAGGCGCTGGCTCCAGCGTGGCCTGGGGTAAACATGGCGCTCCTCCTCTTTGGTGCATTCGATCCGATACCACCGCTCCGTGCACGGCACGGCGCGGCCTTGTACCGACGTTATCGGTAAGGAAGCCCGAAAGCTTTAGAAAAATGACGCGGAGCAAGGTCCGTCAGACGGACATCTGCATGATCTCGTTGTAGGCGCTCACTAACTTGTTGCGCACCTGGAGTCCGAACTGAAAGCCGATGTTGGCTTTCTGCATGTCGACCATCACGTCGTTCAGCGACACGTTCTGCGCGCCGAGCTCGAACGCCCGGGCCTCGCCGAGCGCCTTTTGCTGGTCGCCGCTGATCTTGTCGAGCGACGCCTTCATCGCGCTCGCGAACGAGCCGGCCGTCGCCGCGCCGGAACCGGCGAGCGCCGCCGTCGGACTCGCCGCTCCGCCCGCGGCCTGAGCGGCCATCGCCTGCATTTGTTGCAGCGCCGAAGCGATTCCGTTGACGGGGGCAACCATGTGATCTCCGCAGAAGAAGCCGGGCCGCGCGGGCCCGGCGGGGGGAACTCCGGCTTCCCGCGAGCGTCGCGAGGGCCGGATTGCGAAAAAGCATAGCAGCCGCGCCACGGCGAAAGCCGGAGAAGTACGGGCGAAACCCCGCTCTATTCGCCCGATCGCGCTTGACCGCGTTGCGGATAATCGCACCGTGTCAATGTCCGCCTGCTCTGCCGAGCCGGCACTCAGCCCGCAGTGGAGATACTCGACGCATGGACTCGCAGGCCAACTCGCTGATCAATCCCGACGCCCGTTCGAGCCTGACGGGTGCGTCGCCGCAAGCCGCGGCCGCGGCGGGCGCGCTGCCGGGCGCGGCGGCGGGCGGCGCGGATTTCGGCCTGGGCGGCTTCGCCGAGCGCATCCCCGGCCTCGCCCGGATGAAGACGAACCCGCGCCTGCCGTTCCTGATCGGCGCGGCGCTCGCGATCGCCGCGATCGTCGCGCTCGTGCTCTGGAGCCGCGCGCCCGACTACCGCGTGCTCTACAGCAATCTGTCGGACCGCGACGGCGGCGCGATCATCGCCGCGCTCCAGCAGGCAAACGTTCCCTACAAGTTCGCCGACGCGGGCGGCGCGGTCCTCGTGCCCGCGAACCAGGTCCACGAAACGCGCCTCAAGCTCGCGTCGATGGGGCTGCCGAAGGGCGGCTCGGTCGGCTTCGAGCTGATGGACAACCAGAAATTCGGGATCAGCCAGTTCGCCGAGCAGGTCAACTATCAGCGCGCGCTCGAAGGCGAGCTGCAGCGCACGATCGAATCGATCAACACGGTGCGCTCGGCGCGCGTGCATCTCGCGATCCCGAAGCCGTCGGTGTTCGTGCGCGACCGCGAGGCGCCGTCGGCGTCCGTGCTCGTCGATCTGTATCCGGGCCGCGTGCTCGACGAAGGCCAGGTGCTCGCCGTCACGCGGATGGTGTCGTCGAGCGTGCCCGACATGCCCGCGAAGAACGTGACGATCGTCGACCAGGACGGCAACCTGCTCACGCAAACCGCGTCGGCGTCCGGCCTCGACGCGAGCCAGCTCAAGTACGTGCAGCAGATCGAGCGCAACACGCAAAAGCGCATCGACGCGATCCTCGCGCCGATCTTCGGCGCCGGCAACGCGCGCTCGCAGGTGAGCGCCGACGTCGATTTCTCGAAGATCGAGCAGACCTCGGAGAGCTACGGCCCGAACGGCGCGCCGCAGCAGACCGCGATCCGCAGCCAGCAGACGAGCACCGCGACCGAGCTCGCGCAAAGCGGCGCGTCGGGCGTGCCGGGCGCGCTGTCGAACACGCCGCCGCAGCCGGCGTCCGCGCCGATCGTCGCGAGCAACGGCCAGCCGGCCGGCCCGGCGGCGACGCCCGTCAGCGACCGCAAGGATTCGACGACGAACTACGAGCTCGACAAGACCGTGCGTCACGTCGAACAGTCGATGGGCACGATCAAGCGGCTGTCGGTCGCGGTCGTCGTCAACTATCAGCCGGCCGCCGACGCGAAGGGCCGCGTGACGATGCAGCCGCTCACCGCGGAGAAGCTCGCGCAGATCCAGCAGCTCGTGAAGGACGCGATGGGCTACGACGAGAAGCGCGGCGATTCGGTCAACGTCGTCAACAGCGCGTTCTCGACGGCCGCCGATCCGTTCGCCGACCTGCCGTGGTGGCGCCAGCCCGACATGATCGAGCTCGGCAAGGACATCGCGAAGTGGCTGGGCGTCGCCGCCGCGGCCGCCGCGCTCTACTTCATGTTCGTGCGCCCGGCGCTGCGCCGCGCGTTCCCGCCGCCGGCGGAGCCCGCGGCGGCCGCGGTCCCGGCGCTCGACGGCCCGAACGACGCGATCGCGCTCGACGGCCTGCCGAGCCCCGACAAGAAGCAGCTCGCCGACGAGGACGACGAGCACCCGGCCCTCCTCGCCTTCGAAAGCGAGAAGAACCGCTACGAACGCAATCTCGACTACGCGCGCACGATCGCGCGCCAGGATCCGAAGATCGTCGCAACCGTCGTCAAGAACTGGGTGTCCGATGAACGCTGAAGGCTTGAACAAGAGCGCGCTCCTGCTGATGTCGATCGGCGAGGAAGAGGCCGCGCAGGTATTCAAATTCCTCGCGCCGCGCGAGGTGCAGAAGATCGGCGCCGCGATGGCCGCGCTGAAGAACGTCACGCGCGAAGAGGTCGAGGGCGTGCTGAACGACTTCGTGGTGGAAGCGGAAAAGCACACCGCGCTGTCGCTCGATTCGAGCGAGTACATCCGCTCGGTGCTGACGAAGGCGCTCGGCGAAGACAAGGCGGGCGTCCTCATCGACCGCATCCTGCAAGGCAGCGACACGAGCGGCATCGAAGGCCTCAAGTGGATGGATTCGGCGGCCGTCGCCGAGCTGATCAAGAACGAGCATCCGCAGATCATCGCGACGATCCTCGTGCACCTCGACCGCGACCAGGCGTCCGAGATCGCGTCGTGCTTCACCGAGCGGCTGCGCAACGACGTGCTGCTGCGGATCGCGACGCTCGACGGCATCCAGCCGACCGCGCTGCGCGAGCTCGACGACGTGCTCACGGGCCTGCTGTCCGGCAGCGACAACCTGAAGCGCGCGCCGATGGGCGGCATCCGCACCGCGGCCGAGATCCTGAACTTCATGACGAGCGTGCACGAAGAAGCGGTGCTCGAGAACGTCAAGCAATACGATCCGGACCTCGCGCAGAAGATCATCGACCAGATGTTCGTGTTCGAGAACCTGCTCGAGCTCGAGGACCGCGCGATCCAGCTCTTGCTCAAGGAGGTGGAGTCGGAAGCGCTGATCGTCGCGCTCAAGGGCGCGCCGCCCGCGCTGCGGCAGAAGTTTCTGTCGAACATGTCGCAGCGCGCGGCCGAGCTGCTCGCCGAGGATCTCGACGCGCGCGGCCCGGTGCGCGTGTCCGAAGTCGAGACGCAGCAGCGCAAGATCCTGCAGGTCGTGCGCAACCTCGCCGAGAGCGGCCAGATCGTGATCGGCGGCAAGGCGGAAGACGCGTATGTCTGATCGCACGAGCGCGTCGGGCAAGCCCGTCACCGCGTACCAGCGGTGGGAAATGGCTTCGTTCGATCCGCCGCCGCCCCCGCCGCCCGACGACGGCGGCGCGGCGGCCGCCGCGCTCGCCGCCGAACTGCAGCGGGTGCGCGACGCCGCGCACGCGGAAGGGCTCGCCGCCGGCCACGTCGAGGGCCAGGCGCTCGGCTATCAGGCAGGCTATGAACAAGGGCGCGCGAAAGGCTTCGACGACGGCCAGGCCGAGGCGCGCACGCAAAGCGCGCAGCTCGCCGCGCTCGCCGCATCGTTTCGCGACGCGCTCACGGGCATCGAGCGCGATCTCGCCGAAGACATCGCGACGCTCGCGCTCGAGATCGCCCAGCAGGTCGTGCGCCAGCACGTGCAGTACGACCCGGCCGCGCTGATCGCGGCCGCGCGCGAGGTGCTCGCCGCGGAGCCCGCGCTCGCCGGCGCGCCGCATCTGATCGTGAATCCGGCGGATCTGCCCGTCGTCGAGGCGTATCTGAAGGACGAGCTCGACACGCTCGGCTGGAGCGTGCGCACCGACGCGACGATCGAGCGCGGCGGCTGCCGCGCGCAAGCATCGACAGGCGAAATCGACGCGACGCTCAGCACCCGCTGGGAGCGGGTCGCGGCCGCGGTCGGCAAGGTGAGCGCATGGTGAGCGACGCATCCGGCGCGCTCGGCCGCGGCGAACTCGACGCGCTCGAACGCGAGCTCGCGCTCGCGTCGCGCGGCCCCGAGCACGTCGATGCGGCGTCGCACGACATCGGCGCCGGTGCGCACCCTCATCACCACCGCCCGCTCGCGACCAGCCCCGCGACGTCGCGCGCGGCGCTCGCGAATCCGCATCTCTCGCACTGGCGCACCCATCTCGACGGCATGCGCGAGCGCAACGCGCGCGCGCTGCCGCTGCGTCCGTGCGGACGCCTCACGCGCGCGGCGGGCCTCGTGCTCGAAGCGATCGGGCTGCGCCTGTCGGTCGGCGCCGAATGCACGATCGAGCTGCCTGCGGGCAGCGCGCTGCCGTATGCGGAAGCCGAAGTCGTCGGCTTCGCGGGCGACCGCCTGTTCCTGATGCCGACCACCGCGGTCGCGGGCGTGCTGCCCGGCGCGCGCGTGTGGCCGCTCGAAAGCGCGCCCGTCGCCGATCCGCTCGCGGGCGCGAAGCGGCTGCCCGTCGGCTGGGAAATGCTCGGGCGCGTCGTCGACGCGTCGGGCCGCCCGCTCGACAATCTCGGGCCGCTCGCGTCGAAGGTCGACGCGCCGCTCGCCGCGCCGTCGATCAACCCGCTCGAACGCGAGCCGATCCATCACGTGCTCGACGTCGGCGTGCGCGCGATCAACACGCTCCTCACCGTCGGCCGCGGCCAGCGGATGGGACTCTTCGCGGGCTCGGGCGTCGGCAAGTCGGTGCTGCTCGGCACGATGGCGCGCTACACGAGCGCCGAGGTGATCGTGATCGGCCTGATCGGCGAGCGGGGCCGCGAAGTGAAGGAATTCATCGAGCAGATCCTCGGCGAGGACGGGCTCGCGCGCTCGGTCGTCGTCGCCGCGCCGGCCGACGTGTCGCCGCTGTTGCGGATGCAGGGCGCGGCGTACGCGACGTCGCTCGCCGAATACTTCCGCGACCAGGGCAAGCACGTGCTGCTCCTGATGGATTCGCTCACGCGCTATGCGATGGCGCAGCGCGAGATCGCGCTCGCGATCGGCGAGCCGCCCGCGACGAAGGGCTATCCGCCGTCGGTGTTCGCGAAGCTGCCGGCGCTCGTCGAGCGCACCGGCAACGGGCCGCAAGGCGGCGGCTCGATCACCGCGTTCTACACGGTGCTCACCGAAGGCGACGACCAGCAGGACCCGATCGCCGATTCCGCGCGCGCGATCCTCGACGGCCACATCGTGCTGTCGCGCTCGCTCGCGGAAGCCGGCCACTATCCGGCGATCGACATCGAAGCGTCGATCAGCCGCGCGATGACCGCGCTGATCGACGACGCGCACCTCGACCGCGTGCGCCAGTTCAAGCAGATGCTGTCGCGCTACCAGCGCAACCGCGATCTGATCGCGGTCGGCGCGTACGCGCCCGGCCGCGACGCGCAGCTCGACCGCGCGATCGCGCTTTACCCGCGCATCGAATCGTTCCTGCAGCAAGGCTTTCGCGAATGCGCGCCGTACGCGCCGAGCCTCGCCGCGCTCGATGCGCTGTTCGATATCGAAGAAGGCTGATCGCCATGGCCCAATCCTTTCCTCTGCAGCTCCTGCTCGACCGCGCGCAGAACGACCTCGACACCGCGACGAAGCAGCTCGGCCACGCGCAGCGCGAGCGCACCGACGCGCAAACGCAGCTCGACGCGCTCTTGCGCTATCGCGACGAATATCGCGTGCGCTTCGCCGAATCCGCGCAATCGGGGATGCCCGCCGGCAACTGGCGCAACTTCCAGGCGTTCCTCGACACGCTCGACGCGGCGATCGACCAGCAGCGGCGCGTGCTCGCCGCCGCGGAGACGCGCATCGACGCGGCGCGCCCCGAGTGGCAGGCGAAGAAGCGCACGCTCGGCTCGTACGAGATCCTGCAGGCGCGCGGCGCGCAGCAGGAAGCGAAGCGCGTCGCGAAGCGCGAGCAGCGCGACGCCGACGAGCACGCGGCGAAAGTGCTGCGCATGCGCGCGGAAGCGGCGAAGTAAGCGCCGCGCCCATCGAACCCGAACACGAGATCCGACATGCCTCCTCTTCCCCTGATCGGTATGCTGCTCGGCGCAGCGAGCACGATGGTCAAGTCGTCGGCCGGCTCCGCGGCGAACGCGTCAGGCGCGTCGAGCGCGTCGAGCGCGTCGTCAGGCGATGCGTCGCCGGCCGCGCCGTTCGCGCAAACGCTCAGGCAGAGCGTGCAGACGCAGCGCCAGACCCTTGCGAATGCGAACACGAACGCGCAGAACGCCGGCAATGCGACGAACGCCGCGGCGAATTCGTCCGCCTCCGGCGCGAGCGCGCAGACGACGGCGAGCGCGGGCAACGCGAAGGACGCCGGCAAACCGGATGACGAGGACGACGACGAAACCGCGACGCAATCGGCGTCCGCCGACGCGGCGGCGCTCGCCGCAGCCGCATCGCTGCAAGCGCAGTTGCAGGCGCGGCCCGACGCGCAGACGGCGCAGGCGGTGCAGACGGCCGCCGATGCGGCCGCCGCGCAAGCGGGCACGGGCGGCGACGCCGCCCATCCGTCGACCACGATCGCGGCGGGCGCCGCCGCTCAGGACAGCGCCGTTGCGTCCGATCGCGCCGGCACGCAGCAGCCGATCGGCGATGCGCTGAATGCCGCGTTGAGCAAGCTCACGAGCGCCGGCAAGACGAGCGCGACGACGACGCCCGCCGCACCGCCGGCGAGCCAGGGCAACGCGCCGCTCGCCGCGAACGGCTCCGCATTCGACAGGATGCTCGCCGGCGCGAAGGCTCCGGGCGTGCAAACCGCACTCACCGATGCATCGGGCGCGAACCCCGCGGCCGCCATCGCGAACGCCGCCGCGAATGCGGCTCAGCCGGACGCGACGGGCGCGCTCGCCGCACTGCAGGACGCCGCCGATTCCGCGCGCGCGACGCTCGCCGCGTCGAGCGCGCCGGCTGCGCTGCAACAGGCGGCGCCGGCCGCGCTCGCCACGAACGCCGCGGCGGCTTCGGCCGCGCCGACGCTCGCACCGCCCGTCGGCACGCCGGACTGGGCCGACGCGCTGAGCCAAAAGGTCGTGTTCCTGTCGAACGCGCATCAGCAGAGCGCGGAGCTCACGCTGAATCCGCCCGATCTCGGGCCGCTGCAAGTCGTGCTGCGCGTCGCGGACAACCATGCGCACGCGCTCTTCGTATCGCAGCACGCGCAGGTGCGCGACGCGGTCGAAGCCGCGCTGCCGAAGCTGCGCGAAGCGATGGAAGCCGGCGGACTCGGGCTCGGCAGCGCGAGCGTCAGCGACGGCGGCTTCGCGTCCGCGCAACAGCAGCAGACCCCGCAACGACAATCGTCGGACGGATCCGCGACGCGACGCGCGTTCGGCGCGACGACGGCCGACGCCGCGCTCGACGACGTCTCGGCGACAACCTCCAGCGGCGCGACGCGACGCAGCGTCGGGATGGTCGACACGTTCGCCTGACGGCCGCGCGCATCAGCCGCCGTGCGTCAGCCGCCGTGCGTCAGCCGCCGTGCGTCGCCGCGACCCGCTCGCGAGCGGGCGCGGCCTGCCCTTTGCGCGCGGCCACGATGAACTCCGCCGCGCGCTCGCCGATCATCACGGTCGGCGCATTCGTGTTGCCGCCGATCAGCGTCGGCATCACCGACGCATCGACGATCCGCAATCCCTCGACCCCGTTCACGCGCAATTGCGGATCGACGACCGCGCGCGCGTCGGTGCCCATCCGGCACGTGCCGACCGGGTGATAGATCGTGTCCGCGTGCTCGACGATCGCGGCGCGCAGCTGCGCGTCGGTGTCGTTCGGATCGGTGTACAGCTCGCGCCCGCCTTGCGACGCGAGCGGCGCGGCGGACAGGATCTTGCGCATCGCCTTCGCGCCGCGGATCAGCAGGTCGAGATCGCGCTCGTCGCTGAAGAAGCGCGGATCGATGAGCGGTGCGACGCGCGCGTCGCTGCTCGCGAGCGCGACGTTGCCGCGGCTCTTCGGCCGCAGCGCGCACACGTGCAGCGAATAGCCGAAGCCCCAGTGCATGTTGCGATTGTGGTCGTCGACGAGCGCCGTGCAGAAGTGCAGTTGCAGATCGGGACGATCGAGGCCGGGCTCGCTCTTGATGAAGCCGCCCGCCTCGGCGACGTTGCTCGTCATCATCCCTTCGCGCTTCGCCAGATAGCTGAACAGCGCGGGCGTCATCTTCGCGAGGCCGCGCAAGCAGATGCCGACGAGCTCGGACGAATTCACGCGCTTGTTGATGATGAAGTCGATGTGATCGATCAGGTTCTCGCCGACGTCGGGCGCATCGTGCACGAGCGCGACGCCGTGCCGGCGCAGCTGCGCGGCCGGGCCGACGCCCGAGCACATCAGCAGTTGCGGCGTATTGAACGCGCCCGCCGACAGGATCACCTCCGCGCGCGCGCCGAGCTTCTCGACGCGTCCGCCGCGCGCGAGCTCGACGCCCGTCGCGCGCCTGCCGTCGAACACGACGCGCAGCACCGTCGCATCGACGATCACGTGCAGGTTCGGCCGCGTGCGGCCGTACACGTAGGCGCGCGCGACGCTGCAGCGCGCGCCGTCGCGGTGCGTGACCTGATAGAAGCCGACGCCTTCCTGATTCTCGCCGTTGAAGTCGTCGTTGAGCGGATAGCCCGCTTCGTGCGCGGCCGCGATGAATCGTTCGGAGAACGGATTACGGAAGCGCAGATCGGACACCGTGAGCGGACCGTCCGCGCCGTGCCATTCGTTCGCGCCGCGCTCGTTGCCTTCCGCGCGGCGGAAGTACGGCAGCACGTCGCGCCATCCCCAGCCGGCGCAGCCGAGCTGCGCCCATTCGTCGTAATCGTGCGGATGGCCGCGCGTGTAGATCATCGCGTTGATCGCGCTCGAGCCGCCGAGCCCGCGGCCGCGAGGCTGATAGCCGCGGCGTCCGCCGAGGCCCGGCTGCGGCACCGTTTCGTAGCCGTAGTTCGTGCCGAGCTTGAACGGCACGAGCGCCGCGATCCCCACCGGCATGTTGACGAGCAGATTGCGTTCGTTGTGACCGCCCGCTTCGATCAGCGCGATCGTCGCGTCCGGGCACGCGTCGGCCAGGCGCCCCGCGAGGCTCGAGCCGCCGGAACCGGCCCCGACGATAATGTAGTCGTACTGCATGTCACGTCTCCCTGTTTGTATCAACGGCGGCTGGAATCGCGATCGAGACAGCCGGCTTGGCTCGCCATGTTCGCGCATTTTAGGAACACAAGACGAGCCGGGACATCCCGACTCAAGAGCGATTCCTCTAAACGGCGGCGTGAACTAAATTTAAGATGATCGGATTCGCCTCGCGCGGAGGACGCGGCCAACAGAAGCCGGGCCCCGCGAAATGGGAGACAAAGGCATGCAGCAAGACTTTCTGACGGCGACGCACCGGGTGACGAACCAGGCGCCGCCGCTTCACGACTATAACGCGTTTGAAACAGATGCCGCGCTCGTCGATGCCGTCGAACGGTACGACGCGAGCTGGCATCAAACGGCGCTCGCGCGCGACGGCGCCGCGCTGACGACGCTCGACGCGCTCGCGCTCGCCGATCTCGCCAACCGGCATGCGCCCGAGCTGTCGACGCACAGCCCGCGCGGCGAGCGCATCGACGCACTCGAATTCCATCCGAGCTGGCATCGGCTGCTCGCGCTGCTGCGCGGCGAAGGGCTGCACGCGCTGCCGTTTTCGGCCCCGCGGCCGGGCGCGATGGTCGCGCGCTGCGCCGGGTATTTCCTGCATGCGCAACTCGAATCCGGGTCGCTCTGTCCGCTCACGATGACGTTCGCGAGCATTCCGGTGCTGCAGCGCGAACCGGCCCTTTTTGAGACGCTGCGCGGCAAGCTCTATTCGCGCGAGCACGACGCGCGCGACGCGCCGCTGCCGGAAAAGCGCTCGATGATGGTCGGCATGGGGATGACCGAGAAGCAAGGCGGCTCCGACGTGCGCAGCAACGAGACGCAAGCGTATCCGCTCGGCGCGGGCGGTCGCGGCGAAGCGTATCGGCTCGTCGGTCACAAATGGTTCTTCTCCGCGCCGCAGTGCGACGCGCATCTCGTGCTCGCGCGCACGGCCGGGCACGCGGGCATCTCGTGCTTCTACGTGCCGCGCTTTTCGCCGGACGGCAGCAAGAACGCGGTGCAGGTGCAGCGCCTGAAGGACAAGCTCGGCAACCGCTCGAACGCGAGCAGCGAAGTCGAATTCCTGAATGCGTACGGCGTGATGATCGGCGACGAAGGACGCGGCGTGCCGACGATCATCGAGATGGCGAACTACACGCGACTCGATTGCGTGATCGGCAGCGCGGCGCTGATGCGCGCGGCGCTCGTGCAGGCGATCCATCATGCGCGGCATCGCAGCGCGTTCGGCCGCCTGCTCGCCGATCAGCCGCTGATGCGCAACGTGCTCGCCGATCTGGCGCTCGAATCGGAAGCGGCGACCGCGCTCTTCATGCGGCTCGCGCATGCGTTCGAGGAGGATGCCGCGGCGCGCTCGCCGCAGGCGCGCGGCTGGCGCCGCATCGTCACGCCGGCCGCGAAGTTCTGGGTCTGCAAGCGCACGCTCGAATTCACCGGCGAAGCGATGGAAGTATGGGGCGGCAACGGCTACGTCGAAACCGCGCCGATGGCGCGCTTCTATCGCGAAGCGCCCGTCAACTCGATCTGGGAAGGGTCGGGCAACGTCATGTGCCTCGACGTGCTGCGCGCGATCGAGCGCGAGCCCGACGCGGCCGCCGCGCTCTTCGCCGAATGGCGGGATGCGGCGAAGCACAGCGCGCCGCTCGCCGACGCGCTCGCGGAATTGACGCGCCTGCTGTCCCTCGAACCCGAGCAACGCGAAGCATGCGCGCGCCGGATCGCGCAACGCATCGCACTCGTCGCGCAGGCCTCGCTGCTGCTACGCGACGGGCCGCCCGCCGTCGCCGAGGCGTTCGTCGCCACGCGCTTCGGCGACGCCAGCAGCGAAACCGGACGCGTTTATGGAACGCTGCCGGCCACCTTCGATCACGCCGCGCTCATCGAGCGGGCGTTCCCGGCCTGAATGCCGGCCACACCCGTATCGCACTGGAGACGCCATGAAGAACGATCTGCCCGGTTTAGCCACCCTCGACGCGCTGCTGCGCGACCAGCGCGCCGCGTATCTGCGCGCGCCGTATCCGTCGTGGGCGACGCGCGCCGACCACCTGCGCGCACTGCGCAAGATGCTGCTGGACAACCGCGACGCGCTCGCGGCCGCCATCAGCGCGGACTTCGGCCATCGCGCGAAGGAAGAAGTGCTGATGTCCGAGGTCTGGCTCGCGAAAGAGGAAATCGACGAAGCGCTCAAGCACGGCAAGCGCTGGATCAAGCCGAAGAGCCGGACGATGAACAAGTGGATGCGCCCGGCGCGCGCGAAGGTGATGCCGCAGCCGCTCGGCGTCGTCGGCATCGTCGTGCCGTGGAACTACCCGGTGCTGCTCGCCGCGGGGCCGCTCATCTGCGCGCTCGCCGCGGGCAACCGCGCGATCATCAAGATGTCCGAACTGACGCCGCGCACGTCGCAGCTGTTCGAGGAACTGATCGCGAAGACCTTCGCGCGCGATCACGTCGCGGTCGTCAACGGCGATGCAGAAATCGGCGCTGCGTTCAGCGGGCTGCCGTTCGATCATCTGCTCTTCACCGGCTCGACGAACGTCGGCCGCCACGTGATGCGCGCGGCCGCCGAACACCTGACGCCCGTCACGCTCGAGCTCGGCGGCAAGTCGCCCGTGATCGTCGGGCCGCGCGCACGCTTCGACGCGGCGGTCGACGCGATCATCACCGGCAAGACGCTGAACGCGGGCCAGACCTGCATCGCGCCCGACTACGTGCTCGTGCCGCGCGGCCGGGAAGCGGCGTTCGTCGCGCGTGCGCGCGAGCGGATGGCGAAGCTCTATCCGAATCTGTCGACGAATCCGGACTACACGTCGATCGTCTCCGAGCGTCACTTCACGCGGCTGCAGCGGCTCGCGAGCGAAGCGCAGGAAGCGGGCGCGCAGCTCCATCCGCTCACCGACGCGGCGCCCGATCCCGTGCTGCGCCGGCTGCCGCCCGTCCTCGTCACGCAGGCGCCCGACGCGTCGCAGCTGATGCAGGAAGAGATCTTCGGGCCGCTCTTGCCGATCGTCCCGTACGACACGCTCGACGATGCGATCACCTACGTGAACGCGCGCCCGCGGCCGCTCGCGCTGTATCTGTTCGACGAAGACCGCGCGACCGTCGAGCGCGTGATGCGCGACACGATCTCGGGCGGCGTGACGGTCAACGACACGCTGATGCACATCGCGTGCGGCACGCTGCCGTTCGGCGGCGTCGGCGCGAGCGGCATGGGCGCGTACCACGGCTACGACGGCTTCGTCACGTTCTCGAAGATGAAGCCCGTGCTCACGCAGCCGCGTCTCAACACGCGCAGCATGATCGCGCCGCCGTACGGCAAGCGCTTCGCGGCGATTCTCAAGATGATGCTGAAGTTCTGATGCGTCGCCGCTGACGCCGGACGAACGAAGGGCCGCAGCGTGCGGCCCTTTTCTCTTGCGGGTTGCGAATCGCGGCGCGTCGTTCAACCGCCCGCGCCCGATGCGGCCGGCGAATGTTCCGGCGCGGCGTTCGAAGGCGCGCGCGGCTGCGCATCGGGCAACAACGTCCAGACGACGACCGCGCCGACGATGTCGAACGCGGCGAGCGCGACGAACAGCGGATCGTAGCCGACGACCGCGACGAGCGCGCCGACCGCGAGCGAGAAGAGCGTCGCGCCGAGATAGCCGGACATGCCCGCGAGCCCCGTCGCGGTCGCGACCTCGTGCCGGCCGAACACGTCCGACGCGAGCGTGTAGAGCGCGCCCGACAGCGTCTGATGCGCGAAACCGCCGACGCAGAAGAGCGCGATCGCGGTGTACGGGCTCGTCGCGAGCCCGATGCACGCCGGCCCGATCATGCACAGCGCGCCCGTTGCCATCACCATCTTGCGCGATGCGATGAGCGTCGTGCCGAAGCGCTTCCGATACCACGGCGCGAGATAGCCGCCGAACAGACAGCCGAGGTCGGCCGCGAGGAACGGCAGCCACGCGAACATCGCGATCTCCTTCAGATTCATGTGGCGCACGGTCGCCATATACAGAGGAATCCAGAAGTTGAACGTCTGCCACGCGGGCTCGGACAGGAAGCGCGGAATCGCGAGCCCCCAGAAGCGCCGGCTCTTCACGATCGCGCCCCACGACGGCTTCGCCGCGCCCGCGCGCGGCGCTTCCTGTCCGGCGACGATGTAGTCGCGCTCGGCGGCGGTGAGGCGCGGCTGCTGCGCGGGCGACCGATAGAACGCGAACCACAGTGCGCTCCACACGAACCCGAGCGCACCGACGACGACGAACGCGATGCGCCAGCTGCCGTGCAGCATGCACCAGACGACGAGGGGCGGCGCGATGAGCGCGCCGACCGACGAGCCGATGTTGAACCAGCCGGTCGCGATCGAGCGCTCGTGCGCGGGGAACCATTCGGAGGTCGCCTTGAGCGCCGACGGAAAGCCGGCGGCTTCGGTGATGCCGAGCATCGCGCGGAACGCGGCGAGCGCGATCCAGTTGCCGGCCGTGCCGTGCAGCATGCAGACGAGCGACCACGCCAGCGCGAACAGCGCGAAGCCGAGCCTCGTGCCGAGCAGGTCGAGCGCATAGCCTGCGATCGGCTGCATCACCATGTACGCCGCCTGGAACGATGCGACGATGAAGCCGTATTGCTGCGTCGAGATATTCAACAGCTTGTTGACTTCGGGCGCCGCCGTCGCGAGCGCGTTGCGCGCGAGATAGTTGACGATGAGGCCCAGCGTCACGAGCCCGATCATCCACCAGCGCACGTTGCCGATCCGCTTTACGTTCATGGTGTCTCCGTCCTTTGTCGCATGTCGTTGTATGTCGTTGCCCGTCGTCGCGTGCCTTCGAATGGTGCGAATGCTTCGCGTGCGAGCGCGATGCGATGCGGCGCGGCGCGCTCAGAGCCGCATCGCCGACTCCGGCAAGCCGCATGCGCGGGGGTCCAGCGCGAACGTCGCGCCCGACAGCGGATCGTCGTCCGTGCGTATCGACGTGACGAACAGCGTGTCGTACCGCGCGCCGCCGAACGCGCACATCGACGGCTTCGCGACCGGCACCGCGATGCTGCGATCGAGCCTGCCGTCCGGCGTGAAGCGATGCACGTATCCGGAATCGATGCCGCAGATCCAGTAGCAGCCGTCCTCGTCGACGGCCGCGCCGTCGGGCCGGCCCGCGTGCGCGTTCATGTCGACGAACACGCGCCGCCCGTGCGGGCGTCCCGCATCGACGTCGTAGTCGAACGCCCAGACGATCCGGCGCGTCGGATGCGAGTCCGACAGATACATCGTGCGGCCGTCCGGGCTGAACGCGAGCCCGTTCGGCACGATCAGCGCATCGCACTCGGCGGCGAGCGCGCGCGCGTTCGAATCGAGCCGATAGAGCCGGCCCGATGCGCGCGCAAGCGACGTGTCACACGCCATCGTGCCCGCCCAGAAACGTCCCTGCCGATCGCAGCGGCCGTCGTTGAAGCGCATGCCGTCTGCCGCGTGCGCGACGCCCGCGAGCAGCACGGGCTCGGGCAGCGGCGCGCCCGGCGCGGGACGCGGCACGCGATAGACGCCCGTCTGCATCGCAAGCGCGATCCCGCCGTCGGCGATCATTGCGATCGAGCCCGCCATCTCGGGCAACACCCACGCGTGCGCGCGATTCGTTTCGGATTCCCAACGCCACAGCGCGCGGCCCGTGATGTCGGTCCAGTAGAGCGCTGCCTCGCCCGCGTGCCACACGGGGCTTTCGCCGACGCCGCAGCGCATGTCGCCGATCCGCTCGACCGATGTCGACGCGCGCATGGCGTCAGTCTCCGAACGGGCCGGCCGTCACGAACGCGCCGCCTTGATGGCGGCGCGCCGGATCGTCGTCGGGCAGCGGCGCCTGCGTGCGCTCGATCTGCTCGCGCCACGGCTCGCTCGACTGCGTCGGCCGGTAGCCGAGATGCGCGGCGCGCGCGTTGTCCCACCATGCATCGCGATTCGCCGACATCCCGTAGACGATCGTGCAGCCGACGCGCGGCACGAACATCGCGCGCCGCACGAGCTGCTCGAGATCGTCGTAGCCGAGCCACGTGACGAGCATGCGGCGATCCTTCGGCTCCGGAAACGACGAACCGATGCGAATGCACACGCTTTGGATGCCGTAGCGATCGTGATAGAACTGCGCGAGCTGCTCGCCGAACGCCTTGCTCAACCCGTAGTAGCCGTCGGGTCGCGGCGGCGCGGCCGTATCGATGCGCTCGCCCTGCGCGTAGAAACCCGTCACGTGATTCGAGCTCGCGAATACGACGCGGCGCACGCGGTGCCGGCGCGCCGCTTCGTACACGTGATACGTGCCCGCGATGTTCGCGGGCAGCACCGTATCGAACGGATGCTCGACCGACACGCCGCCGAAATGCACGATCACGTCGACGCCGCGCACAAGCGCGTCGACGGCCGCCGCGTCGGCGAGATCGCAGCGCACGCATTCCTCGCCGGGCCGCGCGCCGTCGAGCGGCGCGATATCGGATACGCGCACGACATCCGCGTAGCGATGCAGCCGATCGCGCAGCACGCGGCCGAGATTGCCGGCCGCACCGGTCAGCAGGATGCGGCCGCAGTGCGCGGCGACGCCGTCGAGCGGATCGCCGCCTGCCGCCGAAGCGTCGTCGTTCGAATGAAGGATGTCGGTCATGATCAGGTCACCGGCGCGGGATTGAACAGAACGAGCGCGTTGTGCAGGCCGAGCGCGTCGGCGCACACCTGGCGGCGGCCGCTCGCGACATCGAGAATCAGACGGAACAGCTCCCAGCCGACGTCGGCGATGCTCGCCTCGCCGGTCGCGATGCGGCCCGCGTCGAGATCGATCAGGTCGTGCCAGCGCTCGGAGAGCGCCTTGCGCGTCGACACCTTGATGACGGGCGCCATCGCGAGGCCATACGGCGTGCCGCGCCCCGTCGTGAACACCTGCAGGTTGATGCCCGACGCGAGCTGCAGCGTGCCGCAGACGAAATCGCTCGCGGGCGTCGCCGCGAAGATCAGCCCCTTGCGCCGCATCTTCTCGCCGGGCCCGAGCACGTCGACGATCGGGCTCGTGCCCGATTTGACGATCGAGCCCAATGCCTTTTCCACGACGTTCGAGAGCCCGCCCGTCTTGTTGCCGGGCGACGGGTTCGCGCTGCGGTCGGTCTCGCCGCGCTTCAGGTAATCGTCGTACCACGCCATCTCGCGCAGCAGCGCGCGGCCGACGTCCTCGTCGATCGCGCGCGGCGTCAGCAGGTGAATCGCGTCGCGCACTTCGGTCACTTCGGAGAACATCACCGTGCCGCCCGCGCGCACGATCAGATCGGCCGCGAAGCCGACGGCAGGATTCGCGGTGACGCCCGAGAACGCGTCGCTGCCGCCGCACTGCACGCCGACGACGAGATCGGACGCCGGGCACGGCTCGCGGCGGCGCCGGTTCAACTGCGCGAGACGCCGGCCGGCCATCTCCATGATCGCGTCGACCATCCCGCCGAAGCCGTCGAACGCTTCGTCCTGCAGACGAAGCACGGGCGAATCGGCCGTGCCCGCGACCTCGATCGGAATGCGCCCGCCGGGCGCGAGCGATTCCGGCACGAGGCGCTCGGGCACGAGCTTCTCGCAGCCGAGGCCGATCACCATCACCTCGCCGCCGAAGTTCGGATTGAGCGCGAGATTCTGCAACGTGCGGATCGGCACGATCGCGGCCGGCGCGTTGATCGCGACGCCGCAGCCGTACGTGTGGTTCAGCGCGACGACATCGTCGACGTTCGGATAGCGCGGCAGCAGCTCGCGCTTGATCCGCGCGACCACGTAATCGGTGACGCCCGCGACGCACTGCACGCTCGTCATGATGCCGAGCACGTTCTTCGTGCCGACGGTGCCGTCCGCGTTGCGATAGCCGTCGAACGTGTAGCCGTCGAGCTTCGGCGGCTTCGGATCGTGACGCGTCGCGAGCGGCAGCTCGGCGAGCGCGGGCGCCGACGGCAGCCGCACCGCGTGCTCGTTGACCCAACTGCCGCGCGGCAGCGGCTTCGCCGCGCAGCCGATCACTTCGCCGTAGCGGATCACCGCGTCGCCTTCGGCGAGATCGGCGAGCGCGACCTTGTGCCCCTGCGGCACGCCTTCGACGAGCACGGTGCCGTCGGCGAGCGTCGCGCCGGCGGGCAGGCCGCGCGCGTTGACGACGATCGCGACGTTGTCGCTGTCGTGCACGCGGATCGTCAGCGCGTTGTCCGATCGCGCGCGCGTGTCGCCGGTCAATGTGGATTCCAGCATCGAATGCTCCGTGAATGGTCGACGTCGCTCAACGCACGAGACAAGGCCGCTTGTTGTCGAACGTCCAGTTCGGCACCAGGTATTGCATCGCGACCGCGTCGTCGCGGCTGCCCAGGCCGTGTTCCAGGTAAAGCTGGTGCGCGGCCTCGAGCGCCGCTTCGTCGATCTCGACGCCGAGCCCGCCGCGCTGCGGCACGGCGACGTGACCGTCCTCGATGCGCAACGGCTCGCGCGTCAGGCGCTGGCCGTCCTGCCAGATCCAGTGCGTGTCGATCGCGGTGATGTCGCCGGGCGCCGCCGCCGCGACGTGCGTGAACATCGCGAGCGAAATGTCGAAGTGACTGTTCGAATGCGAGCCCCACGTGAGCCCCCATTCGTCGCACAACTGCGCGACGCGCACCGAGCCTCGCATCGTCCAGAAATGCGGATCGGCGAGCGGAATGTCGACCGAGCCGAGCCGGATCGCGTGACCGAGCTGACGCCAGTCGGTCGCGATCATGTTGGTCGCCGTGGGAAGGCCGGTCGCGCGGCGAAACTCGGCCATGATCTCGCGGCCCGAGTAGCCGTTCTCCGCGCCGCACGGATCTTCCGCGTACGCGAGCACATCGTCCTTGCCGCGGCAGAGGCGGATCGCCTCCCGCAGCGACCACGCGCCGTTCGGGTCCAGCGTGATGCGCGCGTTCGGAAAGCGCTTCGCAAGCGCCGTCACCGCCGCGATTTCGTCGTCGCCCGACAGCACGCCGCCCTTCAGTTTGAAGTCCTGAAATCCGTAGCGCGCGTGCGCGGCTTCGGCGAGACGCACCACCGCATCGGGCGTGAGCGCCGCTTCGTTGCGCAGACGAAACCATGCGTCGTCGGCGCCCGTCTCACTGCGGTAATCGAGATCGGTACGGTTGCGATCGCCGATGTAGAACAGGTAGCCGAGCATCGGCACGCGGCTGCGCTGCTGGCCTTCGCCGAGCAGCGCGGCGACCGGCGCGTCGAGATGCTGGCCGAGCAGATCGAGCAGCGCGGCTTCGAGCGCCGTCACCGCGTGAATCGCGACGCGCAGGTCGAACGTCTGCAAGCCGCGGCCGCCCGCGTCGCGATCGGCGAAGCGTCCGCGCACCGCGTTCAGCACGGCCTGCCAGCGGCCGATCGGCTGGCCGACGACGAGCGCGCGCGCATCGTCGAGCGTGCGGCGAATCGCCTCGCCGCCGGGCACTTCGCCGACGCCCGTATTGCCCGCGCTGTCGCGGATCAGCACGACGTTGCGCGTGAAGAACGGACCGTGCGCGCCGCTCAGGTTCAGCAGCATGCTGTCGCGTCCGGCCACGGGCACGACGCGCAGGTCGGACACGACGGGCGTCGTCGTACGGCTCAATTCGGTTTGAATCACGTGTGTCTCCATCGAAGCGTTCATGCGCCGCGCCCGGCCGCGCGCGCGGCGGCGGCGCTCAGGCTCGGCCGTTTCGGGTCGTAGGTCCAGCCCGGAACGAGGTATTGCATCGCCCGTGCGTCGTCGCGCGCGCCGGGTCCGAGGGTCTCGTACAGCGCGTGGGCCTGCATCACGCGATCCATGTCGAGCTCGACGCCGAGTCCCGGCCGATCCGGCACGGCGACACGCCCGCGCGCGATCCGCAGCGGCTCGCGCGTCAGGCGCTCGTCGGCCTCCTGCCAGATCCAGTGGGTGTCGATCGCGGTGATGTCGCCGGGCGCCGCCGCCGCGACGTGCGTGAACATCGCGAGCGAAATGTCGAAATGATTGTTCGAATGCGAACCCCACGTGAGCCCCCATTCGTCGCACAACTGCGCGACGCGCACCGAGCCCTGCATCGTCCAGAAATGCGGATCGGCGAGCGGAATGTCGACCGCCTGCAGCAACGCCGCATGACCGAGCTGCCGCCAATCGGTCGCGATCATGTTGGTCGCCGTCGGCATGTCGGTCGCGCGCTTGAATTCGGCCATGATCTCGCGGCCCGAATAGCCGTCCTCCGGCCCGCACGGATCTTCCGCATACGCGGGCAGATCGCGCCGGCCCTTGCACAACGCGATCGCTTCGCCGAGCGACCATGCGCCGTTCGGATCGAGCGTCACGCGCGAGCGCGGAAAGCGCGCCTTGATCGCCGCGACCGCCTGCATCTCGTCCTCGCCTTCCATCACGCCGCCCTTCAGCTTGAAGTCGGCGAAGCCGTAGCGATCGGCGGCGGCTTCGGCAAGGCGCGCGATCTGCGCGGGCGTCGTCGCGGCTTCGCGGCGCACGCGCAGCCAGTCGTCGGCGCCGTCGATGCCCTCCGGATACGGCAGGTCGGTCTTGCGGCGCTCGCCGATGTAGAACAGATACGCGAGCATCGGCACCGCATCGCGCTGCCGGCCTGCGCCGAGCAAATCGGCGACGGACACGCCGATGAACTGGCCGAGCAGATCGAGAAGCGCGGCTTCCACCGCGGTCACGACGTTGTCCATCCGCAGATTGATCTCGTGCGGCTGCCGCAGCACCGCGGCCTCCGACGCCGAGCTCACCTGATGGACGGTCGACTGGCGCGCGGCCGGACCGTCGCCCGCGAGCGAGCGACGGATATCGGCGAGCACGCCGTTCGTGCGCCCGACCGGCTGGCCGACGACGAGCGGCGCCGCGCGCTCGAGCGCGCGGCGGATTCCTTCGCCGCCCGGCACCTCGCCGACGCCGACATGACCGGCGTCGTCGTTCAGGATCACGATGTTTCTGGTGAAGAACGGCGCGTGCGCGCCGCACAGGTTCAGCAGCATGCTGTCGCGCCCCGCGACTGGAATCACCTGCATCCGCGTGACGCGCGGCGTGTGCGTGCGCGCATGCGTGACGGCTTCGATCGTATTCGACGTCATGCTCGATGGTTCCGCTTACGATGCCGGCTTCAGTTCGACGCGCCTGATCTCGCCCACCACGAACAGGTAGCAGACGCACGCGACAAGCGCATGAAGCCCCACGTAGACCAGCGCGCCGTTGAACGAGCCGGTCCGGTTGACGATGTAGCCGATCGCGATCGGCGTCGTGATGCTCGACAGATTGCCGAACGTGTTCATCAGCGCGCCGGACAGGCCGGCGATCTGCTTCGGTGCGGTGTCCGAATTGACCGCCCAGCCGAGCGCGCCCATGCCCTTGCCGAAGAACGACAGCGCCATGACCGCGACGACGATCGCCTGCGTGTCGACGTAGTTGCAGACCACCATGCTGATCGACAGCAGCATGCCGAGCACGATCGGCACCTTGCGCGCGACCGACAGCGACGCGCCGCGACGCAGCAGCGCATCGGAGATGAGCCCGCCGAGAATGCCGCCGAGGAAGCCGCAGACGGCCGGCACCGACGCGACGAAGCCCGCCTTCAGGATCGACATCCCGCGCGCCTGCACGAGATACACCGGGAACCAGGTGATGAAGAAGTACGTGAGCGCGTTGATGCAGTACTGCGCGACGTAGACGCCCATCATCATCCGGTTCTTCAGCAACTGCTTGATGTAGCCGAGATCGGGGCCTTCGGCTTTCGAGACGCCCGCGCGGTCCATGTTGACGAGGCCGCCGCCGTTCTCGATGTACTCGATTTCCGCGCGCGTGATGCGCGGATGATCCTTCGGATCGCGTACGAAAAGCCGCCACGCGAATGCCGCCGCGACGCCGATCACGCCCATCACGACGAACACGTAGTGCCAGCCGAACGTGTTCACGAGCCACGCCATCAGCGGCGCGAAGATCACGGTCGCCGCGTACTGCGCGGAATTGAAGATCGCCGATGCGGTGCCGCGCTCGTTCGCCGGAAACCACGCGGCGACGATCCGGCTGTTGGCCGGAAACGAAGGCGCTTCCGCGATGCCGACGAGAAAGCGCAGCGCGAACACGATCGCGATCGCGGCCATGCCGGAGAAGAAGCCGATCGCGCCTTGCGCGAGCGTGAAGATCGACCACATCAGGATGCTCGCCGCATAAACGCGTCGGGATCCGAAACGATCGAGCAGCCAGCCGCCCGGGATCTGCGCGATCACGTATGCCCAACCGAATGCGGAGAAGATGTAGCCGAGCGACACCGCATCGATGCCGAGATCCTTTTGCATCGCCGCGCCGGCGATCGAGATGGTCGCGCGGTCCGCGTAGTTGATCGTCGTCACGACGAACAGCATCGCGAGAATCATGAAGCGCACGCGGCTCACGCGCTCGACGCGCGGCACGCTGCGCGCACCCACGGCGGGGGCTTTGATGTCCATTGTCTCCTCCTTCCGCCGGCGTCCATTATGCGCCGGTCGTTTCAGTGCCGGACCCGGTGCGGCCCGGCTTGTCCGGATATCGCGGTCAGACCCAGTTTCCGTCGATGAGGCGGCGCAGCCGCAGCGGATTGTCGTCTCGCAGCGCCGGCGGCAGCAGCTCGGCGGGCAGGTCCTGATAGCAGACCGGCCGCAGGAAGCGCTCGATCGCCGCGGTGCCGACCGACGTCGCGCGCGCATCCGTCGTCGCCGGCCACGGACCGCCGTGCACCATCGCGTCACACACTTCGACGCCCGTCGGCCAGCCGTTCGCGACGATGCGGCCCGCCTTGCGTTCGAGCACCGGCAGCAGCGCGCGCGCGAGCGGCGCGTCGCCGGCGTCGAGATGCAGCGTCGCGGTCAGTTGGCCGTCGAGCGCTTCGGCGACCGCGCGCAGCTCGGCCGCGTCGCGGCAGCGCACCAGCAGCGCCGTCGCGCCGAAGATCTCGTCGTGCAGCGCGCTCTGCGCGATGAAGTGCTGCGCACCCGTTTCGAAGAAACCGGCGCGTCCGCGATTCGGCAGGTCGCTCGCGTCGCCGCGCGCAATGCAACGCACATCGGCCGCGCTCGACAGACGCTCGACGCCGCGCACGTATGCCGCGTGGATGCCGGGCGTCAGCATCGGCTGCGCGGCGCTCGTTTCGAGCGCGTCGGCTGCGGCGTTCGCGAACGCGTCGACGCCCGGCCCGTCGATCGCGAGCAGCAAGCCCGGGTTCGTGCAGAACTGCCCGGCGCCGAGCGTCAGCGACGCGACGAATTGCCGGCCGAGCGCGCCGCCGCGCGTCTCGAGCGCGTCGGGCAGCAGGAATACCGGATTGATCGCGCTCAGCTCGCCGTACATCGGAATCGGCCGCGCACGCGATTGCACGATGCGCAGCAGCGCCTGGCCGCCCGCGCGCGAGCCGGTGAAGCCGACCGCCTGAATGCGCGGATCGGCGACGAGCGCGCCCGCGGCATCGTTGTCCGCTTGCACGAGCGAGAACACGCCCGCCGGCAGCCCGCATCGCGCGAGCGCCGCCGCGACCGCGCGGCCGACGAGCTCGGACGTGCCCGGATGTGCGGGGTGCGCCTTCACGACGACGGGACACCCCGCCGCGAGCGCGGAAGCGGTATCGCCGCCCGCCACCGAAAACGCGAGTGGGAAGTTGCTCGCGCCGAACACCGCGACGGGTCCGAGCGCGATGCGCCGCATCCGCAGATCGGCGCGCGGCAGCGGCTTGCGCTCGGGCAGCGCCGGATCGATGCGCGCGCCGACCGCGTCGCCCGCGCGCACGACCGATGCGAACAAGCGCAGCTGATTGCAGGTGCGCGCACGCTCGCCTTCGAGTCGCGCGCGCGGTAGCGCGGTTTCGGCGATCGCGCGTTCGATCAACGCATCGCCGATCGCTTCGATCTCGGCCGCGATCGCGTCGAGCAATGCGGCGCGCGCATCGGGCGCGGCATCGCGATACGCGTCGAACGCGGCGTCGGCCAGCTCGCACGCACGCGCGACGTCCGCGCGGCTCGCAAGCGCGAACGCGGGCCCGAGCGTCGCGCCGGTCGCCGGATCGATCGCGCGCACGGTGCGCTCGCCGGGCGCGACGCGTTCGCCGCCCAGCATCAGCTCGCCGCTCAGAGACATGCTTCCGCCTCGGCGACGTCGGCGACGCGCGCAACGAGCGCGGACAGCTCGGCGATCTCCTCGCCCGTCAGATCGGTGAGCGGCGCGCGCACGGGGCCCGCGCTGCGGCCGATCACCTTCATGCCTGCCTTCACGATCGACACCGCATAGCCGCGCTTGCGATTGCGCAGCGCGATGTACGGCAGAACGAACTGATCGAGCATCGCGTACACCCTCGCGTGATCCTGCGCGCGCACGGCCGCGTAGAAATCGAGCGCGAAGCGCGGCACGAAGTTGAAGATCGCCGACGAGTACGTCGTCACGCCGAGCGTCAGGTACGGCAGCGCGAACGTCTCGGCGGTCGGCAGGCCGCCGACGTACGTGAAGCGATCGCCGAGGCGCGTGTAGATGCGCGTCATCAGCTCGATGTCGCCGACGCCGTCCTTGAAGCCGACGAGATTCGGACAGCGCTCGGCCAGGCGCGCGAGCGCGTTTTCGTCGAGCACCTGATTCGCGCGGTTGTAGACGATCACGCCGAGACGCGTCGCCTTGCAGACCTGCTCGACGTGCGCGGCGACGCCGTCGGCCGACGCTTCGGTCAGGTACGGCGGAAACAGCAGGATGCCGTCGGCGCCGGCCGCTTCGGCGGCCTTGCAGTATTCGATCGCCATCGCGGTGCCGTAGCCCGCCGGCGCGATCACGGGCAGCCGGCTGCCGGTCTCGGCGATCGCCGCGCGCACGACGCGGTCGACTTCGGCGGGCGTCAGCGAGAAGAACTCGCCCGTGCCGCCCGCGGCGAAGAGGCCCGCGGCGTCGTGGCTGAACAGCCAGCCGAGGTTCGCGCGATAGGCGGCCTCGTCGAACGACAGATCGGGCTTGAAGTGCGTGACCGGAAAAGACAGCAGGCCAGAGCCGATCTGGCGGGCGAATTCGGTGGGCGGATAGCGTGACATGAGCGTTCGTGCCGGTGCGGCGTGACAAATGGTGAACGGATTCTTGCACCGTGAACGATTCAAGTCCAAGATAACGAATGACTCAATCAATACCTATTTTGAATCAATGTTCGAACTGAGCCAGCTTCGCTGCTTCGTCGCGGTCGCCGAGGAATTGCACTTCGGACGCGCGGCCGAGCGCCTGCACATGACGCAGCCGCCGCTCTCCAGGCAAGTGCGCCTGCTCGAGCACCAGATCGGCACCGAGCTGCTCGGGCGCACGAGCCGCTCGGTGAAGCTGACGGCGGCCGGGCGCAGCTTCCTGCCCGACGCGGCCCGCATTCTGCGGCTCGCCGAAGAAGCGGCGGCGAGCGCGCGCCGCGTCGCGACGGGCGCGGCCGGCACGCTCGCGATCGGCTTCACCGCGTCGGTCGGCTACGGCCTGCTGCCGTCGCTCGTGAGCGCGGTGCGCGCCGCGTCGCCCGACGTGCGGCTGACGCTGAAGGAGATGGTGAGCGGCGCGCAGCTGGAAGCGCTCGACGCGCGGCTGATCGACGTCGGCCTGCTGCGCCCGCCTGTCGAGCACGGCGAGCTCGCATCGGTGCCGTGCGTGCAGGAGGCGCTCGTGCTCGCGTTGCCGGAGGCCGCCGCCGACGCATGGCCGAAGCGCCCGACGCTGCGCGATTGCGAAGGCCGGCCGCTGCTGATGTATTCGCCGTACGAGGCGCGCTATTTTCACCAACTGGTGAGCGGGTTGTTCGAGCGCGCCGAGGTGCTGCCCGACATCGTCGAATACGTGAGCCAGATCCATTCGATGCTGGCGCTGGTGCGCGCGGGCATCGGCGCCGCGCTGATTCCGGCGGCGGCGTCGATGCTGCACTTCGAAGGGGTCGTCTATCGGCCGGTGCGCACGACGCCGGCGAAGCCCGTCGAGCTGATGCTCGCGTATCGGAAGGACAACGACAATCCGGTGTTCGCCGCGCTGAAGGACGTGCTGCGCAAGTCGCTCACCGGAGGCCGTTGAAGCGGGGCGTCAACGCCGCCGACGCCCGCAAGGGAAGCGACGGCGCTCGCGCCGGGCGAGCGTCGTCGCGTGCGAGGCGATGCGATGCGATGCGAGGCGATGCGATGCGAGGCGATGCGATGCGAGGCGAGGCGATGCGATGCGATGCGATCAATCGATCGTCAGGGAAGCCGACGTCATGGGATCGCGAAGACCGCCGCGCAGACTGCCGCGCACGCATCCAAGATGTCGATCGAGCGCAAGCCGCGCCCGACCGGCACGGCGAACGTCACACGGGATCACACGGGCCACAACGGCCCTTCCTGCATCGCGCCGATCTGCTCGCGCAATTCGAGCACGCGCGCTTCCCAATAGCGATGCGTGTTGAACCACGGAAACGCGGCCGGAAACGCGGGATCGTCCCAGCGGCGCGCGAGCCACGCCGCGTAATGAATGAGCCGCAGCGTGCGCAGCGCCTCGATCAGATGCAGCTCGCGCGGATCGAATTCGCAAAAGTCCTCGTAGCCGGAGAGCAGATCGGCGAGCGCGCACGTCGCGTCCGGCCGGTCGCCGGGCAGCAGCAGCCACAAGTCCTGCACGGCGGGCGCCATCCGGCTGTCGTCGAAGTCGACGAAGTGCGGGCCCGCGTCGGTCCACAGCACGTTGCTCGGATGGCAGTCGCCGTGCGCGCGCAGCATCCGCACGTCGCCCGCGCGCTCGTACGCTTGCGCGACGCCTTCCAGTGCGAGCGTCACCGCCGCTTCGTAAGCAGGCCGAACATCGTCCGGCACGAAGTCGTGCGACAGCAGGAAATCGCGCGGCTCGTAGCCGAACGTATGGATATCGAGCGTGGGCCGCGCGACATACGGCTTCGTCGCGCCGACCGCGTGAATGCGACCGATGAAACGGCCGAGCCATTCGAGCGTGTCGCGACGATCGAGCTCGGGCGCGCGACCGCCCCGCCGCTCGAAGATCGCGAAGCGGAAGCCTTCGAACGCGTGCAGCGTGCGGCCGTCGAACGCGAGCGCCGGCACGGCCGGAATCTCGCGCGCCACCAGTTCGGCGACGAACGCATGCTCTTCGAGGATCGCGTCGTCCGGCCAGCGATGCGGACGATAGAACTTCGCGACGATCGGCGGCCCGTCTTCGATGCCCGCCTGATAGACGCGGTTTTCGTAGCTGTTGAGCGCGAGCAGGCGCCCGTCGGTGCGAGAACCGGCGGGGATCAGCACGCTGTCGAGCGCGTCGAGCACGCGCTCCGGCGTGAGGCCTGCAAAAGGCAGGCCGGCGTCGTCGCCGGCTGCGGTGGATTCGGAAGTGGCGTCGTTCATGCCCCGCATTGTGCCGCGCGCGGAGCCGAAAGACGAGCGGTCAGTGCAGCGCGGCGCCCGCGGGGAGCACGGATTCGCCGGTGTCGATCAGATCCTCGAGAAAGAACGGCTCGGTATTGAGCTCCTTGGATTCGCCCGGCACGCCCGCGTACCAGGTCACCATCGCCATGTCCCCGAGAATGCGCTGGACGATGCCGCGCGCGCCTTTCGGCACGGCGATGTGGGTGGTGCAGACAATCGAACCGACATGCATGATGTTTCCCCGCTTTCAAAGCCGGCCGCGTGCTGCCCGGCCGGAAATACCCGAATTGCGCATCCATGCGGCGACGGTTGCGCGTATCCCATTGTTCACCGTTCATGGAATCGCGAAAACGCGAGCTGACGACAAAGGTACCGCCAATTCGCGGGATGCTTCGATTTCGCCGCCGCGACGCCGCCGCTATCAAGGCAGCGCGTCGCTCCATCATACCCTGACGCGCGCGGCCGCCATTCGGCGATTCATTCTGAAGTGCGGCCAAAAGCCAACGCCTCGTCTGACGAAACGACGCCGGACAGGCAACCGGCGTATCGTTGAGGTTTGCTTCACATGGAGAATCAGCGTGACTGTATCATCCGGCGCGCCGCGGCCCGCCGCCCGCGCGCGTCAGGCCGAGGCATCGGCCGTCGAGCGCGCGCCGTCCGCTTCGCCGGCGCGGTATCTCGAACGCGGCTCGCGCAGTTACTGGCACGCGAGCGTCGCGCTGCTGTTCGCCGGCTACGCGACGTTTTCGCTGCTCTACTACGTGCAGCCGCTCTTGCCCGAGTTCTCGAACACGTTCGGCGTGAGCCCCGCGCAGAGCAGTCTCGCGCTGTCGTTCTCGACCGCCGCGCTCGCCGCCGCGGTCTTCGTCGCGGGCTTCGTCTCCGAAGCGCTGAGCCGTCACAAGCTGATGACGGCATCGCTCACCGCATCGTCGCTCCTCACGCTCGCCGCCGCGTTCGCGCCGCATTGGCATCAGTTGCTGATCCTGCGCGCGCTGACGGGACTCGCGCTCGGCGGCGTGCCCGCGGTCGCGATGGCGTATCTCGCGGAAGAAGTGCATCCGGACGGGCTCGGACTCGCGATGGGCCTCTACGTCGGCGGCACCGCGATCGGCGGGATGGCGGGGCGCGTGATCACCGGCATTCTCACCGATCTGTTCTCGTGGCGCATCGCGGTCGGCGTGATCGGCGTGCTCGGTCTCGCATCGATGCTCGCGTTTCGCATGCTGTTGCCGCCGTCGCGGCATTTCACGCCGCGCCGCGGCCTCAACCTCGCGCACCATCGCGCGTCGCTCGCCCATCATCTCGGCAAACGGCGCGAACTGCCCGTGCTGTTCCTGATGGCGTTCGTGCTGATGGGCAGCTTCGTCACGCTCTACAACTACATCGGCTATCGGCTGCTCGCGCCGCCGTATTCGATGGGCCAGGCGACGATCAGCGCGATCTTCGTCGTCTATCTGGCGGGCGTCATCGCGTCGCCGCTGTCGGGGCGGCTCGCCGATACGCTCGGCCGCGGGCGCGTGCTGATCGCGAGCCTCGTCGTGATGCTCGCGGGCGTCGCGCTGACGCTGCTCCATCCCGTCGCGGCGATCGCGGCGGGCATCGCATGCGTGACGTTCGGCTTCTTCGCGGGTCACGCGGTCGCGAGCGGCTGGGTCGGCCGGCTCGCGCAGCACGGCAAGGGCCAGGCCGCGGCGCTCTATCTGCTCGCGTATTACATCGGCTCGAGCGTCGTCGGCTCGTTCGGCGGACGCTTCTGGAGCACGCTCGGCTGGCCGGGCGTCGCGACGCTCGTCGGCGCATTGCTCGTGCTGGGCGTCGTCGCGGCGGCGTGGCTGCGCGCGCGCGAACGCGTCGGCGCCGCTTGACGGCATGACGCCGTCGAAGCGATTGCCAGGCGACGCATCGATGCGTTACCTTTGACGCTCCTGCATTCCCATTCGCACTCGTCGCGATGAAACCCTCGTTGCCCGCCCGCGCCGTATCGAAGCCGTCAATCGCACGGCTGCCGCGCGCGTGCGCGCATCGTCCGCCTGCCGCTTTGCCGCCCGTCGGCGCGCCGCCTCCTCCGGCGGCGCTGCTCGGCTGACCGCCGCGCAACTTCTCTCGCTCTCCGTTCGCCGCTGACCGAATCGTTCCGCACGCCCGTGCGCGGCGCGTTCGCGTGCGCGTGCGATCGGAGCGTTCCGATCCGATCGACAGGTGGATTTCAAATGGCTTCAGTCAGACCCGCGCTCGCCGCGCATGGTGCGACATCGCTCTTCGTGCTGCTGTGGAGCAGCGGAGCGATCTTCGCCGAACTCGGCCTGCGGCATGCGTCCGCATTCGCTTTCCTGATCGCGCGCTTCGCGCTCGCATCGCTCGTGCTGCTCGTGCTGTCGCTCGCGCGACGCCGCTGGCTGCCGCCGCCCGGCGCGCGCCGCACGACGGTCGCGACCGGGCTGCTGCTCACGGGCGGCTACTCGATCCTGTATCTGCTCGCGCTCGAGCGCGGGCTCGCGCCCGGCATCCTCGCGACGATCCTCGGCGTGCAGCCGATCCTCACGCTCGTCGTGCTCGAACGCCGCGCATCGGGCGCGCGGCTCGCGGGACTCGCGCTCGCGCTGATCGGCTTGAGCCTCGTCGTCTACCGCAGCATCGCGGGCGGCGACGCGCCGGTGTCGGGCGCCGCGTGCGCGCTCGGCGCATTGCTCGCGATCACGAGGGGCGCGCTGCTGCAAAAACGCGTGCGCGCGGCGCCGATCGACGTGCTGCCGCTGCAGAACGCACTCGGCCTCGGGCTGTGCGTGCTGGTCGCGCCGTTCGAGCCGATCTCGTTCGAAGCGAGCTGGTCGTTCGTGCTGCCGCTCGCGTGGCTCGGCATCGTGATCTCGGTATTCGCGCAGTTGCTGTTCTATCGGCTGATGCAGCAGGGCGACCTCGTCGACGTGACGAGCCTTTTCTATCTCGTCCCGGTCGTCACCGCGCTGATGGATGCTGTGTGGCTCGGCAATCGTCTCGCGCCGCTCGAGATCGCCGGCATGATCGCGATTCTCGCGGGGCTCGCGCTCGTGTTCCGACGCACCGCGCGCGAATGACAACTGCCCGAAGACGAGGCGCCCGCACTGCAACATGCGGGCGCCTTGTTCACTGCGCCGCAACACGGGAAAGCAATTAGAAAGACAGAATGAAAGCGTTCCGTCTGATTGTTCGCAATAAACCCGGCAATCTGCGAACTTTCGTCGCGCCACGAAGCTTCGGATAGCCAAAAAACGCCGGCCGTTACCTATACTCGAAGCAACCGGCTGCCCCGCACGCGACCGGGCCAGATAAGAAGGAGACACGCATGTCGACTTATTTCACGATCGGCGACTTCATCCTGCTGATCCCGATGGCGCTCGCCGGTGCGCTGTTCCTCGGCGCGATCCCGTGCGCGACCGAATTCCGTCACAACGTGCTGCGCGTGCTCGGCGCGATGCTCGGCATGGCCGTCGCCGTGCTGCTGGTCGAAGGGCTCCCCGCGCTGATCTAGCCGCGACGCCGCGCCACGCACATCCGCCTGCGCCGCCTTCGGCACGCCGAAAGCGGGCGGCAGGCACGTCGTCAGGATGACTACCGATCAGATCGCCTGATCGGTGGACGGCTTTTCCCACAAGTTGATCCCGCCTTCCGTCGCGTAGCGATCGATTTCGGCGATCTCGTCGTCGCTGAACGCGAGTTGCCGGAGCGCCGCGACGTTCTCGCGCACCTGCTCCGCGCGGCTCGCGCCGATCAGCGCGGACGTCACGCGCGGATCGCGCAGCACCCACGCGAGCGCCATCTGCGCGAGACTCTGGCCGCGCCGCTGCGCGATCTCGTTCAGCTTGCGCACGTGATCGAGGTTCTGCGCGCTCAGGTGATCGTCCTTCAACGATCCGCCGCCCGGCTTGTTGATCCGCGCATCGGCCGGCACGCCGTTCAGGTACTTGGACGTCAATAGCCCTTGCGCGAGCGGCGTGAACGCGATGCAGCCGGAACCCGTCTCGTCGAGCGCATCGAGCAGCTCGCGCTCGATCCAGCGATTGAGCAAGTTGTACGCGGGCTGGTGAATCAGGAGCGGCACCTTGTATTCGGCGAGCAGCTTCGCGATCTCGCGCGTCTTCGCCGCCGAATACGACGAGATCCCGATGTAGAGCGCCTTGCCCTGCTGCACGGCCGTGGCGAGCGCGCTCGCGGTTTCCTCGAGCGGCGTGTGCGCGTCGAAGCGGTGCGAATAGAAGATGTCGACGTAATCGAGCCCCATCCGCTGCAGGCTCTGATCGAGGCTCGCGAGCACGTACTTGCGCGAGCCGCCGCCGCTGCCGTACGGACCGGGCCACATGTCCCAGCCGGCCTTCGTCGAAATCAGGAGCTCGTCGCGATACGGCTTGAAGTCCTCGCGCAGCAGCCGGCCGAAGTTCGTTTCGGCGCTGCCGTACGGCGGCCCGTAGTTGTTCGCGAGATCGAAATGGGTGATGCCGAGATCGAATGCGGTGCGCAGGATCTCGCGCTGCGTCGAGATCGGCGTCGTGTCGCCGAAGTTGTGCCACAAGCCGAGCGAAAGCGCCGGCAGTTTGAGCCCGGATTTGCCGCATACGCGATACTGCATGTCCGCATAGCGCTCGGAAGCTGCTTCGTAGGCCATCTGAATTCCCGTCAGGACGTTGAACGAGGCCGGACGCGATCCGTCCGGACCAACCTCAGCGGGCCATGTTAGCCAACGATCGCGAATCGTGCAGCAACGCGCTGCCGCGATGGACGCGACGGCGGCGCTCCCCTACACTGCGGCGTCTTCATCATCCGTTTCAGCGAGGATTTTCATGACTCGAGCGATTTCCGTTGCGCTCATCGTCGGCGGCGTTCTGCTGCTGTATTTCGGCGGCCAGTCGTTCCATTCGATCAACGACGGCGTCGCACGCTTCTTCACCGGCTCGCCTTCGACGAAGACGATCATGCTGATCGCGGGCGGCGTCGTCGCGACGCTCGTCGGGCTGATCGGCCTGTCGATGCCGAGCGGCAAGCGCTGACGCGCTCGCGCTTTCGGCACTGCTCCCGACACGAAAAAACGGGCGGCCGCATGCGGCCGCCCGGTCATTGTCCGATCATCAGTTGCTTGCGCGCGGTGCAACGCCGAGCGCATCCGATCCCGCATGAGACGAACGCGCGACACGCGGCGCATCGCGAATCTCGCCGCTCCCCGCCGCCGCGAACGGCGAACTAGAAGCGCACTTCCGGCTTCGACGCCGAACGGGATCCCGGAACCGGCCGGTTGCTGTCGCCGTGGTACGTGAACACGAGCGAGAACTTCACCTGATCGGTGCGGTTCTGACCCGCCGAATGCAGCGTGTTGCAGTGGAAGAACACGACGTCGCCCGCGGCGAGCTCCGGACACACCGCCTGATCGATCAACTGCCGGTTCGCCGGCACGTCGCTGCGGAAGAACTTCGCTTCGTCGAAACTCTCCGGCCCGAATTCCGCGCCATGCGAACCCGGCACGAGCCACAGCGCGCCGTTCTCGTTCGTCTCCGGCCCGAGCGCGAGCCACACGGATACGAGGTCCGGACGCTCGAACGACCAGTAGCGCACGTCGCGATGCCAGCCGGTCAGGCTGCCGTATGCCGGATGCTTCGTCATCATGCAGTTGTGATGCGCGCGCGACAGCACCGGCGTCTCGCCGAAATACGCGCGCATCCACGCGGCGATCTCGGGCGCCGTCGCGCGCTCGGCGAACGCTTCGTCGCGCGCGTACGCGTCGAGCAGGCGCCGCACCGTATGGCCGCCCGGCGCGTGCCGCGATTCGGGCGCGCCCGGATAGCGCAGATCGGCTTCGAATTCGAGCGGCTGCGCCGCTTCGTGCAGTTGCCGCTCGGCGATCGCCTTCAGTTGCGCGCACCGTTCGGGCGCGACGAGCCCCGGAGCGACGACGAAGCCGCGCTCACGCAGCGTCTGGACCTGCGTGTGAATCAACTCCGGGTGCAAGGAAGACATGGGATGTTCGACATAATTTTTATCAACGATCGATTGTAAAGCGGACGTGCGCGACATGCTCGGCCACGATGCCGCCAAGCGGAAAACGGCGCGCGATCGCAGCGGCGAATTTGATGTAACGCAAAGGAACTGTCGGCGTCGCGCACGCCACTAAGTTCGGCAGGCCCGCGCGCCACGCGCCTGCGCACAAGGGTTAGCGCGACTTTCTGGCGTCACGAATCGCCTGTAGTCTCGACGCACCTGCTAGTTTTCGCGGGCAGCGGCGCACCGATGCTTTCGGTACGATGGGTTCGACCCGTGCCGCACAACGGCCGTTTTTACATTCGCGCCCCGAAATGGGCGCAATCTACGAGCGAATTATTTTCGTCATGCCTTTCCGACTGACTTCCCGTCTTCACCGCACCCCGAAGTGCGCGCCGTCGGCGCCGCACCGGATCGTGCGCGCGTTGCGCCACCACAGCACCCGAGCGAGCGTGCTCGCCGAGCGCGCTCGCCAGCACCAGCCGCGGTTCGACGGCCTGCGCGCGTGGCTGCAGGCGTTCCTGTCGCTGATGAGTGCGCATGCGGCGGCACGCCGCACCGCGCTGCGCTCGCTGCTGCAAAAGCCGGCGCTGCGGCTGCGCGCGCCGTCGCTGCATCGCGCGAGCGTCGCGCCGCGCCGGATCAACCGGCCGCGCCGTCTCGCAGCGAGCACCGGCTGGTTCGTGTTCGCCGCACGCTGAACGCGCGAAGCACGCGGCAATTCGCCGCGTCCCGCAAGCCGCATGCCGCGACGAACGCAGGCAAGGCCGAAGCAGGACGCGAGCGAAGCCGAAATGAAAAAACCCCGGTCGAGACCGGGGTTTTTGTTTGCTACGGCGAACCGTGCGTCAGGCGACTTGCACGGCCGGCTCGACGCCAGCCGCTTCGGCGAGCACGAGCGCCTTGTCGGCGGCTTCCCACGAGAATTCCGGCTCTTCGCGGCCGAAGTGGCCGTAGGCGGCGGTCTTCTCGTAGATCGGACGCAGCAGGTCGAGCATCTGGATGATGCCCTTCGGACGCAGGTCGAAATGCTCGCGAACGAGCTTCGTGATCGTCTCGTCGGACACGCGGCCCGTGCCGAACGTGTTGACCATCACCGAGGTCGGCTCGGCGACGCCGATCGCGTACGACACCTGGATCAGCGCGCGCGACGCGAGGCCCGCGGCGACGATGTTCTTCGCGACGTAGCGGCCCGCGTAAGCGGCCGAGCGATCGACCTTCGACGGATCCTTGCCCGAGAACGCACCGCCGCCGTGCGGGGCCGCGCCGCCGTACGTGTCGACGATGATCTTGCGGCCGGTCAGCCCGCAGTCGCCCTGCGGACCGCCGATCACGAAGCGGCCGGTCGGGTTCACGAGGAACTTGATGTCGCCCTTGATCAGGTCGGCGGGCAGCGTCGGCTTGATGATCTCTTCGATCACCGCTTCGCGCAGCGCGGGCAGTTCGATGTCCGGCGCGTGCTGCGTCGACAGCACGACGGTGTCGATCGAATGCGGCTTGCCGTCGACGTAGCGGACCGTCACCTGCGACTTCGCGTCCGGACGCAGCCAGGGCAGACGGCCATCGCGGCGCAGGTTCGCCTGGCGCTCGACGAGGCGGTGCGACAGGTGAATCGGCAGCGGCATCAGCTCGGGCGTTTCGTCGCATGCGTAGCCGAACATCAGGCCCTGGTCGCCTGCGCCTTGATCGAGGTTGTTGTCGTGCGCGCGGTCGACGCCTTGTGCGATGTCCGGCGATTGCTTGTCGTACGCGACGAGCACCGCGCAGCCGCGGTAGTCGATGCCGTAATCGGTGTTGTCGTAGCCGATGCGCTTGATCGTGTCGCGGGCGATCTGGATGTAGTCGATGTTCGCCGCCGTCGTGATTTCACCGGCCAGCACGACGAGGCCGGTGTTGCACAGCGTTTCGGCTGCGACACGGGAATACTTGTCTTGCGCGAGGATTGCGTCGAGGATCGCGTCGGAGATCTGGTCTGCGACCTTGTCCGGATGGCCTTCGGAAACGGATTCGGACGTAAAGAGATAATCGTTTGCCACGTTCTCAGGCTCCTGTTGTGGTTACGGTTGAAGTTCACGTAGCCAGCTTCCAGAGGCCCGAAGTGGCGACGCTTTAGCGGATTTCCTGCGCCGTGGGTGCTTTCGCGCCCCCGGCTTCGCCCCGCAAGTTGTCAGTTAACTCGGCGAAGCCCGTATTATAGCGGCTTTCTCGAATTGTCACAGAGCGTCGATCGTGTTGCTCCTTCCGCTGTCCTTCAACCCTGTTCTCATCGCGCCGGCCGTCCGGATCGACGGAGGATTCGCATGCTAGGCCGTCTCGGCACGCAGCTCGCCGTCGCGCTCCTCAAATTCCTCGCGGTCCTGCCCTACGGCTTGACCGCGCGCTTCGGCGACGGCCTTGGCTGGCTGCTCTACCAGATCCCCAGCCGGCGAAAGCGCATCGTACACATCAATTTGAAACTTTGCTTCCCGGATTGGAGCGACGCGCGCCGCGAGGAAGTGGCCGGCCAGCACTTCCGGCACGCGATCCGCAGCTACGTCGAGCGCAGCTATCAATGGTTCGCGTCGGAAGAGACCTACCGCAAGCTGTTCACGATCGACAGCGAGATCGATCTCAGCGACCCCGACATGCCGCCGACGCTGCTGCTCGGTTTCCATTTCGTCGGCATCGAAGCCGGCTCGATGGCGATCAATCTCGCGCTCGGCCGCGCGTGCGGCTCACTCTACACGCCGATGAAGAACCCGGAGATCGAGGCCGCGGCCAAGGCCGGCCGCAGCCGCTTCGGCGCGGAGCTGGCGAGCCGCGCCGACAGCGCGCGCACCGTGCTGCGCTGGCTGCGCGACCGCAAGCCGGTGATGCTCGGCGCCGACATGGACTACGGCCAGCGCAACTCGACGTTCGTGCCGTTCTTCGGCGTGCCCGCGTGCACGCTGACCGCGGTCGGCCGGTTCGCGAAGACGGGCCATGCGCAGGTCGTGCCGTTCATCGGCGAAGTGCTGCCCGATTACAAGGGTTATCGGCTGAAAGTGTTCAAACCTTGGGAAAATTATCCGACGGGCGACGACGATCTCGACGCGCGCCGGATGAACGCATTCCTCGAAGAGCAGATTCCGCTGATGCCCGAGCAGTACTACTGGGTGCACAAGCGCTTCAAGACGCGCCCGCCCGGCGAGCCGAGCTTCTATTGACCTCGCCGCCGCGGCATACAATAGCGCCCATGAAACTCTCGTTCACCAAGATGCACGGCGCGGGCAACGACTTCGTCGTGCTCGACGGCTATACCCGCGCGCTGCCCGCGCTCACCGACGCGCAGGTGCGCGCGCTCGCCGACCGCCACTTCGGGATCGGCGCCGATCAGCTCTTGCTCGTCGAAAAGCCGACCGTCGAAGGCGCCGATTTCAAGTACCGGATCTTCAACTGCGACGGCGGCGAGGTCGAGCACTGCGGCAACGGCGCGCGCTGCTTCGTCAAGTTCGTCCGCGACAACGGGCTCACCGACAAGGCGAGCGTGCGCGTCGAAGTGAAGCACGGCGTGATCATGCTGACGATGCAGGACAACGGCGAGGTCGTCGTCGACATGGGCGCGCCCGTGTTCGAGCCGGCGCGCGTGCCGTTCGACGCGAGCGGCCTCGAAGGCCGCCGCGAAGGCGCCGACACGCTGTGGCCGCTCGACGTGAACGGCGCGACGCGCTGGATCTCGGTCGTGTCGATGGGCAATCCGCACGCGGTGCAGATCGTCGACGACGCCGAGGCGTTCCCGGTGCTCGTCGACGGCCCCGCGATCGAGCGCCATCCGCGCTTTGCCCAGCGCGTGAACGCGGGCTTCATGCAACGCGTGTCGCGCCGCGAGGTGAAGCTGCGCGTCTACGAGCGCGGCGCGGGCGAGACGCTCGCGTGCGGCACGGGCGCGTGCGCGGCGGTCGCGGCGGGCATCCGGCGCGGGCAACTCGATTCGCCCGTCACGGTCCATACGCATGGCGGCACGCTGACGATTTCGTGGGACGGCGCGCGCGACGAAAACGCGCCGCTGCTGATGGCCGGCCCGGCGACGACCGTTTTCGAAGGCGTGATCGACCTGTCCGTCCAACCTTTTGCCTGACTTTTCATCTGTTGAACGAAGCGCCATGAACGATCGCGAAGTCGCCGACTACCTGCTCGCCAACCCCGAATTCTTCGCCACGCACGCGGAGCTGCTCGCGACGATCAAGCTCGCGAACCCGCACGGCAAGGCCGCAGTGTCGCTGCAGGAGCGGCAGATGGAGATGCTGCGGGACAAGAACAAGCATCTCGAACGCCGGCTCGCCGAGCTGCTGCGCTACGGCCACGAGAACGACGGGCTCGCCGCGAAGTTCAACCACTGGACCGCGCGCGTGATCGCCGAGCGCGATCCGTACGCGCTGCCGCGCTCGATCGCGGGCGGCCTCGCCGACGTGTTCGACGTGCCGCAGACGGCGCTCAGGCTCTGGGATGTCGCCGATACCTACGCGCAGGCCGATTTCGCGCGCAACGTCGGCGAGGAAGTGCGCCTCTTCACGAACAGCCTTGCGACCCCTTATTGCGGCGCGAATACCGGCTTCGAGGCCGCGCAGTGGCTCGCGCCCGTCGCGCCCGTGCCGGCCGTCGACGGCGGCGAAGCGCCCGCCGCGAGCGGTGCCGCCGAGTCGGTCGCGCTGATCGCGCTGCGCGCGCCCGCAGCGGGCGACGGCGCGGGCGCGTTCGGCCTGCTCGTGCTGGGCTCGCCGGACCCGCGGCGCTTCCACGACGGGATGGGCACCGATTTTCTCACGCAGATCGGCGCGCTCGCGAGCGCGGCGCTCACGCGTCTGCTGCCGCACTGACGGCCGCGCATAGCGCCTCGCCACCCGCCCGCCCGACCGCGCCATGACCGCCGACCTGATCGCCGATTACCTGTCGAATCTGCGGCACGTCAGGAAACTGTCGGACCACACGCTGCGCGCGTACGCGCACGAGCTCGACGAGCTGAAGAAGCTCGCGAACGGCCGGCCGCTCGAAAGCCTGACGGCCGTCGACGTGCGCGGCGCGGTCGCGCGCGCGCATGCGGGCGGCCTGTCGGCGCGTTCGATCTCGCACCGGCTGTCCGCATGGCGCGCGTTCTACCGCTGGTTCGCGCAGCACGTCGAAATGAACGCGAATCCGGTAGCGACGATCCGCGCGCCGAAGCGCGCGAAGATGCTGCCGAAGGCGCTGTCCGTCGACGACGCGGCCGCGCTGATGGACGCGCCGGCGTCCGGCACCGCCGAAAGCCTGCGCGACCATGCGATCCTCGAGCTGTTCTATTCGTCCGGGCTGCGGCTCGCCGAGCTGATCGGCCTCGACGTCGCGTACGTGAAAATCGGCGAATATCGCTCCGAAGGCTGGCTCGACCTCGCCGAAGCGGAAGTCACCGTGCGCGGCAAGGGCGACAAGGAGCGCAAGGTGCCCGTCGGCCGCAAGGCGATCGACGCGCTCAACGCATGGCTCGCGGTGCGCGGCGAGTTCGTGAGGCACGATCCGCATCCGCTCTTCCTGTCGGTGCGCGGCAACCGGATGTCGCCCGGCGTCGTGCGCGGGCGCGTGAAGCGCGCGGCGCTCGCGGCGGGCATCCCGGCGAACGTCCATCCGCACGTGCTGCGCCACTCGTTCGCGACGCACGTGCTGCAGTCGAGCGGCGACCTGCGCGCGGTGCAGGAACTGCTCGGCCACGCGAGCATCTCGGCGACGCAGGTCTATACGTCGCTCGACTTCCAGCATCTCGCGAAGATTTACGACAGCGCGCATCCGCGCGCCAAAAAACGCGACTGACGCGCGTCGCCCACGCTCACCGAATCACATCCCGCCGCGTCCGACGCGGCTTTTTCGATCCCGACATGCATACCGTTACGCTCAAGCCGTCGAAAGACAAATCCCTGCTGCGCCGCCATCCGTGGATCTACGCGAACGCGATCGACCGCGTCGACGGCAAGCCCGCGCCCGGCGCGACCGTCATCGTGCGCGCGCACGACGGGCGCTTCCTCGCGCGCGCGGCGTACAGCCCGCATTCGCAGATCCGGCTGCGCGCGTGGAGCTTCGACGAGGCCGAGCCGATCGATCACGCGTTCTTCAAGCGGCGCGTGCAGCGCGCGATCGCGCATCGCAGCGCGATGATCTCGGGCACGGGCGCGGTGCGGCTCGTGTTCGGCGAGGCGGACGGGCTGCCGGGGCTCATCGTCGATTACTACATCGCGGCGCAAGTCCCCGCGGGAGGCACCGCGGCGCACGCGGCCGAAGACGGCGCGGCGGCACGAGCCGCGTCGAACGACGGCGCCGCCGGCGCAGGCCGCGGCCAGCTCGTCTGCCAGTTCATGGCGGCGGGCGTCGAGCAGTGGAAGGATGCAATCGTCGCGGCGCTCGTCGCCGCGACCGGCTGCCCGAACGTCTACGAGCGCTCGGACGTGTCGATCCGCGAGAAGGAAGGCCTCGAACAGACGACGGGCGTGCTCGCCGGCGACGCGCCGCCCGACACGCTGATCACAAACGAGAACGGCGTGCTGTATCACGTCGACGTCCGAAACGGCCACAAGACGGGCTTCTACGTCGACCAGCGCGACAACCGCGCGCTCGTCGCGCAGTACGCGCGCGATCGCGACGTGCTGAACTGCTTCTGCTACACGGGCGGCTTCTCGCTCGCGGCGCTGAAAGGCGGCGCGAAGCGGGTGGTGTCGATCGATTCGTCGGGCGACGCGCTCGCGCTCGCGCAGCAAAACGTCGTGACGAACGGCTTCGACGCGGCGCGCGCCGAGTGGCTCGACGCCGACGCGTTCAAGACGCTGCGCCGTCTCGTCGAAGAAGGCGAGCGCTTCGACCTCATCGTGCTCGATCCGCCGAAATTCGCGCCGACCCGCGACAGCGTCGACCGTGCCGCGCGCGCATACAAGGACATCAACCTGAGCGGTTTCAAGCTGCTGCGCCCGGGCGGCCTGTTGTTCACGTACTCGTGCTCCGGCGCGATCGACATGGACCTGTTCCAGAAGATCGTCGCGGGCGCGGCGGCCGACGCGAAGGTCGACGCGCGGATCCTGAAGCGCCTCGGCGCGGGCGTCGACCACCCGCTGCTGACCGCGTTCCCCGAAGGCGAATATCTGAAAGGGCTGCTGTTGCAAATCGCGTGATCGCCCCGATTTGAACGGGCGGCGCAGTGCGAGCCCCCGCCGCCCTGGCCGTCCGGCCGGCAGCGGGGGCTTGACAGATATGTTTCAATGAATGATTGAGCGCCCGGAAGTCTCGCCGGGCGCGCTGTTTTTTCAGCAGTTTTGACCCCGTTTCACGAACCACAGGCGATCGACGACATGGCCATTCCCGTCACCATCCTCACCGGCTTCCTCGGCAGCGGCAAGACGACGCTGCTCAAGCGCATCCTGAACGAACAGCACGGCATGAAGATCGCCGTGATCGAAAATGAATTCGGCGAGGAGAACATCGACAACGAGATCCTCGTCCAGGAATCGAACGAGCAGATCATCCAGATGAGCAATGGCTGCATCTGCTGCACGATCCGCGGCGATCTCGCGCGCGCGCTCGCCGACCTCGCCGCGAAGAAGCGCGACGGCACGTTCGATTTCGACCGCGTCGTGATCGAGACGACGGGCCTCGCGAATCCGGGCCCCGTCGCACAGACGTTCTTCATCGATAGCGAGATCGCCGACGAATTCCTGCTCGACGCGGTCATCACGCTCGTCGACGCGAAGCACGCCGACGCGCAGCTCGACGAGCACGAGGTCGTGCAGCGCCAGGTCGGCTTCGCCGATCGGCTGTTCGTCACGAAGGCGGACCTCGTCGACGACGAGACGGTCTCGGATCTCAAGCACCGCCTGCTGCACATGAATCCGAAGGCGGCGATCAAGGTCGTGAACTTCGGCGACGCGGACATCAAGGAGATCTTCGACCTGCGCGGCTTCAACCTGAACGCGAAGCTCGAGATCGATCCGGACTTCCTCGCCGAAGACGAGCACGAGCACGCGCATCACCACGATCACGATCACGCGCATTGCGACCATGATCACGGCCATTGCGAGCATGATCACGAGCACGGCCATCATAATCACCACCACGCGCATCACGACGACAAGATCAAGTCGTTCGTCTACCGCAACGACCGCCCGTTCGATCCGAACAAGCTCGAGGACTTCCTCGGCGGGATCCTGCAGATCTACGGCGAGCGGATGCTGCGCTACAAGGGCGTGCTGTACATGAAGGGCGTCGACCGCAAGGTCGTGTTCCAGGGCGTGCACCAGATGATGGGCAGCGACCTCGCGGCGAAGTGGCTGCCGGCCGAGAAGAAGACCAACAAGATGGTGTTCATCGGCGTCGACCTGCCGCGCGACCTCATCACCGACGGCCTCGACGCCTGCCTCGCGTAAGCGGGCGGCAGGCGCGCGCGGCGCGGAATCCGCGCACCGGCTCGCTCGACGCGGCCGGCGCGGTACGATTCGGACGGGCCTGGCGCGCGAAGCCGGCGCGGTGTCGGCGGCTTTGCCGCTCGATGCCGATCTCGATGGCGCACAGCCGCCGGACCGCGCGCAGCAAGCCGCCGGACCGCACGACCGCACGACCGCCGGACATTTGACCGGCGAATCGCAGCAACGCAGAACGACCGAGCCAGCCGCAAAGCCCGCGCGTCACCACAGCCGCAAGCGGAACGTCCGCGCGTCGGCCACGAGCAAGCCGCCGGCCGCCGCCGCGCGCATGCCGGGAGGGCCGCCGCGCCGGCTGCGGACCGACATGCGGACGTCATCGCTTTTTCCTGATTTGCGGGTTATATTTTCAGGATACCGCTTGATCGGCAGGGGATCGACCCGATACGGCGAGGGCTTGCGATTCAGTTACAATACCTGCCCGCTGGAGAAGGGCGACGGCAGGCCCGATCCTTGCGTGGAGCCTGGGCGGCGCGGTAGAGCGCCGGGGATGGCCGCCCGCCGGTCACGCGCAATCCGGTCCGCCCAAGGGAGTACTGAACGAGATGGGTCCGGTATCCGGAGGCTTTCGGCCCCGCCGCAGCGAATAGCAAACAATTGCAAGGGCTGTTGCGGGTAATCCCAAAGTGCGGGCAATATCCATGGATTCGCCGCACATTGAAGAAGCAAGCAGATGACGAAGAAACTCTTGACCGAAGCCGAAATCCTGAAGATGAGCGACAAGGATTACATGAATGAGGATCAGCTCGCCTTCTTCAAAAATCGGCTCGAACAATTGCAGGCGGAAATTCTCCGCAATGCGGGCCAGACGACCGAGAATCTGCGCGAAACGGTGATCGTGCCGGACCCCGCCGATCGCGCGACGATCGAGGAAGAGCACGCGCTCGAACTGCGCACGCGCGACCGCGAGCGGAAGCTTCTCAAGAAGGTCCAGCAGTCGCTCGCCCGCATCGATTCGGGCGAATACGGCTGGTGCGAAGAGACGGGCGAGCCGATCGGCATCCCGCGTCTGCTCGCACGTCCGACGGCCACGCTGTCGCTCGAGGCGCAGGAGCGCCGCGAGCTGCGTCAGAAGCTGTTCGGCGACTGACCTTCCCGGCGCGGCCCGCCTTCCGCGCCCGACACGCTTTGCACAAAGCGCGCGGCCTCCCGCGCGCTTTTGCTTTTCCCGCCGCCGCGTCCTTTCCCCTTGCGGCGACGCCCGCCGCACGCCGCTCTTGATATCGCGGCGCCCGCCCTAAAATGAAGACAATGCGCGTCGAGCCGGCCGCCAGGCCTCGGCTTCCGCGCGCCGCATCACGCGGCGGCGCCCCGCGGGCCCCCGCATCCCCCGTCTTTCTCGAGGAATACAGATGGAGCAATTTCATGGCACGACGATCGTCTCCGTGCGGCGCGGCGACAAGGTCGCGCTCGGCGGCGACGGCCAGGTCACGCTCGGCAATATCGTGATGAAGGGCGGTGCGCGCAAAGTGCGCCGCATCTACAACAACCAGGTGCTCGTCGGCTTCGCGGGCGGCACGGCCGACGCGTTCTCGCTCCTCGACCTCTTCGAGGCGAAGCTCGAAAAGCACCAGGGCAACCTGACGCGCGCCGCCGTCGAGCTCGCGAAGGACTGGCGCACGGACCGGATGCTGCGCCGTCTCGAAGCGATGCTGATCACGGCCGATGCGAGCACGACGCTCGTCATCACCGGCAACGGCGACGTGCTCGACCCGGAAGGCGGGATCTGCGCGATCGGCTCGGGCGGCGCGTACGCACAAGCCGCCGCGCGCGCGCTCGCGGAAAACACCGATCTGTCCCCGCGCGACATCGTCGAGAAGGCGCTCGAGATCGCGGGCGACATGTGCATCTACACGAATCACAACCGGATCATCGAGACCATCGAGTAAGGACGAAGCAATGAGCACCATGACCCCTGCCGAGATCGTCTCGGAACTCGACAAGCACATCATCGGCCAGGACAAGGCGAAGCGGGCCGTCGCGGTCGCGCTGCGCAACCGCTGGCGCCGCCAGCAGGTCGCCGATCCGCTGCGCACGGAAATCACGCCGAAGAACATCCTGATGATCGGGCCGACGGGCGTCGGCAAGACCGAAATCGCGCGCCGCCTCGCGAAGCTCGCCGATGCGCCGTTCATCAAGATCGAGGCGACCAAGTTCACCGAAGTCGGCTACGTCGGCCGCGACGTCGACAGCATCGTGCGCGACCTGATCGAGATCTCGGTCAA